>OZ241370.1:2388333-2746666 GCA_965200665.1 Rhodopila sp. | reverse complement strand
CACCGGGGGTTCGGCGGATCTGGGCCGTTGGGGCGCCTTCGACGCCAGCCACCCCTCATGAACTGGCGCAGATCGACTTAAGGTTGCCTGGTCAAATCGTTCAACCGGTTGGCAAAGCCGGATGCTGGCGATGCCAGTCCGTGGCAGTCTGGTAGGCATAGCCGGCGCGCACCAGCATCTCCTCTTCCATATGACGACCGACGAACTGGAATGCGAGCGGCGTTCCGGCCTCGGTAAAGCCACACGGAAGGGTAATCGTGGGGCTGCCGGTCAGGTCAAACGGACAGGTGAAGCGCAGCAATGCGTTCAACATGTCCGGATCTTCGCCGAGGCGGGCCATCAGGGCGGTCGTGGGCGATGCGATACCCTGCGCCGGCACCAGCAACAGGTCGATGTCGCGGAACATCGCGGCCACGCGCCCGCGAAGATCGCCCCGCCGCAGGATAATCTTCTGGTAGTCCAGGCCGGAAAGGCTTCGGCCCAGATCGATCAGGCCGGACAGAGCCGGGCCATACTCATCCTGGCGCGCGGGATAGGTCGCCTCATGCGCGACCGCGGTCTCGACACCACAAAGGGGGAACCAGTCGGCAATGGCCTGGGACACGTCGGGAAACCTCACCTCACGGATTTCGCCACCGAGGGCGCGCACGGTCTCGATTGCGGCAGCAACAGCGGCGATAGTGGGCGCGTCGACACCCTTGGTGTTCCACGTGTGGTCGACGCCGATACGCAGGCCATGCAGTCCCCGGGTCATACCGGCGAGGTAATTCGGCACCGGATCCTGCACCGCCGTGGCATCGTTGGGATCGCTTCCGGCGATGGCGCCCAGCATCGCGCCGCAATCGGCTGCGCTGCGGGCCATGGGACCGATATGGTCGAGGGTCGCAGCCAGCTCGAAGACCCCGTGGCGGCTGACCCGGCCCCAGGTTGGTTTGAGCCCGGTGATCCCGTTAGCCGCGGAGGGGAAGCGTATGGAACCTCCGGTATCGGATCCAAGCGACGCGTAGCAGAGTCCGGCGGCGGTCGCCACGCCGGAACCACTTGATGAGGCGCCTGACCAATGCGCCGGGTTCCAGGGATTTACCGGCGCGGGAATCCTTGGATGGTGGTCGGCATAGGCACCCTCGGTCAGTTGCAGCTTGCCGATGATGACGGCGCCAGCGGCATATAGTCTGCGCACGACGGTGGCGTCTTCGGCGGGACGAAAGTCCCTGTAGATCGTCATGCCGGCGGCGGTCGGGACGCCGTGGGTCCAGCATAGGTCCTTCACCGCAATCGGCACGCCGTGCAGGGGCCCGCGGATCTCGCCGCGCATGATTTCGGCTTCGGCAGCGCGAGCCTGGATCAGGGCCGCCTCAGCCATGAGGTGGGCGAAGCTCCTGAGCTGGCCGTCCAGCCTTTCGATGCGCGCGAGTTGGGCTGTGGTCGCCTCGACGGGCGAGATTTCACGTGTCTGGATGCGCCGGGACAACTCGGTGAGTTCAAGATAATGGAGGGCCGAGGTCATGACAGGCTCCTGCTGCGCGGCCGGACATTGTGAACTGTGTCGTGCTGAAGGTGTCAGTCCGGACGGCGGGAACCTTGCGCTACGATCTGGATCATCCGCAAGCGCGGGCACCTGGTGGCGCGATGACGGCCCCACATCGGCTGCGACGAGCAACAGTGCTCATCACAGTATTCTTGTCGCCGGCAGGTCGCGTTACGCCGCCGCATCACTGACAAGGCAGGACGACTGATGGAGAACGCGTGGGAGGCTTGGATGCGAGGACCGTGCTGTGCATAGCCCTTAATTCCGGTCCTGGGGCAGCTTTTAAGCCACGACCCCCAGCGCCATTGCTGATGCGGCCTCGGCCGCCTGGTGCAAAGAGGCTGTTGCCAGGTTGACCACGATTGGACGATGGTCCGAGGCTTCGCGCAGCAAGGCTCTGGCGCCGAGGCACGCCACACCGCGGATCAGGCAGCGGTCGATCCGGAGCGGGACGACGTCGCCGGCGACATGGGTCGGCTCGCGCGGTCCAACATCACGAAAACCAGGCAGCAGGGTTGGGCCTATCAGGTTGTAGTCGCCGACCACGGCCGCACGGTGCGGCAGCACCTTGGCTATTCGCCGCAGTTGCCGCCTGTTCAGGATCTGGCCATGCGACAGGTGGACATTGGCGACGGTGATCGAGCCAAGGTCGATGATCTGGCACAGCCGATGGAACATGGCGCCCGCCTGGAGCGGCAGGACCTCGGGTGCGGTGGGGAGCGATACCGGGCTCCAGACCGCGAGGCCGTGGACCCTGCCCGGCAGCAAGTTTCGCTGATACTGGCCGCCGACGCGCTTCGTCAGACCGTCCATCTCCCGCGTCGCCTCCTGCATCAGCAGAAGATCGGGATCTTCACGCCGGATCAGGCGAACGACGTCGTCAAGCGACGCCCCGGTGAGGCGGAGCAAATTCCAACTGACTAGCTTGATCATCAAGAGGATAAATGCAGGCAGTGCGGACGAAGCGCAATCAAATTGTCTGCATGGCTGGCCATTTGCGCGCGTTCAAAGGTAGGGGAGCATCAAACGGGCTGCCGCGTCGCGCACACGTATTGGTAATGTGCGGGCATCCAGCTCCCGCTGGGTCAATTCCGAACCGCGGCTGTCTTCCATGGAGTTGGTGAGCCTGGACGCGAGGTCACGATCATAGACTTCCATGCACATTTCGAAGTTCAGGCGGAAGGAGCGGATGTCCCAGTTGCAGCTGCCGATCAGGCACCATTCACCGTCGACAACCATGACCTTGTCATGATGGAAGGGTGACGGACTGCGCCAGATACGGACCCCGTCCAGCAGCAGCGGGCCGATATTGGTGCGCGTCGCCCAGTCGACCAGAGTGTGGTTGCTGTGATCGGGGATGACGACGTCGACTGAAACCCCACGCATGGCCGCCAGCGACAGGGCCGTGATCAACCGCTCATCCGGCAGGAAATAGGGTGACATGACGGTGATGCTGGTGCGAGCACAAAAGACCGCCTGGAGAATGGCGAACTCGATCTTTTCAAGATGTTCATCGGGACCGGAATCGATGACGCGGGCGGGCGGGCCGCTGCATGGCGGGATGGATGGCAGCCACGCCGCGCCGCCGAGGTCCTCACCGACGACAGAATCCCAGTCATCGGCGAACGCTTCGACGAGTTGGGCAACGACCGGCCCGCTTATCCGGAAGTGCAGGTCCTGGACCGGCATCTTTGGGCTGGTGGCCATGACGTTCTCGTCGGCGATGTTCATGCCGCCGGTGAATGCGACTTTCCCGTCGATCACCAAGACTTTCTTATGATTGCGCAAGTTGAGGAACGGCATGCGCCAGGGCAGCAACGAGTGCATGAACCGAGCTGCCGAAACGCCCTGGCGGCGCAACCGGTGGAACGCGCGCGAGGCGAGCCAGCCGCCGCCGACACCGTCAATGAGCACGCGAACGGCAACCCCGCGCCGCGCCGCATCGGCCAACGCGTCGATGAAGCGTCCGCCCCAGATGTCGTCGCGGAAGATATATGAAGAGAGACCAATGCTGGACGTGGCGGCAGCGATTGCCGCCAGCATTGGCGGATAGGCCGCATCGCCGTTGCGGAAGATCGCCACCTCGGTGCCGGCAAGCAATGAGCGGCCGGTGATGTGGGCAACGCCGCGTTCCAGAGAGTCCATACTGGCAGGCGCCGCGGGCGGATGGCGGGCAAAAGCGGCGCCGGGGTTGTCCGCCGAGCGCAACAGCCGAGCCCGACGCCGAACCCGGTTCACACCGAACATCACATAGGCGATCGCCCCGAGGATCGGCGCGAACCAGACCAATCCGATCCAGCCAACCGATGACGCGACTTCGCGTTTACGCAACAGAACGTGGACGGTCGTGCATATCGCCAGGACGAGGCCAATCGCCAGGGTGGCATCGGCCCGCAGGTGCAGCATGTCCCGCCAGATATCATTCACGTCGGAAGCTCGTTGCTGCTGGTTGATGAGAAGGCATCGCTGTACTGGACACTCGCTGGTGGCAGCAACAGATCACGGGCCGAGCTGTCCTGCCAACAGTTGTGACGCCAGCCGGCCGGCATTGCTGCACGGTGAACGATTTTCGCCTGCAACCTGGGACCGGAAGCCACTAGGGTTGGGTCCCACAGTGAGGCTCGCCGAAGCACCAAGAGACGAACGCGTGGATCGGCGTCGCCCGGATCCCGGAGATGAAACTGACGGATGGATAAAGCGGACGGACCTTGCGACTACGACCTCGTTATCATCGGCGGTGGCGTAAACGGCTGCGGGATCGCCCGTGATGCGGCTGGACGAGGCTGTAGCGTCTTTCTGTGCGAGAAGGATGATCTGGGGTCCGGCACGTCCAGCGCGTCAACCAAGCTGATCCATGGCGGGTTGCGCTACCTGGAACACTACGAGTTCCGGCTGGTACGCGAGGCGCTGATGGAGCGCGAGGTGCTGTGGGGGATCGCGCCGCATATTATCCGGCCCATGCGGTTCGTGCTGCCACACCATCAGCAACTTCGTCCGGCCTGGATGCTGCGATTTGGACTGTTTTTGTATGACCACCTGGGTGGACGGAAGCGCCTGCCGCCCACGCGAACCGTAAACCTGCAATCGGACCCTGCGGGGACGCCACTGAAGCCTGAATTCTCGAAGGGGTTTGCGTACTCGGATTGCTGGGTGGAGGATTCGAGGCTGGTGGTGCTGAATGCACGCGATGCTGCTGAGCGCGGGGCAACGATCGCGCCACGGACGGCTTGTGTCGCAGCGGAACGGGTTGAGGGAGCCTGGAGGATCACGCTGCACGACAACACCACCGGCGGGCGCCGGACCATCCGCGCGAGAGCGCTGATCAACGCGGCCGGCCCCTGGATCGCTCAGGTGGCGGAGACAGTCATCCATAGCAACGTCCCGGCACCAGTTCGTCTGGTGAAGGGCAGCCATATCGTGGTGCCGAAACTATATGATGGCGTGTTCAGCTACATTTTTCAGAACGCTGATGGCCGCATCTTCTTCCTGATCCCGTATGAACGCGATTTTACATTGGTGGGCACGACGGACCAGGATTTCAGTGGCGATCCGGCCGACGTGCGGGCCAGCGAGTCAGAGATCGCCTACCTGTGCGCGGCGACCAGTCATTATCTGCGACGACCGGTAACGCCGGACATGGTCGTCTGGACATACTCCGGCGTGCGGCCGCTCTATGACGACGGGTCAGCCACGCCGCAACAGGCGACGCGCGATTATGTCCTGAAGCTTGATGCACCAGCCGGTGCGGCCGCCCTGTTGTCGATTTTCGGCGGCAAGATCACAACCTATCGTCGTCTGGCCGAGGCTGCGCTGACAATGCTGCTGCCGTCACTGCCAAGCGTCCGCGGATTGACAGCCGGATGGACCGGCCGCACCCCCTTGCCCGGCGGCGACTTTCCGGTGGATGGCCTCGAGCAACAGGTCGCCTTGGCGGCAGAGCGATATCCGTTCCTTGCCGAAAAAACCCTGCGCCGGCTGCTACGGGCCTATGGCACGCGGATCGAGCGGCTGATCGGGCAGGCAAACGGCATCGATGATCTGGGACGTGTTCTGGGCGCCGATCTGACCGAAGCGGAGCTGCGTTACCTGGTTGACGAGGAATGGGCTCGGACGGCCGCCGACGTGGTGTGGCGCCGCAGCAAGCTGGGCCTGGTTCTGTCGCCGGAGCAGGTTGAGGCTGTCGAGGCGGCATTGGCGCGAATGGTGGGCGACAGGGTGGGCGCGGCGTGATGCGATAGCGTATGGTCCCAACGTTTCGCCAGCCGGATCCGGCAGCGGCGCTCTCGTCAAGGAAACCAGCACGCATGGCGCGGCATATCCTCGTTATCGATCAGGGGACCACTTCGACACGAGCGATCGTGTTCGACGCGGCTGTGGCGGCGGTAGCCAGCGCGCAGCAGGAATTCCCGCAGATCTACCCTCGGCCGGGCTGGGTAGAGCACGACCCGGAGGCGATCTGGGCATCCGTGACGGCGACCATGAGCCAAGCTCTGCGGTCCGCCGAACTGACGGCGGGCGACATTGCAGCGCTGGGCATTACCAACCAGCGCGAGACGGTTGTGGTTTGGGACCGGCACACTGGCCGGGCGATACACAACGCCATCGTATGGCAAGATCGCCGCACGGCCGCGATCTGCGAGGCGTTGGAGCGTGACGGGCACGGCGCACTGATCGCAGAGCGCACCGGACTACGGCTCGATCCGTATTTCTCGGCGACGAAGATCGTGTGGCTGTTGGACAATGTGGAAGGTGCGCGCGCCGCGGCCGAAGCCGGGTCACTGGCCTTCGGCACGATGGACAGCTTCTTATTGTGGCGGTTGACCGGTGGGGCGGTTCATCGGACAGACGCCACCAATGCCTGCCGCACACTGTTGCTCGACATCCATCGTGGGGACTGGGATGCCGACCTGCTGCGCCTGTTCGGCATTCCACGCGCGATGTTGCCGGAGGTGTACGACAGTGCCGGCGCCTTTGGATCGACGACAATGCTTGGTGCGCCGATCGGCATTCATGGCGTTGCCGGGGACCAGCAGGCGGCGCTGATCGGCCAGGGCTGTTTCCGCCCTGGCATGGTGAAATCAACCTATGGCACGGGCTGCTTCGCGCTGCTGAACACCGGCTCAAGAGCGATTGCGAGCGACCATCGCCTGGTGACGACAATTGCCTATCAACTGAATGGCCGACGCACCTATGCCCTGGAAGGATCGATCTTTGTTGCGGGCGCGGCGGTGCAGTGGCTGCGCGACGGGCTTGGGCTGATCGAAACGGCCGCCGAGACAGGTGAACTGGCAGCCAATGCCGATCCCGCGCAGGACGTCTACCTGGTTCCAGCCTTTGTCGGGCTTGGAGCGCCGCACTGGGATAGCGATGCCCGAGCCTTGCTGACCGGAATGACACGGGGGACCACCCATCGGGAATTGGCACGCGCCGCATTGGAATGCGTGGCGTATCAAACCCGCGACCTGCTGGAAGCGATGCGAGCAGATCTTGGCGCGGAATGGGGTGCCGACCCGATCATCCGGGTGGATGGCGGGATGAGCGCGAGCGATTGGACCATGCAGTTTCTGGCTGACATTCTGGCCGCGCCGGTGGATCGGCCGTCTTATCTGGAGACGACGGCCGTCGGTGCCGCTTATCTGGCGGGGATGGATATTGGACTGTATTCTGATATCGAGACCTTCGCCGCTGACTGGGCGGCCGAACGTCGCTTCGAGCCGGCTATGGCGGACCAGGAGCGAGCGCGCAAGTATCAGGGCTGGCGGGACGCGGTCGCTCGCACCTTGCTTGCGCGTTAACAATAATCAACCTCGACCAAAATCGTTGCCGCTGCCACAATCTTGATCGAATAAAGGCCTCTGTTGTCGGGGACACATGGAGGTTCACTATGATTCGCCCCCTAATTGCCTTGGCCCTAGCTGCCACATTGGCGGCACCGCTGCCGGCTTCGGCACAGAACTGGCACGACCGCGGACGCCATTACGATCGCGGCCATGGCCACGACCGAGGCTACGATCATCGCGGTGGGAACGGCGGCGCGGCCGTTGGCGGTGCGCTGCTCGGGCTTGGGGTTGGTGCGCTGATCGGCGGCGCGCTCGCCTCCTCACAGCCGGCGTATCGCCCGCCGCCGCCAGTGTATTATGCGCCGCCGCCGCCTGGCTACAATGCGCCGCCGCCACCGGTGTACTACGGCTACTGACGGATCAGTTGGCGAACCTTCCACGGAGATATCAAATGCTTCTCAAGTCGACTCGTTACTCAGCCACTCTGGCGATGTGGCTTCTGCTTCCTGCCGTGGCGATGCCGATCAGTGCGATGGCGCAAACCCAGGCGCAGACCCAGGCGCCGGCACCGGCGCCGGGCGCTGCCACGACCCCAAAAGCGAAGATCGCTGCCAAGCCGGTGTCGCGTGCTGAGCGTGTGGAACAGCACATCACTCAGTTGCATACGCAGTTACACATCACCGCGGAGCAACAGGGCGCATGGGACCAGTTTGCCCAGGTGATGCGTGACAACGCCAAGAACATGGACGAGACGCTGGAGCATCGCGGTTCGACTTACGCATCGATGAACGCGTCTGAAAACATGCGGTCTTATGCTGACATTTCCCAAGTGCATGCGCAGGACACGCAGAAGTTGGCGACGGCGTTCCAGACGCTGTATGGAGCGATGTCCGACGCGCAGAAAAAGAACGCCGACGCGGTGTTTCGTGCCCGAAGCGAACACGTGAAGCACCACAAGGGGTAAGAGCGGCGGCGCGGGCGGGCGGGATCTAGATGACTCCGCTCGCCTTCAGCGCCGCAATGTCGTCAGGTTCCAAGCCCAGCCAGCCGCCATAGATCTCGTCATTATGCTGACCGAGGCGCGGGCTGGGGGTGGCCGCAGGGACAGGGGTGCCGTGTAGCCGGATCGGACTTGCCGGCAATACAACCTGGCCGAGGTCGGGGTGATCCACCCATTCCAGCATCCCCCGTTCGTGCATATGCGCGTCATTCATAACTTCCGAAACGTCGCGAACCGGGGAGCAGGGGATCTTGAATTGCTGAGCCTGGGCAGAAGCCTCGGCCTTGGTGAGTTGCGACGTCCATGCGGTGACGACCTGTGTGACCTCATCAAGGTGGCGGGAGCGGTCATGCATGGTCTGGAAGCGCGGGTCCTCCAGCAGGTCTTCGCGGCCGGCCGCCTTCAGGATGTTGCGCCAGTGCTGTTCGGTGCCGGGGTGGATGGCCAGAAAGCCGTCCTTCAGCGGGTAAAGCCCATATGGGGCGGCACTGCCGCCCGAAGCGTTCCCCGCTCTTGGCGGCACTTGCCCGGTGCGGGTAAACGTGTCGAGCGATGAGGCCAGGGTATAATACACGGTTTCCTGCATTGCCGTTTCCACCAGCCGGCCGATGCCGCTGCGGTCGCGTTCGTACAGCGCCGTCACGATCCCGCCGTAAAGGTGAATGCCGCCCATGAAGTCCGCGACGGTTACGCCGGCTCGCACGGGCGGGCGATCGGGAAAGCCGGTGACGCTCATGATTCCGGACGCCGCCTGCACGGTCAGGTCCATCGCGAGGTTGGCTTTATCGGGGCCGGATATGCCGTACCCGGTGCCGGTGGCGTAGATCAGGCGCGGATTGATCTCGTGCAACACGGACCATCCCACGCCCAGTGAGTCCATCGCGCCCGGGCCAAAATTCTCGAGCAGGACATCAGCACGACGGACCATCTCGAACAGCAATTCGCGTCCGCGCGGCGCCTTCAGGTTCAATGTGATGCCGCGCTTGTTGGCATTCAGCATTGCGAACGGCAGCGTGCTCTTGCGGCCAGGTGGGGCACGCTGGCGCAACGGTTCACCGTGTGGCGGCTCGATCTTGATGACGGTAGCGCCCGCCTTCGCCATCAGGACGCTTGCGTAGGAGCCCTGGAAAATTTGCCCGAAGTCGATAACGGTGACGCCGGCGAGTGGTCCGGTCGGGAGCGTTTCAGTCGGGGGCGTTTCGGTTGGGGGCGTTTCGGTCAATGTCTCTCTCTATGTCAGGACGCGCAGCCACTCAGCGCTGAGGTTGGCCGGCGGACGATGTTTATTCCGCCGCGGCAGCCGCCGGCGCTACCGTGCCCGAGGCGAGGGTTCCTAGTTCGTTGACTCGCGGCTACCAGGGCGGCTGCCAGGAAGGTTATCTGCGCCAGGGCATTCTGGTAAGGCTTCTGCTCGTCGCCAGGGTGCCTCGGGCGAGGCAACTATAATTCATACAATATACCGAACTTCATCAGCTCGCTCCTGTGCCTTCGCTTGTCTGGCCCGCCAGTTTACCGCATAGGTCGCAACTGTCCATTGGGACCCACGGCGGCCGGGTCGGCTACCATGGCGGTGTCACGCGTGAGGCGGATTGGCGTGCTTGCTGAGATCGGTGGTTGCCAGCTGGCAGCTTGATCTATCGTGTCTTGCCGGGGGACCCCACCGCGATGTGCCGCTGCTGCGCCACAAGTATGTGCGTGTGGGCAAGCTGGAATGCCTTCTCGCTGTCATGCCCCTGAATCGCGTCAATGACGGAATTATGCTCGCTGACGGCATCCGGAATCCACTGTGCATTACTTAGCTGAATGCTGACGAGGAGCAACCTGTCGAATTCCTCGACCAGGCCTGTCTCAACCGCGGCCAAACGCGAATTACCTGTAAGTTGCGCGACTGCCGCATGGAATCGTCGATTGTAGTCCAGGAAGATCGCATGATCGAGGTGATGGCCGGTGACGTCACGGAATCGATCCAGCGTTCGTACGGCGGTATCGTCGGCCTGCGCTGCCGCGGCCGCGCAGGCCGGGGCGACGATAAGACGAAGGCCAAAAAGCTCACGCACGTCATGTGCGGTAAATGCATTGACGCGATAGCCCTGTCGGGGAAGAACCGTAACAAGCTTTTCCTGTTCAAGACGAAGCAGGGAGTCACGTATTGGGGATCGACTTACACGGTACTTCTCAGCAAGCACCTGCTCCCGGAGTTCTTGGCCGGGCGTAGTTCGCATTTCAGGATTGCGCTCCGGAGGGCCCGGTAGACGGCGTCGCGCAATAGTTCAGCCATGGGCCTTCTCCTTTTGCGTCAGATCAGCATGTTTCAGGCATTTCAACCAGGATACCCCGGTTTCTCAGCCCCTGATATCCTGGACATGACGGACATAGGCTGCACTAGTCTGTGGTCGTCTCCCGTTTAGTTATAATCTGCGCGCTCCAGAGCAGATAAGGACATCACCCATGTCTATTTCCAGTGCGGCGCATTCGCGATTACTTCGGCTCCCGGATTTTCCTCTTCAGCTGATGCACGCGCCTATGCATCCACCGCACGTTGCGACGGAATGGGTAGCATGATTTTTATTCTTATCCCCAAGGGTAGAGAATCGTTACCTGTGTTGCTCCACTTCAAACTTGCGACATCACAAATCTGCGACTATCGCTGCTGAATGAAAAGTGTGCTGTTTGTCCTAAGCAAATGGCCTCAATCCACCTGCTTATTTGAAGTCATGTTTGGGTTTAGGTAGATGTTTTGTCGACGCGCGGATCAGTGCCGCGACGATTGCTGCATCAATTGATTGCTTGGGAGATTCTTGTCCAGCACCTTATGGGCCTGATTAACACCTGTTACAGGTAAAGCCATCGCTTCAAGCAAGCCAATCTGCACCAGCACGGATGCCTGATCCCAATAAATGTGCTCATGCAGCAGTTTCTCACCCTGGAACTGCACGATCGCTACCATAGGTATCTCCACCTTACGCCCGGTGGGTACTACTTGCGGGAGCATCCAGTCAACCTGGGTGGTATGTGTGAATTTCACGATGAACTCATCGACAATACGATCGATGCCAACCGTGCGGCTGACAGGCACCATGGTAAAATCCGGCGGGTTCGCTCCGATGAAATGGTTCGTGTAAAATTGCTTGAGCGCATCGTGACCGACTCCGCCGGTCATCGTCGGGATGTGATTTACGTAAGGTTCGGAGACCATCGTCGCCATCGTGGCATCGACGTCGTGTGTTCCGAATTCGTAGCGGCAATGTGCTTCCCATAACGCGACGAGATCAAGATCGGCCATTATTTTTTTGCCTCCGCTCAGCGAGCATGCCCAGGTAATGCGCGTCGCGCCAGTCCTGCAATGCAATTTCTTTACCCGGTATATGCCAAACCTAAGCCTGGCCCATCCCATTCCATTGACACCAGTTGCCCTGTTCCCGAAAGCGTCATGTAGGCAGTGCGCAAGCCAGGGCCGCCGAAGCAGATATTGGTGCAAAACATATCGGGCATCGGGATTTGCCGAACCAGATTTCCGGCAGGGGATACGACGCTGATCGAGCCATTCACCAATGTGGCGACGCATATGTTACCGGCGCCGTCCACAGCCAGGCTATCGAAGCGCTGGAATCCACCGAGTCCTACCATCAGGCGGCCACCATGCGGCGAAGGAAACGGCGCCTTGCCCAGCACACCCGGTGCTACCACGTCAAAAGCCCATAGGCGCGCTGTTTCCGTCTCGGCGACGTACAGCTGTTTGCCGTTCGGCGACAATCCTATGCCGTTTGGCGTCAGGACTGGATGAACCACCTCAGTAATATGGGATCCGTCGGCCAGAGCGTAGTATACGCCACCCCAATCCCGGTCTCGGGCGCGCGCCTTTCCCAGATCAGTGAAGTAGAACCCGCCAAGGTTATCGAAGACGATGTCATTCGGTCCAAGAAGCTTATGCGGGCCGCAATGATCATATAATTTCGTCACTTTGCCCGAGACCGGATCGATGCGCTCTATACGGCCACCAGTATAGTCTGACGCCGGACCTGCAGGCCGCAGCATATTCATTTCGGAGCGCCACTGGAAACCGCCATTGTTGCAGACGTAGAATGCTCCGTCTGGACCGATGGCCAACCCGTTCGGACCGCCCCCCGTGAAGGCAACAACCTCAAGGCGTCCATCGGGATGAACGCGTGTTAGGGTTTGCCGCTCGATCTCGACCAGGACGATCGAGCCGTCGTTCATTGCAACCGGACCCTCCGGAAACCTTAGTCCAGTGGCGATGACCCGAATGTCGCCCATACCGTTACCTCCCCTATATCGGCGTAGGATAGGGCGCTTTGCGGTTCAGTGGAAACATCCGGGGCGAGATTGTGCGCGTTGAACGGCGGCAGGAATCGTCGTCACATCTTTGCGCGACGTTGCGGCCGCGGCTTGTTCACCGCACGGTGCGCAAATCGGCCGGGGCAATCCGGGCAATTGCTGTCGATAATTCGGTGTCACGAAACGGCTTCGCTATTTTCTGCACCGACACGTCGGCCAACGGGGTGGCGAAGATCATCGGTATAGCCGGCCAGTCAGTTCGGATCGCTTCGGCCAGTTGCGCACCGGTCATGTCGAGTAGGGCGTGATCGATAATAACAAGGCTGATTCCGGCTTCACATCGCAGAACCTCGAGCGCCTGCTGACCCGCCGTAGCGGTGTAGACCCGATGCCCAAGTTTGTTCAGCATCGCCGTAGTGTTCATGAGCGCCAATCGATCGTGGTCCACCGCAAGCACGACAAGCTGGCGCGCATCCAAAATCTGGCGGTCGACCGGATCCTGGGTTTCAACTGCACCGGGGGCAGTGGCGCTTGGCGCGTCGATCGCCACCGGCAGCCAAAGTTCTGCGACAGTGCCATCGCCCTTCTTGCTGCTGATCACAAACTGACCGCCGGACTGTTCGGCAAAACCTTGCGCCATGGACAAACCGAGGCCGGTTCCCTCACCAACGCCTTTTGTGGTGAAGAAGGGTTCGGTTGCGCGAGCGAGGGTCTCAGCGTCCATGCCGTCGCCGCGGTCGCTCACCGAGAGGCAGACAAAGCGGCGACCTGCAGTTAGCCCAATCCGGTCCGGGGCCACCGCATCCTCCCTGGCGCCAATCACGACTGTGCCGCCATCCGGCATTGCATCGCGGGCGTTGCGCAGCAAAGTGACAATGACCAAGGCCAACTGGTTCGGATCGACATGAACAGTGCGCAGCGGGCTTGGGAAGCGAAATTCGATGAAGAACGACGGCCCGAGGGTTCGATGCAGCAGGTCGGCCATTCCATGCAGCAAAACCGGCAGTTCGACCCGCTCGGGCATCAGTTCCTGACGTTCCGCCAGTGCCAGCATGCGCTGGGTCAGGGTCCTACCCCGGCGAGCTGACTGCATGGCATATTCCACATGCGGCACAATATCGGGGTCTTCCGGCATGCTTCTTTGCGCAGTTTCCAAACTGCCGAGTATCGATCTGAAAATGACATTGAAGTCGTGCGCGATGCCACCGGTTAGTTGACCAACTGCCTCCATTCTTTGTGCCAGCAGCAGCGCCTCGCGGGCACGGTCCAGATCGAGTTGCGCCTTTTTGGCAGACGTCATGTCGCGGGTGACCTTGGCAAAGCCGAGAAGGGTCCCGTGCTCGCCACGCATCGGGCTGATCACGACGCTGGCCAGAAACACGTCGCCATTCTTGCGCACGCGCCAGCCTTCCTTTTCAAACCGCCCGTCGCGGGCTGCGATTTCAAGCGCACGTTCAGGTTCGCCCCGGCCGCGATCCTCTTCCGTGAAGAAGACGGAAAAGTGCTGGCCGATAATTTCCTCCGGGCGGTAGCCCTTTATACGCTCGGCGCCGATATTCCAGCTCCCGACCTGACCGGTGGGATCAAGGAGGTAGATTGCGTAATCGCCGACGCTCTGCACCAGGAGCCGGAACTGGTCTTCGGTCTGCCTCAGCGCCTCCTTCGCTGCCTGGCGCTCCGTAAGGTCGCGGGTGATCTTGGCAAAGCCGATAAGATTGCCTGCATCGTCCCGTATCGGATCGATGACGACATGGGCCCAAAATCGGGTGCCGTCCTTGCGCACACGCCAGCCTTCGCCTTCGAACGCGCCCTCGCGGGTTGCGTCTTCAAGCGCGCGGGCCGGAAGCCCCGCATGCCGATCATCGTCAGTGTAGAAAATCGAGAAATGCCTGCCGAGAACTTCGGCTTCCTCGTAACCCTTGAACCGTTTCGCGCCGCGATTCCAACTCGTGACGCGGCCCAGATCGTCCAGCATGTAGATGGCATAGTCAGTGATGGCGTCGACCAGCAGGCGATATCGTCCTGTGTCGGAGGCTGTTACCGCGAGGTGATCCGCAACCGTCATGACGTCCTCCGGCCCGATTGAGCAGATATCCTGATGTAAAATCCTGCCTCGTTCCGCCACCAAAAGTTGGCGCACGAACAGCAGGGGCACGAAACTAGTGAAAAACGACCTCGACGCGAAATATTAATGTCCGATCCTACCAATGATTGCAAGATCCGATCGGATTTTAAATCAGGACCGCTTGATTGCGGCATGGCTGCCTTGGTGCAGCGGGTGATGCAAGTGCGACGCCGGAAGGGTTAAGATGAGCCAGAGGACCGCGTGGTCGGGGACGTCCAGTCACCCATTTCGTCGCACCTGGCGACATGATGAACCCGGGTGGAAAGGAACCTTTACCCGTCGTCATGGGGCCAATCTTCCAGCAAGGACGCGCTATGGAAACGCAAGACCGCGATACAGGCGACCTGACGCCCGATACGGGGAAGCGCTTGCAGCGGTTTACAGAGCTGTTGCTGCACTGGAATGCGGCACTGAACCTGATTGCCCCGGGCGACGCGGCGGTGGTGTGGGACCGGCACATCGCCGATTCATTACAGCTCGTTCGGTTGATCCCGCCTGGAATTGAGCACGCGATCGATCTTGGATCGGGTGGGGGCTTTCCTGGCGTGGTGCTGGCGATTGCCAGCGGCATACGGTTTGACCTGATCGAATCCGACCGGCGGAAGGCGGCGTTCCTGAGAACCGCCGTGCTGGAAACCGGCGCGCCGGCGGTTGTGCATAATTGCCGAATTGAGGATGCGTCCGTGCCAACCGCTTCCCTCGTAACCGCGCGCGCCCTGGCGCCGCTGCCCCGTCTGCTGCCCCTGGCGGCCCGTTTCCTTGCACCGGACGGGATCTGTCTGTTCCTTAAGGGCGCCACCGTTGCAGGCGAACTGGCAGCGGTTGAAGCGGACTGGGCGTTCGAGAGAGCACGCATCGGGAGCGAGACAAGCCCCGAAGGCGTTGTGTTGCGCATCAGCCTGCTCCGGCGCAAGCAGCCGGCTGGTTCGGCTTGACAGAACTAAGGTTGTGCCGGGTCGAGTTGTTGACACCCCCGTGCCCAAGCCTTGCCAAGGATGCGGCAAATTTCGTCCGGTCGGACCGGCCTGTCTCCCAGGTCAACCGTCGATGTGCGATCATGATGGGTGATTGCTCGCAAAGGATGGAACACCGTGGCCGTACCTGTGATTTTGGATTGCGATCCCGGCACCGACGACACCCTGGCGCTCTTTCTTGCCTTGGCATCACCGGAACTGTCGGTGCTCGCTGTCACCGTCGCCGGCGGGAATGTCGGGCTAGCCCAGACGTTGCGGAACGCGTCCGCACTGGTGAGCCTGGCTGGTTCGGGTGTGCCGGTTTACGCAGGTGCGGACCGGCCGCTGCTGGGCGCGTTCGTCGATGAGACCCGGGTTCACGGCGAGAACGGCTTGGGGGGCATCGTTCTGCCGCCCGGTGCGCCGGTAGCGGCCGGCATTGCAAGCGATGTCATTCGCAAAATTCTGCGCGAGGCCGCTGAACCGGTCACGTTGATCGGGATCGGGCCGGCGACCAACCTGGCTTTGGCGCTGACCAGTGAACCGGCCTTGTCCGTGAAGGTCGCGCAGATTGTGTTGATGAGCGGTGCCTGGGCCGAAGGAAATGTCACCCCGGCTGCCGAATTCAATGCCTGGAGCGATCCGGAGGCGCTGGCGATCCTGGTGCAATCCGGGCGCCCCGTTGTGTTCGCAACGCTTGAGTTGACGGCACAGGCACTGATGACGCCGGACCGCATTGCCGCCTGGCGTGCGCTTGGTGGCGGAGGTTGTTTGAAAGCGGCGTGTGATATTCAGGCTACGGTTCCGCCGTCGGTTCGGCTGGCGGGCGCGCCACTGCATGATCCGTGCGCTGTTGCCTGGCTCATTCGCCCGAGCCTGTTCTCGGCTCGGCCGTGCTCCGTGCGCGTTGAACTTGGGCCGGGGCCTTGTCGGGGACGCACGGTATTCGATCGCTGGGGCCGCACGGGCGATCTGCTCAACGCCGTTGTGCTGGAGACGATCGATGCCCCTGCGTTCTTCGATCTGTTGAGACACAGGCTCGCTCAATTGCCGTGACCGTGGCACGGTTGAACGATTCCAAGGAGGCCCGCGATGGACTTGAATGCCCTACCTTTCGACTCTGAGACGATGCTGGCCGGTCTGCGGACATGGGTAGCGTGCGAAAGCCCGACCTTCGATGCCGGTGCCGTGAACCGGATGATGGATATCGCTTCGCGTGACCTGATACTTGCCGGTGCGCGGATCGAGCGCATCGCGGGGCGCATGAGTTTCGGTGACTGCGTGCGTGCGAGCTTTCCGCATGCCACGCCCGATGTGCCGGGGATCCTTGTCATGGGTCATCTGGATACGGTGCATCCGATCGGCACCGACCTGCCGTATCGGCGCGACGGCAACAAGGCCTGGGGGCCGGGCATCCTGGACATGAAAGGCGGCAACTATCTGTCTCTGGAGGCGATCCGGCAGGTGCGGCGCGCCGGGCTGCGTACGAAATTACCGATTACCGTGCTGTTCACCAGTGACGAGGAAGTGGGTAGTCCTTCAACCCGCGATCTGATCGAGGCGGAGGCGAGCCGCCACAAATACGTGCTGGTTCCGGAGCCCGCCCGGCCTGACGGCGGGGTCGTCACCGGGCGTTATGCCATCGCACGGTTCAACCTGGAGGCCATTGGCCGGCCCAGCCACGCCGGAGCAAGCCCAGGCGCAGGACGTTCGGCGATCCGGGAGATGGCGCGCAAGTTGATCGAGATCGAGGACATGACCAGCGAAAGCTGCACGTTCAGCGTCGGCGTGATCCACGGCGGGCAGTGGGTGAACTGCGTTACCACCACCTGCACGGGCGAGGCGCTGTCGATGGCAAAGCGACAGGAGGACCTGGATCGAGGCGTGGAGGCGATGCTTGCGCTGCGGGCCTCGTCGAACGAGGTGCAGTTCCGTGTCACCCATGGCGTGACGCGGCCGGTTTGGGAGCCCGACGCGAAGGGCATGGCATTGTACGGCATCGCGCGGGACATCGCCGGCAGCCTTGGCTACGCGATCAATCCGCAGAGTTCCGGCGGGGGGTCGGACGGGAATTTCACCGGGGCGATGGGGATTCCGACGCTTGATGGCCTGGGCGTGGCCGGCGCGGGCGCACACACGCTGGACGAGCATATTCAGATCGACAGCCTGGCTTATCGAGGCAAGCTGATGGCCGGGTTGCTGCTGGCGCTTGATTGATTGAGGCGAGCGGGCGAAGGGTGGACGCCTGCCTGAGGTCGGTCGCCGGGCTCGTGGATCTTCAACCTGGCCACTGGCGATGTTCGCCAGGCGGCGCGTTTCCACCACCCTGGGGCGCTGTGGCATGACCGGACGAGCCTGCTGTCAGGCTAACCATGTGCGGTCAGCGCTTCATCTCGTTGCTGAGGAGCAATCCGCTACGGTCGCGCCATGAAGCGCAACACGGCTCCCGCCACATCGAACAGGTCCATCAGCCGGGCGACGTAATGGTCATGGACCACGAAACCGGGTGCAGCGGGATCCATCATCTGCTGTTCAAGCGCGTCCAGCATGCGGCGAAGCCGGAGTTGATGCAGACCCAGTTTGCGCTGGACCGGATCGGCGACAATGCCAGCGAACGCGGAAGCCACGGTGGAAGCGGCAAACAAGCCTCCGGTCAACGCCGTCACCAGCACGGCTGACGGTGCAATGGGGAAAAAGGAGTACCACACCGAACCAAGCGCCCCACCCATGGGAAACGACATTACTGCCGCGCGCTGCGCTATGGCTGCGGCGAGCGTCGGTCCCAGGGTCAGGGCTCCGGGCGTCAACTTACGCAGCGCCAGTGCGCCTGCGCTGAGGCTCATCAGCGCAGTGGTAATCTCGGTCGCGGCCATTCGGGTGCGTCCGTATTCAGTCAAAGCTGCTTCCAGGCGCCGACGCAGCGCTGGGTCACTGCCATGGGTATCAAGCGCGGCCAAGGCAGGCTCGAGCGCAGCGGTAACACGGGGGTCGGAGAGGATCGTGTCCGACAGAGCGTCTTTCGTCGTTACACGATCGCCGGATTGGTAGGGTAGTTCCAGAAGATCAGCATGGAGTCGCCATGCCAACTCCTTCCCAACCGCTGTATGCACCACCAGCTTTTTGCTTCCTAATTCAGTGGCCAGCCGCGGCGCACCAAGTTTACGCGCGACGTGGGAGGCGGCCAGTAATCCCACCTGGGGCGCGGCCATTGCCAGGTTCAAAGGTGCCCGGGCTATGTCCCACCCGACCGCCGCCCGATGTAACGCGAGTGATCCCCGTAGCGCAAAGTTCTGGTCCACAAACGGCTGTATACGGCGTCGGCGATCGGCGAAGTACCGCCGCACACCGTCCTCGACGATCTGCCTGGCGATTGTCGGATCGGGTTCAGCAGGTGGGCCGTTGGAGAGGTCGGTGATGGTCATGGCGATATCGGCTCCGCTAGGCACAACCACATGTCGACGCGGAATGGCGCCCGCAAGGGCTGCAAAGAGGACGTGAAGGGTTGGGGATCTGCCCGGCGGCCGATGTCGTCCGGCCGATGTCGGGAGCCAGATTTCGTCGGCAGATTTCGTGGGCCGGGTTAGCGATCGGTTAATGATTTCCTGACAAGCTGGGCTTCCCTCTGGAGAGGTTAGATGGCCGGCAAGCAGGGTAAAAAAAGCGCCAAGAGTGAGGTTATCGTAAAAAAGTACGAGATTGTCGAAGGCGGACACCATGGCGGCGCGTGGAAGGTTGCTTACGCTGACTTCGTCACGGCGATGATGGCCTTCTTCCTGCTGATGTGGTTGCTGAACGCAACGACAGAGGACCAGCGCAAGGGCCTTGCGGACTATTTCAGCCCCAATTCATTGATGTCTCATGCATCGTCCGGGACTGGCCAGCCGTTCGGCGGTCACACCGCATTCGATGAAGGCGCGCTGGTATCGGACCGTGGTGCGGTTCAGATCTCCCAGGGGAAACGGCCGATGATCGAACGAACCGAGGATGGCAACGATCCGGTTTACACGGAATTTCATCGGGAACGGACCGGCGAGGGGATCGGCAAAGGACCGGTCACGGAAGACCAGGATGCCGATGACACCGACGAGAAGCCGCTTGGGCAGAAAGGCACTCTGCCGGCGCCGGGTCCGGGCGGCCCATCGGTGGTCCAGCGGGAAGGACAACCCAACACCGGACCGGTTACGCGGGCCGAAATCGCGGCCGAAAAAGCGCGTCAGGAGAAGGAAGCGTTCGAGCGGGCGGCTGACGAGATCAAGGCGGCCGTGCAGGGCGACCCTGCGCTTACGGAACTCGGCAAACAACTCGCAATCGATATGACGCCGGATGGGTTGCGCATCCAGATCATCGACGAGGTCAAGCTACCGATGTTTCCGACCGGCTCCTCCACACCTAACGAGCGGGCACGGCTGCTGATCCAGAAGATCGTGCCAATCCTGATGAAGCTGCACGAGCCACTTTCGATCGCCGGACACACCGATGCTTCGCCATTTCCTGGGCCGGACCGGACGAACTGGGAGCTGTCGGCCGAACGTGCGAATGCAACGCGCCGATTGCTCACCGATGGTGGCCTGCCTGAACGTCGGATCAAATCGGTGATCGGCGATGCCGACCGCGATCCATTACTACCGGCCGATCCGCTGGCAGCGGCGAACCGACGAATTGCTATCCTGGTGATGCGGGAGGCGCCGCTGGTGCCTGCGCCTGCCGGGCGGGTCGCTGCCCCTCCTGTTAAAACCAAGCCCTGAGTTCCTGACATGCTGACGATTGGCGGCTTGGTCTTACTTTTTGCGTGTGTGTTAGGCAGCTATCTGGTGTCCGGCGGCAGCATGGAGCCGCTGATCGAGGCTGTGCCGTTCGAGATGTGGACGATCGGCGGAGCCGCGATCGCGACGACGCTGATGGCAAACAGCATGCACGACATCAAGCATATGCTGGGCGCGTTCGGCAAAATGTTGAAGGGTGCAGCATACCATAAGCCGGACTACATCGAACTATTGAGCCTGCTGTACTATTTGGTGCGACTGGCGAGCACGAAGGGCGCGATGGCGCTGGAATCGCACATCGAGAAGCCTAGCGAGAGTGCCGCCTTCCAGAAATTTCCAAAGATCATTGCCAATCACCATGCCAGCACGATCATCTGCGACTACCTTCGCATGGTTGGCATGAACGCCGACGATCCCAACCAGATCGAAGACGTCATGGCGCGTGAATTGAAGAAGACCTTGGTTGAGGAACTACATCCCTCCCACATCATGCAAACCATGGCCGATGGGCTCCCTGCCCTGGGTATCGTTGCCGCGGTGCTTGGCGTGATCAAGACAATGTCGCACATCGATCAGCCGCCGGCAGTCCTTGGCGCGATGATTGGGGGTGCGTTGACGGGCACATTTCTGGGGATCCTGCTCGCGTATGGCATCGCCGCACCGTTCGCCACGCGGATGAAGGGCATCGTGGAAGAAGAGTCCAAATACCTCGAGGTTATCCGCGCGGTGCTCGTGACGCACCTACATGGCAATGCACCCCAGGTCAGTGTCGAATCCGGACGGAAAATGGTTCCCACCGAACATATGCCCACGTTCCAGGAACTGGAGGAGGCTGTACAGCTCGTACAAATGTAACGGAATGGCCGGATGCCTTGCGTTTTCGACGGGCCACGACCACATCCCTGAGATGCTGCGAGGTGGTGCAACAATCCTGTCATTGCTGCTGCCAGGCGTGGCCATCGCGCAGGCTCCGGTGTCGCTTCATGCCACCTATGACACCTACGCCGCAGGCATGCACGTGGCGAGGGTTGAGACAGGGTTCAGTCTTGGCCCGAGGACTTATCAGGTCAATCTCGGCTACCGCACGACTGGGCTTGCCGGCTTCTTTGTGCGCGGCCACGAATTCGATTTTGTAACAGGCGCGTGGCACGGGCTTCATGCCTCTCCAGCGCGTTTTACAGGAGAAGGGGTTTGGCGCGGGATCGATCGGCAGGTCGTCATTGATTACCAGGGTGGCAGACCCGTCATACGCCAACTTGTTCCCCCGAACGATGCTGAACGCGAACCGGTACCGGAGGATTTGAGGGCGAATACCGTCGATACGCTCAGCGCCCTTGCGGAGCTGATTCGCGTTGTCGATGCGACCGGGCGTTGCGATGCCAAGGCACGCACCTATGACGGCAGACGGGCTGTCGAAATCGAAGCGCACACTGTCGGAAATGAGGAACTTCAACCAACGGGTCGGTCCAGCTTCGCCGGCACTGCATTGCGCTGTAACTTCTCGGGACGAATGCTCGCAGGCTTCCTGTTTGCCGACGATCGTCAACGGGACGGCAGGCCCATGCATGGTTCGGCATGGCTCGCACCAATAACTGCCAACGGGCCGCGGGCGCCGGTTCGCATGACCTTCGAGACGAAATGGTTCGGCGAAGCGACGATGTATGTTACCGAAGCGGGCCCCGGCTCAGACATCAAGATTGCTCGGGAGAACTGACGAATTCAGCCTAGGCCGGGATCGCCAAGGCGGAACGCGTCGATGATGCGGCGGACCTGTCCGGACGGGTTCACCAACAGCACGTCAAAGCGGACACCACTGGAGCCCCAGTTCGGATGCTCTGCCAGGATGATCTCGCAGGCACCCAGTAATCGCGTTTGTTGGCGCGCAGTCAGGGCCACAGCGGCTTCAGCCAAGGTTGGACGTGCCTTCACCTCGATAATCGCCAGGATGCCGGCTTTCTCCGCGACCGCGTCAACCTCCCCAGCACAGGTGCGCAGGCGGCGCGCATGGACCTTCCACCCGTCGGCCACGAGCGCGGCGCAGGCCAAATCCTCGGCGGCAAGGCCGGTAGCATAGGCGGCCTGGCCTCTCCGGCGGCGTTGCAACATGCCAGCACGATGGACCGTCGGACCTTAAGATCCGGTTAATCCGTTCACCGCATTCACCAATCGCGACGCAGCCGCTGATCAGCTAATTGCCTAGCGCTTCCCGACATGCGTCGACAAGATGAGCACCCAGCGCCCGATAATCTGCGGATCGAGGCGCATTCGGACGCCAAGCCAAGCCCAATGTTCGCCATGCGCCGGGACCAGCCAGCGGTCGCAGAACAAGGCCGGTGCCCTGCGTGATTCCGGCTACGACGGCCAATCTTGGCAACAGCGTAATGCCCAGTCCGCTGGCGACCATCTGCACCAGTGTATGCAGGCTGGTGGCGGCAAAACCGTCCTGATCGCCACGCTCCCCGGCCAGCAAGCCGCAAACTGCCAGGGCCTGGTCGCGCAGGCAGTGCCCGTCTTCGAGCAGCAAAAGCCGTTCGGTGGCCAGGGCGGAAACCGGAATCTGCTCCTCGCCTGCGAGCCGATGATTTGGTGGCAATGCGATCATGAACGGATCCCGCGCCACCGGCACGGTATCAGCCCCGCCGCAGTCGCACGGCGTCGCCAACAACAGCAAATCGAGCCGATTGGCTGTCAGCCGGTCCACCAGGTTCGCCGTTGTGTCCTCACGCAAATATAGCCGCAGACGCGGAAATGCCTCGCGAAGCGCGGGCATCAGTGTCGGCAGAAGGAACGGCCCTATGGTCGGGATGACACCCAGACGGAGCGGGCCAGCCATCGGTTCCCGCGCCGCCGTGGCGGCTTCGGCCACCGCTTCGAGTGCCGACAGCGCCGAACGGGCACGATCCACCAGTTCCAGGCCGAGGGGGGTAAACACGACGTGGCGGCCGGCCCCGCGATCGAGGATATGGCAATCCAGTTGCCTCTCCAGTGCCAGAAGCCCGGCCGATAATGTGGATTGCGTCACGGCACAGGACAGTGCGGCGCGACCGAAATGGCGGGTTTCAGCAAGGGCCACGAGGTAGCGAAGCTGCTGTGGGCTGGGAAGGATGGTCATCGCCCTAATCGATCAAATAATCCAATTTCATTCATTGGCACGAAATTCCAGTGAGCGCTAGATCACTGGCACACCCTTTCTGGAGAACCCGATGCTGACGGTTGGCGATACCTTTCCTGCGTTTGCCTTGAAGGCGGTCAAGGCTGGCCCTGAAGGTCTGAAACTCGACACTGCGTTTGTTGACATCAACTCCGACACCGACGCTGGAAAATGGAAGCTGGTGTTCTTTTGGCCGAAGGATTTCACCTTCGTCTGCCCCACGGAAATTGTGGCGTTCGGCAAGTTGGCCAGTGATTTCGCCGATCGGGACACGGCGGTTTACGGGGTATCGATCGATTCCGAGTTCGTTCACCTGAACTGGCGTCTGCACCACGATGACCTTCGCACCCTACCGATTCCGATGCTGGCGGATGTGAAGCGTGAGCTGGCAACCGCGACCGGGGTGTTGGACAAGCATGAGGGCGTCGCGCTGCGGGCAACATTCCTCGTCGATCCGGATGGGATCGTCCGCTATGCGGCGGTGAACGATCTGTCGGTAGGGCGGAACCCCGCGGAAGTGCTTCGCGTGCTCGACGCGCTGCAGACCGATGAGTTGTGCCCCTGCAACTGGAACAAAGGCGAGCAAGTTCTGCGTCCCGCCGCCTGATCTAGTCAAACCATGGCCGGCGGGTGCGCTGTACCCGCCGGTTCTTGCTGGAAGATGCTCCCATGTCTTTGGACGACCTGAAAAACAGTTTACCTGACTACGCGAAGGACATTCGGCTCAATCTGGGGTCGCTCGCAAGCGAACCGTCGCTGTCCCCGGAACAGCGGGCCGGCACTTTCGTCGCATCGGCGATCGCCTCGCGCAATCCGGGGGTTGTTGAGGCGATCGTCGGAGAATTTGGCCGTGACCTGTCTGCCGAGGCACTGGCGGCCGCGAAGGCGGCGGCTGCGATCATGGCGATGAACAATATTTACTACCGCTTTACCCATTTGGTCGGTGGTGATTATCCGAACATGCCGGCGCGACTGCGGATGAATGTGATGGCGCGGCCTGGTGTCGACAAGGCGACATTCGAGCTGTGGTCGTTGGTCGTGTCAGCCATCAATGGCTGCGGCATGTGCATGGAAAGCCATGAGCGGGCTGTCCGTCAGCATGGACTGACGGCTGAGCAAGTTCAGGCTGTGGTACGCATCGCGGCCGTGGTACATGCCACGGCAGTTACGCTGGATGCCGAGCGGCAGCCGAGCCTGCAGCTGGCCTGACCTTGCGGCTTGGGGGCCTATGGACGGCGCGCGGCGGAATATGTTGCATTGCACCGTTGAACATGGAGCAAGTGCATGCCCGCGATCGATGGTTCCCGGCTTCTCCGCGACCTGTATGCGTTGCGCGAGATCGGCAAGTTCAAAACCGGCGTGCATCGGCCGACATTTTCGCCGCAGGACGTGGAGGCGCGGCATTGGCTGGCTGCACGCCTGGCGGAGGCCGGGCTGGAAAGCTCGATCGACGGCATAGGCAATGGGTATGGGCGCGATCCAACGCCGGGCCGCAAGCTTCTTCTAGGCAGCCACCTTGAAACCCAGAACCATGCCGGCTGGCTGGACGGAGCGATGGGGGTTCTTTACGGGCTTGAAGTGGCGCGGACGCTCGGGCGCGGGATTGATGTTGCCAGTTGGGTAGACGAAGAAGGTCATTATGGTGCGTTCCTCGGCAGCCGGTCATTCTGCGGCCTCGTGACCGAGCAGGAGCTCGACGTCTGCGCCAACCGGGAGACGGGCGTCACGCTTCGGGATGCGCTGCTTCAGGCGGGGTTCTCCGGCAGGCCACGGCAACAGGTGGATACCGCACGTTACCTTGGCTACCTGGAGGCCCATATCGAACAGGGCGCCGATCTGGAAGACCATCATCTGCGCCTGGGCATCGTTACCGCTATCGTCGGCAGTCGCCGGTTCAGGATTCACTTCGAGGGCCAGCAGAACCATGCGGGTACGACCCGGATGGCGGCGCGAAAGGATGCGGGCGTCGCACTGGTTAAGTTTGTCGCAGCCATCGAGGCGCGGTTTCCTGCAATCGCAGGTCCCCGCACGGTGTGGACGACGGGCGACATCAAGCTGGATCCTGGGGCTGCCAGCATCGTGCCGGGCGGTGCCGAACTTGTCTTCCAATTCCGTGACACTGACGTAGGCATTCTGGACAGGCTGGACGCCGCGATGAAGGAGTTACTGGACGAGGCAGCCAAGGGACCTTGCAAGGTTTCGATCATCCATCGCAGCAACACCACGCCCAGTGCCATGGATACTGGATTTCAATCGGCTTTGCAGGAGGCTGCAGAACGCCATGCGCCGGGGCTTTATCAGGCGATGCCATCCGGCGCCGGCCATGACGCGCAGATCCTTGCAAAGGTGCTGCCATCAGCCATGCTGTTCGTGCCGAGCATCGGCGGCATAAGTCACCATTACGCCGAAAATACCTGTGACGAGGATATTGTCCTGGGCTGCCAGGTATTTTGCGATGCCGCAGCCTCTATCATGGCTCGCGGCTAGGGCGTGTCGTCAAATAGCCTGACTGGCTGGGTCCAATCTGCAACAGCCGCCGGCAATCTGCCGGGGGCTGCATGATAGCCGGTTCCGGCGCGCGTCATTCTTCGATTGATAGATGGTCAGCTTCTGGGAAGGCTGACCGATGCGCCGTTACGGACTGCGTGATGACCAATGGAGCGGATCAAGGACCTGCTGCCAGGCAGGCCGGCGTCGGTCGGCGTGACCGCTGCAGACAATCGCTTATTTGCGAGGCAGTGCTGTATCGCTATCGAGCCGGTATCCCCTGGCGTGACCTTCCCGACCGCTTCAGCGACTGGAAGAACGTGCATCGCCGGTTCAGCCGCTGGGCAAAATCCGGCGTTTGGAAGCGGGTTTTCCAGCATCTTTCCGAGGACGCCGACAACGAATACGCGATGATCGACAGCACCATCGTTCGGTGCCACCAGCACAGCGCCGGCGCGAAAAAAAAGCCGGTGAGAACCAGGCCATCGGGCGTTCGCGCGGCGGGCTGAGCACCAAGATCCACGCCCTGGTCGATGCCCTCGGCAACCCGGTCGGCTTCCATCTGACCGGCGGCGAGGCGCATGACCTCATCGGCGCCGATCATCTGATCCCAACGATGCAGGCCGACGTGCTGATCGCCGACAAAGCCTTCGACGCCGACAACCGGGTGATCGATCCAATCACTGCGGCGGGAAAGAAGCTGGTCATCCCGCCCAAGAGAAACCGCAAGCGACCCCGCAGCTACGACAAGCACCTCTATCAAGCGCGGCATCTGATTGAAAATTTCTTCGCCAAGCTCAAGCAGTATCGCGCCCTCGCAACTCGCTACGACAAAACCGCGCGCAACTTTCTCGGCGCCGTCTACTTCGCAGCCGCCGTCGTTTGGCTTAATTGACCACACGCCCTAGTTTCCGCAACTTGCCCGACAATCTTATGCTCCCGCTTGCGCGAAGCTAAGTTTGCGGCGGCGGGCCGTGCGGCTGACCAAGAACAGGATCAGAGTGATATTGGCGAGGTTGAACAGGACGCCGCTGGCGAATGCCGGGCGGTAGGAAAGAAACATGTCGAACAGCCTGCCGGCAAACCAGCTTCCAAACGCCATGCCGGACATCCCGGTCATGAGTACCGTGGGAATGCGCCAGGAGGCCTCCTTCGAGGGATAAAGGTCGCGGATGGCCACCGAATAGGCTGGAATGATGCCGCTGAATCCGAGGCCAAATGCACTGGCGATCGCGAACAGGCCAACCTCGTTGCGGGTAAGCAGAAACGCGCCGATTGCCAGCATCTGGAAGGCCGATCCGGTCATCACGGTGCGCAGACCGCCGAAGCGATCGGCGAATGCGCCCCAGAACTGACGAGATATAAAGGCGAAGGCCAGCATCACCGACAGCATCGCGGCGCCGTGGGCGGGAGTGATGCCGACATCGCCGCAGAAAGCGACGAGGTGCGAGGCCGGAATCGCCATCGGAACGCAACAACAGAAGCTGGCGATGCAGATCAAGCCCATCGCAACATTGGGTCGCATCCCAAGCACCCGCTCGCCCGGCCTTGGGCCGGCTTGGCCGGGACCTGGAACCAACGGTTCCGGAGCTTGCCGCAGCATGGTCAACAGCGGCAGGATCGCCAGCACGACCGTGCCATAGCCCAGCATGATCGATTGCCAGCCAAACCGGTTTATACCGATCTCGATCAGCGATGGCCAGATCATTCCTGCGATGTACTGGCCGGAGGAAATGAGGGCGAGCGCGGTACCACGACGGCGGTCGAACCAGCGACTGACGTAGATCATCAGGGGCGCGTAGATGGCGCCGTTGCCCAGAAAGCCGATCAACAGCCCATGGCCGACATAAAGTGCCCAGACGGTGCCGAGGCTGGACAGAGCCATTCCCGAAGCCATTGACACCGCGCCGATGGCCACGGTTTTACGAATGCCGATGCGGTCCGCCAGCCAGCCCATCGGGATGCCGCCCACACCGTTGCCGATCCAGACCAGCGCGCTAGCCAGCGACAGTACAGAGCGGTCGGTGTGCATTGCAGCCTGCATGTCGCGCAAGCCCACGACCGCGAGAAGCGGCGATCCAAAGGACACCGAAAGGATTGCGAGGGTCAGGAAGGCGGCGTGCCAGGAGCGGCGGGTCTCGATACTGCCAACGACATTTCGTTGCATTACTGTATCCTTCCCCAGCTGGCTCCAGGGACGTTTGCTTGTGCCGGGGAGCGATCTATAACCCATTAGCGAGTAACAGCCGATCAGATCAACCGGCAACTTGGAGATGGACATGACCGAGCCGACCGGCCCGCTGAAGGGGCTTCGCGTATTCGACCTGACCCGGGTTCTGGCGGGGCCGACCTGCGCGCAGATGCTTGCGGATCTCGGTGCCGACGTCATCAAGATCGAGCGGCCGGAGGTGGGGGACGATACCCGTGGGTTCGCGCCACCGACGATGCCCGGCACCACCGAAAGCGCGTATTTCGTGGGCGTGAACCGCAACAAGCAGTCGGTAACGCTCGATATAGGCAGGCCGGAGGGGCAGGAAATCGCGCTGAAGTTGATCGCCGACTGCGACATTCTGGTGGAGAACTTCAAGGTCGGCGCGCTGGCGAAGTATGGCCTTGGCTACGAACAGTTGCATGCACGGTTTCCGCGGCTGGTTTATTGCTCGATCACCGGGTTTGGGCAGACTGGGCCGTATGCGCCTCGTCCCGGGTACGACAGCCTGATCCAGGCGATGGGCGGCGTAATGAGCCTGACGGGTGAGCCGGAGGGGCTGCCGCAGAAAGTCGGGGTGCCCGTGGCGGACCTGTTCGCGGGGCTATACGGCTGCATCGGCATCCTGGCGGCGCTGCGTCACCGCGACCTGACCGGACAGGGCCAGCAGATCGATATCGGCATGTTGGACACGCACGTGGCGTGGCTGGCGAACCAGGGGATGAACTACCTGGCGACCGGGGAAAACCCGGCGCGGTTGGGCAATCAGCACCCCAATATCGCGCCCTATCAGGTGTTCCCGACCCAGGATGGTCATATTGTGCTGTCGGTGGCCAACGATCCGACGTTCAAGCGGTTCTGCGAGGCGTTCAATCTGACGCACATGCTGGAGGATCCGCGCTTCGTCACAAACGCTGCGCGGGTTGGAAACCGGCAGCTTGTGACTGACACCCTGACACCGGTGATGATGCAGCATCCGACATCGTGGTGGATCGAGCGGCTGGAGGCACTGAAGATCGGCTGCGGCCCCATCAACAAGTTGTCGGAGGTATTTTCCGATCCGCATGTCGTAGCCCGCGGCATGGTGCTGGAGATGGATCACAGCTCCGGCCAGACGGTGAAAGTCATTGCCAACCCAGTGAAGCTGTCGGAAACGCCGGCGAACTACCGCATGGCGTCGCCATTGCTGGGCGAGCACACCGATGCGGTGCTGGGCCAATCTCTCGGCCTGGACGCGACGGCGCTGGCGGCCTTGCGTGAGAAGAAAATCATCTGAATGGCGGGGCGTGCCGGGTCGATCCCGTATCTGCTGGCGGGAAAATTCCATCGACTGGCATTCGAGGAGTGGGGTGACCAAGCTGCGCCCCCTGTCGTATGCGTCCATGCATTGACCCGGAACGGGCGCGATTTCGACACGTTGGCGGCCGTTCTGGCGCAATCCTTCCGCGTTATCTGTGTTGATCTGCCGGGACGCGGACGCTCGGACTGGTTGGACGATCCAATGCTGTATCAAACTCAGCATTACGTTACGGCGCTGGCGCATTTACTTGCGTGGATCGGGCGGGAGGTCGCATGGGTCGGCACGTCGCTTGGCGGTATCTGTGGGATGATGATTGCCGCCATGAGCGGGACGCCGATCAACCGACTTGTGCTGAACGATATCGGGCCGTTCATACCCGGCACAGCGTTGCAACGTATCCGAGACTACATGGTCGCCTCGGGAGACTTGCCCGTGATGCTGCGGTTCCCTGACATCGGGGCACTTGAGCGGCATTTGCGCTTTATTCATGCGCCGTTCGGCCCGCTATCCAAGGCGCAATGGGCGGAATTCACGCGTCATTCGGCGCGGGCGCTGCCGGACGGATGGTTCACCATGCACTATGATCCGCGCATCGCGGAGCCCTTGCGCGGCGCCGAAGCCGCGGACCTCGATATGTGGACGCTTTGGGACCGTATGTGGATGCCCAGGTTGGTGATCCGGGGCGAAACCAGCGACATCCTGCTGGCCGGAACAGTTGCGCGCATGGAGGCGTCGGGAGCCGTCAGTTTCGAGGTGCCGCAGACCGGTCATGCGCCGGCGCTGCTCGATCCCGCACAGATCGAGGTCGTTCGGGCGTTTCTGGCCGCCTGAGCCGATGCGCTCGCTGCCACCTCAGGCCGTGCATCTACCGTTCAGGCCGGGTCCCTACCGGATGGCGATGGATCTGATGACCGTGCCGGAGCGGGACTGGTTCGAGTTCGATGATCGATATGCGCAGGAGATGGCGGAAAAGCAGCGCCTGATGAGCACGATTCGAGGCGAGGTGTTCGCCGCCATGGCGGAATCGGATGCTGCCCGGACGGAGGCGCTGGAACTGGTGACAGCGGCGCTGACGTCGCATCATCCCGATTGGTTCGCGCTGGACGGCAAGCTGCTGGCCAATCACCTGACCGGCGAGCGCTGGGATGTTCGGCTGGTTGATCCGCTGGAGCTTGCGGGGCGGCTGGTGCAGGAAGATCTGTGCATCGTTCAGAATCGCCGGGAGGGTCCGATGTTCACCGCGGCCTCTCTGTGTTTCCCGAGCCGGTGGCGGATGCTGGAGAAAATTGGCAAGCCTCTTGCGGCGGTGCATGGGCCAGTACCGCTGTATGCTGATCGTTTGTCAGGACCGGTGGATCGTTTCATGCGACACCTGAAGCCAGGACACATCGCATCCCGGTTGAACTGGTCAGTGCTGGATGATCCGGCGTTGTTTCAGCCAGGCGGCAAATGGCGGGTCGAGGCCAGCACCGAAATCACCATGGAGAATGCCGGCAGCCGCGTGTTCCTGCGGGTGGAGCGGCAGACCCTGCGCCGCTTGCCGGTCACGGATGCCGTGCTGTTCGGCATCCGTGTGCATGTATATGCGATTGAGCAGGTTATCGACCGGCCGGAGCGGGCGGTCGAACTCGCCTCAGCTATCAACGCGCTGCCAGGGGATATCCAGCACTACAAGAGTCTGCTGCCGTTTCGCGAGGCGTTGTTGGGTTGGCTCAAGGGACCAAACGCTGGCTGGTCTCAGCCTCGGCGGTGATGACATTCGAGTCGTAGAGCATCGGAACCATTTCGCATCGGCTCCACACCGGGTTTTGGTCGGCATAATGCGGGCTGCCTGGGTGGCCCGCGGTGCCATGGAAGACCGACCAGCGGCAGGCGTCCCAGTTTCCGACGTCGTAGACGTAGCGGGCGATCGCACCGTAGGTGGCGTCCAGTCCGGCCACGGCTGAAAGGCCATTGGCCTGAACGGTATCCGTGTCGCCGCCGATTGGCAGGGACGGTGGGTCCAGTAGCGCAGCCGCTCCGGGATAAAGGGCTGATAGCGGGTGCGCAAAGCGCGGCCGATGAATGTCACCCCATGTGCGCGTGATCGGCTCGACCGTCCGAAGCGCCTCGGACAGCACCTGCTGCCAAGTCCAGCCGTTGAGCAACCGGGAGTCGTTGCTGCGGATCAATCCAGGCACCGCCCACCAAAGCTGGTTCATTGGAAGAACGCCTGGCGAAACGGCACCCCATGCCTGCTTGCCGGCGTCGGCGAGTCCACTACGGGATGCCACCAGGGCGGTTATCGCACGACGCAAGGCCATGTAGGCCGCAGGCGCAGAAGCCTCCGCTCGCATTTCGCCATCCCAGGCCAAAAGCTCGGTCCGAAGCCGTTCCGCGCGTTCGTCCGGCAGCGGCTCAAGCGCCATGAGCCAGGTCTGCATCAATGCGACATGGGGGGACAGCACATCGGCATGTATCGCGGCCGCATCGCCGGGCGAGACCGTTTTGATCGCCGAGAGAAGATCAAGCATACGCTGAGCGCGGTAGGGCGGATGGCAATCGGTGCAAAGATAATCCGGCCCATCGGCAACCACACGGTTGTTGGCTGTTACGATCACGCTCTCGGGCGGGTTGATCACTTCGGGCATTGCCTCGTGCGCGATCCAGCCGTCCCATTCATGGGCGCCCGTCCAGCCCGGCACGGGAAGCCAGCCATTGGTCCGTGGCCTGCGCGGAACGAGGGCGCGCACGCGATGGCCGATTGAGCCAGCGACGTCCCCGGCGACCAGATTATGATCGATGAGGCCCCAGCCCCGCGTTGCCTCATACAATTCAGCGACCGTGCGAGCGCGAGCCATTCGAGGCAGGCAATCGAAACTCCGGTCGGTTTCCGCAAACTGGACGGAGCGGAGGGCGAGCGCGGCACCGCTTTGCGGGTCGCCGGCGACGATCGGACCGTGCCGCGTGACGGTGACCACGAAGTCGTGCGGTGCGGCATCACGAACGGCGATCCGCTCCCTTCTGGTGGTGACGGATTCCCAGTCCGCACCAAATTGGGTTCGGCTCCCGGTTGTGTCGAAATGCTCCAAAAAGAGATCGTGGATGTCGACAAATGCGTGGGTCACGCAGTAGGCGACGTGGCCGTTGTGTCCATAATGGGGAAAGCCAGGGACGCCGGGCACCGACAGGCCGATCATGTCGAAGTCGTCGCACGCAACGTGGTGCTGGGCGTACATCCCGGGGATCTCGAACACGCGATGCGGATCACCGGCCAGAATAGGCCGTCCTGTGGCGCTGCGTGCTGGTCCGACGGCCCAGTTGTTGCTGCCGCCGCCGGTTTCCTCCTGTCCCATGGCGGCGAGAAGGGCTTTGACCGATGGCGCCAGAGCGGCCAGATCCGCGTGCCAGCGTTGGGCGGTGACGCCTGGCGGAATGGTGAGAAGATCGGCACCTCCGTCATCGTAGCGCAGCGTCATGGCGACGTCCGGGCCGACGACCGGCAGCGCCAGCATACGCCACAGCTTGAACCAGATTGACCCCATCAGCAGGCCCAAGCGCCGCATGACGGCAATCGAGTGCCAGGGTTCCCAATGTTCGGGTGTCACCTTGAGGAGGGTGTATTCGATTGGCCGTGGCGCGTCCGAAGCAAGGAAGGCATTCACGCCTTCTGCGTAGCGGTTCAGCATCCCGCGTGCGTCTTCTCCCAAGCCAACGAAGTCGCGGGTGCAGGAGCCGGCCATGTCGAGTTGCCGCGCCAGAATGTCTGCCGGCACAGCAGGCTGGCCGAACCATTCGGCACTGCGTCCCAGCGCGCGCATGCGATTCAGATCCATCTGGAAAAGCCGATCCTGGGCATGCACGAAACCCAGCGCGAACCAGGCGTCTGCGCTCCCTTGAGCGCGGATATGTGGAATACCCCAGCGATCACGGTGCACGGCGACGGGAGCAGCCAGACCAGGCGTGCGAAGGTCGCCGGACATTGGCGGCAGGGCCGCTGCCAAGAGCGTTTGGTCAATCATGGTCATGCGGCACGGGCCTTCCGGATCGCCTGCAATCTGGCGATGCGAGGTCTGGGGTATAAAATTCGGACATTCATGGTGAGCGCCCGGGGCAACAGGGTTTGTTCCATGACATCGCTACGCTGCGATCTCGACATTCCAAAGCATCGGGAAAGCCGACTGGATCAGGTTGTTGACGCGCGAGCGGTAGCCGACCGGAATCGCGAACTGTCCCCACATGACTGACGGTACGGTATCATATGCCGCAACCTGGATCTTGGCGGCGAGAGCTTTCCGCTCGTCTGGTCCAGCAGCGTTTACAAAGGCAGCGAGCAGGCCGGTCATCGCGGCGTCGCAACTCCAGCCAGGATAATCGCCGCAGTTGTTGGTGATATAAAAATGGGTCAACGGTGAGGCCATGTCGGCGCCGTTCGAATAGACGGGAAACAGGCTCCAGCCGTCGCGCTTGGCGCGGCGTGCCAGGACCGTGCCCCAATCCATCGTCTGTTCCTCGACGGTAAAGCCGGCATCCTTCATGTTCTGCGCGAGAATGTTGCCAGCGGTCTGGCTAATCGACTGGGAGACTTCCAGCATGATCACCGGTTCGCCCTTGTACTGTGTGCGAGCCAGTTCGGCTTTGGCTTCAGCTACGGAAAATCGAGCCGCGCCGGCGCCGGCATCGGTCTCGAGCGGGGTGCCGCACATGAAATAGGACGGGCAGTTTTTCAGACGGAAGCGATCCGGGATACCGATTGCGGTCAGAATGTCGTCCTGGTTGACCAGCTTCCAAAGCACCCGTCGAACAGCGGGATCGGCAAATGGACCAGTTGCGTGGTTCAGGCGGAAGTTTCCCTGATACATGTCCAGGCCGCCAAGCTCCATCAGCTTGACGCCATCGGCCTTGGCCAATGGGCCGAGCAGATCGAACGGCAGGAACTGCATGTAGTCGATCTCGCCCGCGATCAATGCGTTTGCGCCGGTGGCCTGATCAGGCATCACTCGCAGCACGACCTGGTCAACGTGGACGACCTTGCCTCCGGACAGGAAGTCAGGCGCCTCTGTCCTGGGTTTGTAGTCCTTGTTGCGCGCGAGCACCATGGAATCGCCGGGACGCCATTGGTCGCGCTGGAATACGAATGGGCCTGAGCCGACAATCTCAGTAATCCGCCCGGCGCCGGCCGCCTGCATTATCCGCGTGGGCATCATGAAGGGGACGGGGGCGTTCGGTTTGCCGAGGACGTCCAGCATCAACGGGAACGGGTGCTGCAGCGCGATCGTAAACTTTTTGGAGTCGGCAGCGGTGATCGCATGCGTCGCCGCGAGAAGCATGCGTCCGAGGCTGTCCTGCCTGCCCCAGCGCTGCAACGATGCAACGCAGTCGGACGCGGTCACGTCCGTGCCGTCGTGCCACTTGAGACCATCGCGGAGTGTGAACGACCATGATAGCCCATCTGCCGAGGTGGTGTAGTCGCCGACCATCTGCGGGTGGACACGGCCCTTGGAATCCATTGAGAACAGCGTGTCGAAGATGTGGTATCCGAAGGTTCGCGTAATTGCGGCGGTGGTCATGTGAGGGTCGACGATGACCACCTCTGACTCCAGGACCACGGTGAACGGCATCGCAGCGGCCCGCGCGGGACGGCGGGATGCCGCCACCGCGACAGTACCGGCGGCACCAGCCTGGAGGATTTGCCTTCTATTCAAACCGCGAACGCGCACGTGGAACCTCCTGAAGTGGGTTCTGCATGATGTCTGTCGCGTCAGTGGCCGTCAAAGTGCCGCCTGTCAGTCGGGATCACGTCCCCGAACGCTGACGTATCCGCTGCCGAAGGCGGAGTCCCGTTTCTGGAACGCGTGCTTGACGCCGTGCTCCTTCATCGTCGCCTTGAACGCCATGGCCTTCGGCGCGAGGTGACCACGCGCGTCGATCTCGGCGCCGATGCGTTGCAGCGTCCTGGCGCCCATCAGCTCAAGCCCAAGATTGACCATGCGCTTGTTGGCGGAGAGGAGGTGGGGGTCCACCAGGCCCATCCGATCAGCCAATCGCATGACCTCGGTTTCAAGGTCTTCCACAGGGTAGGACTTCAGGGCCAGGCCAATTTCGACAGCATCCTTGCCGGAGAGCGAGTCGCCGGTGAGGAGCAGACGCTTCGCCCATTGCGGGCCGCAGTGATAAAGCCACATGCTGCCGGGCGGCGTGCCCAGGTCACGCGTTGGCGGAAAGCCAATGCGCGCGTCGTCGGCCACGATGACCATGTCGCAGAACCATGCCAACTCGGTCCCGATCCCGATGCAGGTTCCATGAACCTGGGCGATGACGCGCTTATGCATATCGAACAGCTCGATCCGAAGCTTCTGGCCTTGCTCCAGGCGCCAGACGTCGTCGTCAATTTCAGCTCGTCCGCGGTAATCCGGCCCACGGCCTGACGAATACTCGTTCAGGTCAGCGCCTGCACAGAAGTGGGGGCCGGCACCGCGGAGGACGACACAGTGCACGGGGTTGAATTCGTCGGCCTCCTTTAAGGCCGCGTTCAATTCTCGCAGCAGGCGGCTGCTGAGTGCATTCCGACGCTCCGGACGGTTGAGCGTTACGATGGCGGTTGTGCCTTTGACTTCGTATGTGATCTGTTCAAATTCCATTGGTTTCCTCCTCGGCGGCGGCCTGATCAGACGCCAACGGCGGGCGCCTGACAACACTCAGAAGATGCCGGCCGCCAATCCGCTTGAGATGGCCGCGCCAAGTTCACGGCAACGATCCAGGGCATCCTGCTTGATCGTCTTTGGCGCCAGGATCGCTTCGGGGGTCTGAGCCTGGGTGCAGACGATCAGCGGGTCGGCTACGGCGCGTAAACGCCATCCGGTTGCGATGCGGGCGATTTGGCGGGCGGCATTTTCGCCATCACTGCCAGCGCAGATCATGCTGGCGTAGGGCCGGCCGTTGATATTGTCCAAGGCCGGGTAATACGTGCGGTCGAAAAAGTCCTTCATGCAGCCGGCCATCGCCGCCAGATTTTCCGGGCTCGCGAAAATATAGCCGTCGGCGGCCAGGACATCGGCCGACCTGACGTCCGCGGCTGACAGCCAACGGACGCGGGTCTGCGGTTCCGCAGAGGCGCCGAATGCGGCGGCTTCAGCCATCTGACGGGTGCCGCCGGTTAAGGAGTGGTAGACGATCAGAAGTGTTTTCACGCGTCACCCGTTTATGCGAGTGGCTTCGTCCCGGTTTTCCGTCGCGGGCAACTTGACCAGTGTGTGAACGTTCACAGGCACTGATGACAGGTGACGATAATGGACAACGATAAATTGCCCGAGGACGATTTGGACCGGCAGGAGACGCCGAAGGGCGGGCAGGCGAAGGCTGGCCAGCCCATGCCAGGCCAGCCGGCCCCCCAGAAGCCATTGCCTGATGGAGAGGCGATCGCCGAGGTAGGAGATGCCCTTGGTGGGCCGGCCTGAGCGCTAGTCCCGCGCCCGCTTTGGAAATTGCATACAAATGAGGTCGGCGCCTCCTGGCCCCGCCTGCAGGGTTGCGGCTGCCTCCTCAGGCCCAATAAAGACACACGACTGCACGGGGAGCAGCTTGCCGCTGCCGACCGAGGCGGAGCCGGCGGAAACCAGCCAGAACTGGCCGCCGCCGGTCGACGGCCGGGGGCCAGTAACGTCGCTGTTAGCCGCTACCGTATAGCGCCAGGTGCCAAGGCCGTCGGGTGTCGCGGGGATCACCGCGGTGCCGGTCGTCTCGACAAGGTCGGTGAGTTCGGCATCGGACAACGGCGGTAACGGCCCGCAGGTGGCTTCGCGATGCTGGAACTTCGACCGCGCTTCGCGAAGAAGCTGACGGTGGGCTGGCATGTAGCGGGCACCCGGATCCCAGGCATTGCGCAGGGTAAACCAGGCAACACCTTCGTCGGATGCCACGATCGGGCCGTAGGCGGAGTAGGCATCGGTGTAGTGGACCGCGACACTGGCAATATCATGAAGGCCCAGGCGGCCGGACCCGTGAACGACCACCTGGTACTGATCAGCCTGATGGAAGTGCGGATGCACCACAGCGGCAGCGTCTTTTTCGACCAGGAAGGCCATCGGGTAAAGGCAATCGGCTGCCGGCGGGGCTTCGTTCTCCGCCAGGGTGTTGCGGTTCTTGCCGATAAACGTGGTGTGCCACCCATTCGGAGTTTTGCGACGGGACGTGGCGTGAGCGACAGCGCTGTCACCAGTGAGGATCATCAGTCAATCTCCTTTGCCAACAGCGTAGCCGTGATCTGTTCACGTGCCAACATTGCCTGTTAGACAGCTTCAAGGAACTGCAGGAAGGAGAACGCGCACGTGGCCTACAGCCCATTCGATTTGACCGGAAAAGTAGCCCTGGTCACCGGCGGCAACAGCGGCATCGGCCTTGGTATGGCCATGGCCATGGCGCAGGCCGGCGCGGACCTTGCCATTTGGGGCACCAATGCCACCAAGAATGCGGCCGCCGCCGATACACTGCGGGCCACAGGGCGAAAGGTGCTGACGCTGGAATGCGATGTCGGCGACGAGAGCGCGGTTGAGGCAGCTTTTGCTCGAACGCTCGATACATTCGGACGAGTTGATGGCTGCTTTGCCAATGCTGGCGTGTCCGGGCGCGGCGGACACACATTTCTGGAAATGACGAGCGCGGAATGGCACCGCGTGACGCGGATCAACCTTGATGGTGCGTTCTATACGTTCCGCACGGCGGCGAAGCACATGGTCGAGCGCGGGGATGGCGGCGTGCTGGTGGGCACCGCCTCACTGGCAGCTATCGAGGCTGCGCCGCGCAGTGAGCATTATGCGGCGACGAAAGGCGGACTGATTTCCATGGTCAAGGCGATGGCCGTTGAATTCGCGCGCCATGGGGTGCGGGCGCACTCCATTCTGCCTGGCTGGATCGAAACCAACATGACCGCAAATGCTGTCAGCACGGACGGGTTCAAGAACAAGGTGCTGCCACGCGTGCCGATGCGCCGGTGGGGCGAAGGGGATGATTTTGGTGGGATTGCCGTCTACCTGATGAGCTCCGCGTCGAAATATCACACCGGCGACACGTTTGTGATCGATGGGGGATACTCGTTGTTTTAACCCACGCGGGCGCGGCGTTGGAGGTTGCCTTTCATGTCAACGGTGACATCGCATAGGCGGCCTCCACCAGCGCTACCGCCGCGGCATTGTCGGCCAGATCCGCAATGGGCTTTCGCCCATCCTGCAGCCTTTGCAACGTGTCCCGCACGAAAGTCGGATAGAAGTGCACGTTCGTGAGCTTCATAGCCTGCGTGGTCCGCTGACGGTCGTTCGAGACGATTTCGAGCGTGCTGTCGTCGCGTGCCACGAAGTAATGATTTTCCGTCCTAATCGAATAATGCATGTCGAAGACGGAATTCGGAGCCGGGTATAAGTAACCGGTTTCGACCATGCAACTTGCTCCGCCGCCTTGCATCAGGACGACGGCGTGGTCTTCGATGTCAAGGCGGGCGTTCCGGTTAGACATCATTGCGCCCGTCACGGCAAGGTCCGCGCCAGGTAACAAGACCCGACACAAATCCATGAAGTGGACGCCAAGGTTCAACAAGGGACCTCCGCCCGAGGTCTTGCGGTTAATGACCCATTCGACACGTTGCTGGTGATAGCGATCGACCATGCCGCCGATGAACTTGAACATTGCGTACTGGATCTGCTCATTTTTCGACTGGATCGTTTCGACTAGCGGGCTGTAGCGGATAACGTAAGGGACTGCAGCGAATAAGCCGGCGGCCGCTGCCCTGGCTGCGATGTCGGCAGCTTCGGCGGCTGTGATCGCGCATGGTTTCTCCATCGCGAACGGGACACGTTCGGCGATTAAAAATCGTGCGAGTTCGGCCATTTCGGAATGACGTGCGAGGGCGAAGGCAAAATCCGGTCTCAGCGTGGCGCACATCTCACGATAGTCGGTGAACGCTTTGCAGCCCGCTTTGGCAGCGGCGGCTTCCGTTCGGGTCAGGTCGGGATCGCAGACACCGACGATGGAAACATCCGACATCGCCAGGCACGGTTCCAGGAAGAACGGCGTGTGCCAGTGTGAAACCCCGATCAGAACCACGCGCATCGTGTCGTTCCCCTCTTTTGCGATGCTCTTCCCTGGCGCATCGTGGCGACAACCGCAAGCCGAGGCTCAAGCAATGATCACCCTGTCGGAGAATTTTCGGGCGCTGTTCTACACACCGTTTTATGCGGCGCACGCTACGGGCGCTTATGCAAAGGAAGGCGTGGATGTGACCTTCCGGCTGTCGTCGGACCCGACGCAGACCGCCGCCGCTCTGCGATCCGGCGAGGTTGACGTCATGTGGGGCGGGCCATTGCGTGTGCTGCTGACGCATGATGCCGACCCGGCTGCGGATATTGTCTGTTTTTGCGATGTGGTCGCCCGGGATCCGTTTTTTGTAATCGGGCGCACGCCGCGGCCTGAGTTTCGAGCCGCTGATCTGACACGGGTCCGCCTTGGGACAGTGTCAGAGGTGCCAACGCCGTGGCTGTGCCTGCAGGATGACATTCGCCGCGATGGCGCCGACCCGGCCGCCGTTTCACGAGTAACGGACCAGACGATGGCGGCAAATGCCGCGGCGCTGCTGGATGGAAAACTGGATGCCGTGCAGGTGTTCCAACCGCATGCCGAAGATCTGCTGGCGTCGGGAGCGGGGCATTTATGGTATGCGGCGGCCAATCGCGGCCTCACCGCCTACACGACTTTGGTCACACGGCGATCGGTGATCGACAGCAAGCGTGACGACTTGCTCAGGATGGTGCGGGCAATGCACCAAACGCTACGGTGGATCGCGGTCACGCCGGGGGCGGAAATCCAGCGGGTGTTGGCCGACTATTTTCCCGACGTACCGCCGGCGATCTATGCAGCGGCAATCGACCGCTATCGTGCGCTGAAATTGTATAGCGGTGATGCGGTTACCCGGCCGGAGGGGTTCCACCGGCTTGCCGCTGCGATGCGGTCCGGCGGCGCCCTGCATCGAGATGTTGCCTTTGCCGACTGCGTGGACAACAGCCTGGCGGAGCAGGTGGTGGCCGAGACAACGTGATGCCGCTTCTAGAGCGCCTTCAGCCTAACTGTAAACAGTCAGCGCGCTCTATCTCGTTGTTTGAGCGAGCAACTTCATCACCCTGACCATTCCGGTCAGGGTGATGTTGCTCTAGCTGCCCACGATCACCGCCTTCTCGATAATGCGCAACGCTCCGGCGGCCATGGTCGCGCCCTGTTCCACCAACGCCATCGTTCGCGTCTCCGCGGCGCGGACCTGCGCAAGGCGGTCGAGCACCAGGCGTAGCCGGGCCACCGGCACAACGACTACACCATCAGCGTCACCAACGATCACATCGCCAGGCTCGACATGGACGTCACCGAGCGTAATGGGAGCACCGACGACACCCGGCCCATTCATTGCCGGCGAGTTGGGCTGGATCCCCTGGCAGAACACCGGCAATCCGGTTGCAACGATTCCCGCCTTGTCACGCGCGAGACCGTCGGTGACGAATGCCGCGACGCCTTTGTTCTTCATCATGCCAGCGGCGATGTCACCGAATACGGCGGTGCGGGTATAGCCATCGTTGGCGACGACAATCACGTCACCCGGTTCCGCCTCGGCCAATGCACCGAACATTCCTGCGATGTCGGCTGGGTAGGCGAACGCCGTCATGGCTGGACCGACAAATGACGCATTGGCCGGATCCAGCGGCTTGATGCGGTAGTCCAGCGCGCCGCGCCCATCCATGGCGTCGGCCAGGTGGGAGGTCTGGGCGCCGCGAAACGCTTCGATCAGCGCGCGGTCGGGGCGGCGGAAACCGCGATGGATTGTCAGCAGCGGCGGATTGTCGAGCATTGCGTTCCTCCTGACGATGACCATGCCAAAGCCAGGAGGCGTCGGCAAATTACCCCTTGGTCTTGTCGGCCAGGGCCTTCACCTCATCCATCGCCTCGGTGAAGCGATTGTTCAACAAATTCATCGCCTCGGCATGCGATTGCTGCATCAAATCGCCGATTTCCTTCATGTTGGCGACAGCCCGCTCATAGGCCTGTTTCAGCAGTTCAGCCTGCCGAGCGGCCTTGGCCTGGGGCGCTTCGACCGAGGACATCGAACGCACTGCCTCAGTCAGTTCGGACATGCTCTGCTGCACAATCTCCATGTGCCGCCGGGCGACCGCCTGGGCGCCTTCGAGGGCAACACGGTTCGCGGCCGTGAGCGTTTCCATGTTGCGTCTGCTGGCGGAAACGAAGGCCTCCATATCCGGCATGACGGGCAATTTCATGTCAGCGAAGAATTTGCCGAATTCGCCGAAATCTGCCAGCGATTTAGGGGGAAATGCCATTGGGGGCTCCTACGGACCAGACCGGTTCAGCGACGACGGGGACGTTAGGCGCGGCGGAGAGGAAAACCAAGTCCACCCCTATCGTGACAAAGTGGCTCAGGCGGTCCATGTTTCGGGAAAGGAGACTGCCCATGGACAACGACAACGCATACGGTGTGGTGTGCGGTTCCGACGGGTGCGAGATTCCCGCGTCGGAAACGCGCTCGGAGCAGGCTGCAGCAACCGGCACCCGAATTGATATTGTCTCGGACGCGATTTGTCCGTGGTGCTATATCGGAAAGCGGCATCTGGAGCAGTCGCTGGCGAAACTGGCAGAAGATGGACTGACTTTCCAGGTTCACTGGAATCCGTTCCAGCTCAATCCGGACATGCCGAAGGAAGGGCGAGATCGCGCCGCTTATCGTGCTTGGAAGTTCGGCAGCGCCGAGAAGGCGGTTGCGCTCGACCAGCGGATTACGGAGGCGGCCGCAGCCTCCGGGTTGGCGTTTCGCACCGACCTGATGACACGGACACCGAATACGATCGACGCTCATCGGCTGATTTGGCTTGCCGGCCAACAGCGGGTTCAAGACGCGGCGATGGAAGCGGTCTTCAAGGCCTATTTCGTGCAAGGCCGCGACATCGGTGATCATGGGGTTCTGGCGGATTGTGCAGCGGAGGCAGGGATGCAGCGTCAGGATGTCCTGGCGTTCCTGGCGGGCGATCTGGCGGACAAGGAGATGCGCGCGGCGGATCAGGCGGCGCGGGAGGCAGGGGTTTCCGGCGTGCCTTCGTTCTTCCTCGACGGTTACAGTTTGTTCTCCGGCGCGATGCCCGCGGAAACGATCGCAAGTGCGCTGCGGCGCGGGTACGAGGTTCTGCGCAAGGAACAGCAGGGCGCGGCCTGAAAAGGTTTATCACTGCGCCAGAGGGAGCATTGCGCCAGAGGGAATATTGCGCCGCCGACCGGCTAATAGAGCAAGAACACCTCCGTTCAGGCGGTTGTTGAGCATGTCATGCCTGGATCTTGGTCTGTTGTTTACCGGCGGTGTCCTTTGCCTATAGTGCATGCAAACTCCAATCAGGAAGGAACGGCGCCCATGGCCAGCAAACACCCTGAGACACTTGCGCTGCATGCAGGGTGGCGCCGTGACAGTGCGACCAATTCGGTAGCGGTGCCGATCTACCAAACCACTTCCTATCAGTTCGACAGCGCTGAACATGCAGCGAACCTGTTCGGCTTGAAGGAACTTGGGAATATCTACACCCGGATCATGAATCCCACGAACCATGCGTTGGAGCAGCGTCTGGCGGCGCTCGAGGGTGGGGTAGCTGCACTCGCGCTCGCATCTGGTCAGGCAGCCTCGGCGTTCTCGGTGCAGAATCTGGCTCGTGCCGGCGACAATTTCGTTACGTCAACCGATCTGTATGGCGGCACCTGGAATCTGTTTGCGAATGTCATGAAGGATCTTGGGATCGAGGCGCGATTTGTCGATCCGACCGATCCAGAAGCATTTGCGCGGGCTACAGACGATCGGACGCGCGCCTATTATGCCGAGACGTTGCCGAACCCGAAGTTGATCCCGTTTCCGATCGCGGAAGTGGCAGCGATCGGACGCTCCTTCGGCGTTCCGCTGATTATGGACAACACCGCGGCGCCGCTATTGGTGCGGCCGTTCGATCATGGAGCGGCCGTGGTGATGTATTCGACCACCAAATACATTGGCGGGCACGGCACCTCAATCGGCGGTGTCGTGATTGACGGTGGCAACTTCGACTGGGAAGCCAACCCGGCGCGTCAGCCGGCGATGAACACTCCGGACAGGTCATATCATGGCGCGGTCTGGTCGCAGGCGGCGAAGCCGTTGGGTCCGATCGCCTATATCCTGAAGATGCGGGTCACGATGCTGCGCGACCTGGGCGCTGCGATGGCACCATTCAACGCGTTCCTGTTTATTCAGGGTGTCGAGACCCTGCCTCTGCGGATGCGGGAGCACAGCCGCAATGCGCTGGCGGTTGCCGGCTATCTGGCCGGGCGTAAGGACGTGTCGCGTGTCATCCACCCCGCCCACCACACCGGGGTGGGTGCGGAGCGAGTCGCCAAATATCTGCCGCATGGGCAGGGCGGATTGCTTGGATTTGAGCTTGCCGGTGGGGCTGCTGCCGGCCGCAAGTTCATCGATTCGCTCAAGCTTTTTTACCATGTGGCCAATATCGGCGATGCGCGGAGCCTGGCGATCCACCCTGCCAGCACCACACACTCGCAATTGACGGAATCGGAGCAGGCGGCAACCGGCGTGACGCCGGGCTATGTGCGGCTGTCGATTGGGCTCGAACACATTGATGACATACTGGCCGACCTGACGCAGGCGCTGGACGCGGCGAACGCATAAGAAGGATGCGACGCAGCACGATCCAGGCGGCGTGATGAGCGAAGCAGAATTGCCGGTGGCTTTGATCAGTGGCGGCGCGAACGGTATCGGCGGCGCAATCGCAGCACAACTGGGGCGGGATGGCTGGCGGGTCGTCATCGCAGATCGTCAACCAGCGATAACGACACCGGCTGGCGGACGGTCGGTGATCTGCGACGTCGGCGACGAGGTGGCCGTAGGCGCGTTGATGGACACCATTGGCGCGACGGAGCGACGGCTGGACGCGTTGATCTGCAATGCCGGCTTCATGATCCGCAAGCCAATCGCCGAACTGTCGCTGGCTGACTGGTCGTCCGTTCTGACGACCAACCTGACCAGCACATTCCTGCTGACACGCGCCGCAGAGACCATGCTGCGCGTGGCCAAAGGCGCCATCGTCACCATCGCATCGTCCCGCGCCCGGATGTCAGAGCCGAATACCGAATCCTATTCGGCTTCAAAGGGCGGTCTGGTGGCATTGACGCATGCGCTGGCAATTAGCCTGGGCCCGGATGTACGGGTTAATTGCATCAGTCCTGGCTGGATTCTGACCAAGGGGCCAGAACCCACTGCGGAAGAGCACGCATTCCACCCGGTTGGGCGGGTTGGACGAGCAGAGGATATCGCTGCGCTGGCGGCGTTTCTGGTTGGACCCGAAAGCGGCTTCATGACAGGCGCGGAATTCGTCGTCGACGGCGGGGTCACCCGGAAGATGATTTATCCGGAGTGACGAGCGCCGCAGGTTGCTCAGGCTTCCTTCCTGACGTTCCAAAACAACGCAAACCCGTTCAGAACCCCGGATAGTTTGGTGGAATATGCCGTTGCCTGCAGGTACTGGCCCAACGGCAGGTAGGGAAGATCTTCAAACGCTACCGCCTGAAGATCCTGTGCAATCTTTTGCTGAGCAGCGAGGTTGGGTGCGTCAAACCATTGCTCACGCAGTTCTTCGATGCGCGGCATGTCGGGCCAGCCAATCCAGGCATTGGCGCCATTGGTTCGCAGTGCCAGTTCCCCTGCCGGCGTCAGCATATCCGTGCCGGCCCAGGCGGTGCAGAACGCACTCCATCCGCCTTGATCGACCGGATCCTTTTTGACGCGCCGCTGATTGACTGATCCCCAGTCAGTGGCGACGTAGTCGACGTTCAGGCCGGACCGCTGAAGCATATCCGCTACTACGTCCGACATTGCCTTCAGCACGGGGAAGTCGGTTGCGGCGAGCAACACGACCTTTTCGTTGTTGTAACCCGCGGCTTTCAGGTCGGCCTTGACCTTGGTGTAGTCACGTGGACCAGTCAGTGCCGACAGGCCCACGTCGCTGGCCATCGGCGTGCCGGGGCAAAAGAAGCCTGTCGGCGTATGCCACATCGACGGATCATCGGTTGCGACTGCCGTCATGACGTCCTGCTGATTCAGCGCACCGAGCAGGGCGCGGCGGATGGCCGGGTTGTTGAACGGCGGCTGCAGGAAATTGAACCGCATCATGGCCATCTGGCCGGATCGATCCTGGATCGAGACCTTGAGGTGTTTCGCCTTGCGCAGTGCGGGCAGCAAGTCGGCGTTCGCGTAGTCCCACCAATCCTGCTCGTTGTTCTGCAACGCAGCGGCGGCGGTGGCCGCGTCGGGGATCGTGGTCCACTCGATGCGATCGAAGTTCGCGATCTTGGGCCCAGCCGTCCAGTCCGGCTTGCCGTCGGCGCGCGGGTTATAGTCGGCGAATCTCGCGTAAGCGACCTTTGCGCCAGGCACACGCTCAGACGCGAGGAAGCGATACGGCCCGCTGCCGACCATGTCGCTGATCTGGGTAAACGCGTCGGTTTTCGCCAGACGTTCCGGCATCATAGCAGGCATCAGGGACGGCGACTTCCCGAGAGCATCAGGCAAAAGCGGGAAGGGTTTCTTCAGGCGGAACTGAATGGTCCTGTCATCGGGTGCGGATAGCTCATCGGTAGCGGCCAGCAGCGCCTGACCGAAGGCATCGCGCTTACCCCAGCGTTGAATTGAAGCGACGCAGTCGCGCGCCAGGACCTTCTCGCCGTCATGCCATTTCAGGCCGTCCCGCAACGTAAGCTTCCACAGCTTGCCGTCATTCTCAATGACGTGGCCGGCCACCATCTGCGGTGAGGCCTTGTACGTGCTGTCCTGGCCGTAAAGCGTGTCGAAGACCATGAAGCCGTGGTTGCGGGTGACGTAAGCTGTGGTCCAGATCGGATCCAGCACGGTCAGATCCGCCTGCGGGATGAAGCGCAGCAGCCTTGTGCCCTGGGTTTGGCCGACCGATGGGGCCGCCAAAGCGAGGGCGGAGGCAGCGAGGAACCTGCGGCGCTTCATCTTACCAAATCCTTGGCGGTGCGGCCGCCTGTTACCATCTCGCGCCCGTCCGAGCGAGAGGGCAACGGAGACCGTTGCGAAGAGCCGGCCGCGGCCGGAAGCGACTAGCGATTCTGCCAGTTTGGCTTGCGCTTCTCCGCGAAGGCCTTGGGGCCTTCGACATAGTCCTCGCTTTCCATATTTTCCCGCTGCGCGGGATAGATCGTCCGCATTGCCTGTTCCAACGTGGGTTCGTCCATACCGCTGTAGGTCGCCTGCTTTGATGCCCGCACGGCCTTGGGCGAACACTCCAGGATCATTGCGGCCCAACGTTTCGCGGCTTGCAGCGCCTGGCCTTCGGGTACGACTTCGGTCACGAAACCGAGTTCGAAGCCTTCGCGAGCCGGGACCCGCCGGCCGGTCAGGATCATACCCATGGCTTTTTTGATCGGGATCGAGCGCGGCAGACGGTGGACGCCGCCGGCGCCGGCGATCAGCCCTACGCGCGGTTCAGGCAGGGCGAAGATGGCGTTTTCGGCGGCAATGATGATGTCGCACGCCAGTGCGGTTTCGAAGCCGCCGCCCATCGCCACCCCATTGACCGCGGCGATCAATGGCTTTGCCAGATCGAAGCGGCTGCAGATGCCGGCGAAGCCGCGGGGGCCATTGGGCCGGCGCTTCCCACCGGCCTGGACCTTCAAATCATTGCCGGCCGAAAATCCACGTTCACCCGCGCCAGTGATTATGCCGACCCACAAATCGTCCCGGGCGGCGAAGTCGTCCCAAACCGCTGCAAGTTCGTCGTTGGCATCGGCATGCAGTGCGTTGAGCACCTCGGGGCGATTGAGGGTGACGATGCGCAGCCGGCCTTCGTCCTGAACAGTGCAGAATTGGTAAGCCATTACGTAATCACCTCATTGTTCCTCAGGTCCGCGATGCGCGCGGCATCGTAGCTGAGCCATTCCGACAGGACCTGCTCGCCATGCTGACCCAGAAGCGGGGCTGGACTGATGGACGGCGTGTCGCCGCCAAATCGTACGGGCCATCCGCTCATGAGGTACTCGCCGACCTGCGGGTGTTTCATGGTCTGGCGGATGCCACGCTGGGCAAAGGTCGGATCGTCGGCGAGTTCCCTGGTGTCCAGAACCGCTCCGGCAGGGATTGTCGCGCCACCGACCATTTGCATTGCCGCGTGCTTGTCGTGGAGTATCGTCCATTCCGAGACAATGCGATCCACCTCCTGCCTATGCTCTGTCCGTGCCGCGGGGGTGCTGAAGCGCTCGTCGCCAATCAGGTCCTCACGACTCATCACCTTCAGCAGCCGCGTCCAGTGTTCGGGGTTGGCTGCACTGGTATAGATGTAGACGTAATCGTTCGGGCCGCCTCCCTTACAGGGATAGACCCCAATCGGGGGGTTGCCGCCGCCAACGGTCTTCGAACCGGCACGCGGTGCCGCCTTGCCGTCCGTCCGCTCCATGAATGTGAAGGCGTTGCGGATGTAGTGCAGGATCGCATCCTGCATGGCGACCTGTAGATGCTCACCCTGACCGGTCCGCAGACGCCGGACATAGGCGCCGAGGATCGAAACAGCCATCAGCATCCCGGTCCCTGTGTCGCCGATCGTGGCGCCGGGCTTGCAGGGCGGCCCGTCCTCTTCGCCGGTAATCGACATAAGGCCGCCGCAGGCCTGGGCGATCATGTCGAATGCGAGATTTTTCTCGAACGGACTGCCGGTTCCGAAACCTTTGACCTGGCAAAAGATTATCGACGGGTTGATCGCCTTGATCACATCATATCCCAATCCGAGGCGTTCAATCGCACCGGGGGCGAAGTTCTCGATCATCACGTCGGCCGTCTTGGCGAGATCCTTGACCAGCTCCAAGCCGCGCGGGTCCTTCAGGTTGACTGCCACTGACCGCTTATTGGCGTTATACTGTAAAAAGTAGAACGCATCTTTTGAGCCGGTGCGGCCCGAAGAGCGTCCCGGATCGCCGACCTTTGGGTTTTCGACCTTGACGACGTCGGCACCCATCCACGCCAAGGCTTCGGTGCAGGATGGACCGGCCTCAAATTGGGTAAGATCCAGGATCTTGAGACCCGCCAGGCAGTTTTCTCCGCTCATGGTGGCATTTCCCCGTTTGGTTTAAGCGAAATGCTACGCTTGTCCCGGGTGCGACGTCGAGAGCGGCGGCACCAAATCGGCGAAAGCGAATGAAAGACTCTTGCCTTCCGGCTCACGGGAAGCCAGCTTTTGCGCCATGGTGGAACCCGTGAGCATCGCCAACTATCGCGACGACACGCTGTGGGCGGTTGTCGCATCAATCGGCCGAACCTCCCGCGTGGCAGAGGTATTTTCCAGCCGCCTTGCGGCCCTGGCCGATCAGGCCTGGCGGGAACAGCAGGTCAATGCCTACGCCAATTTTTTGCGGAACAGTCGCCAGCCAACGCCATCCTACAGTGTCAAGCCGATCCGACGCACTGATCTACCTCGATCGTGGCGGCCGCTGCCTGCACTCGGTTTCCTGCACGGAAAGCTGATTTAAGGCTTGATGCCTTCAGGGTTAGCCCGCTCCGGCTTCGATCGAGTTGGTTGCGGGAGAAGGCTTCGGACCTTGCCTAGTCCTGGGCATCCGAAAGCGCGTGCTGGCGCTCGCCGGTCAGGCGACCGATCAGCTCCTCAAGTTGCACGAAATCGCGGAACTGGATGCTGATTTCCCCGCCGCCCTTGCGTGCGGTGGTGATCGAAACGCGACAGCCGATGGCGTCGGTCACTCGCCGCTCCAGGTCGGCCGTATCCAGTTTCTTGGCGTTGACCTGACGCGGGGCACCACGACCCGCGACTGCCTTGGCCACCAGGACCTCGGTCTGACGGACCGACATCCCACGCTTATTGATTTGTTCCGCAAGTGCTTCCGGATTCGGGGCATTGATCAGCGCACGGGCGTGGCCGGAGGACAAGGTGCCGGAGCGCACGTCCTTCAATACCGGTGCCGGCAATCGGAGGAGCCTGATCGTATTGCCGATATGGGCACGTGACTTGCTGACAGCATAGCCCAGAGCCTCGTGGGTCAGGCCGAAGTCCGTCAGCAGGCGCTGGTATCCCTCAGCTTCTTCAATGGGATTCAGATCCTGACGCTGGAGGTTTTCAACCAATGCCACCACAGCCGCGTCACTGTCGTCCATTTCGCGCTGGATTGCCGGGATTTCGTTCAGGCCTGCTTGCATAGCAGCCCGGAACCGGCGTTCCCCGGCGACAATCTGGAAGCGATCCGGCGCCGTTGGATGGGGACGGACGAGGATTGGTTGCAGAACGCCCTGGACGCGGATGGACTCGGACAGGCTTTCGAGTTCTGCCGGGTCAAAATCTGTCCGCGGCTGGAATGGATTCGCATCGATCCTGTCGATGGCAACCACGCCTATCGCGCTGGAACGATCCGCATTGGAGGGGATTGGGACATCGCCCAAAAGAGCGGCAAGTCCACGCCCGAGGCGAGGCGGATTATTTTTGCTAACCATCGATTTTGACCTGCGCGAGAGGCGCCAGTTTTTCCTTTTTCAATATTTCAGCGCCGAGGGCGGTATAGGACGACGCGCCCGGCGATCGCGGGTCATACATGAGCACGGGCACGCCGTGGCTGGGCGCCTCGGACACCCGAATGTTGCGCGGTATCGTGGTATCGAAGACCCAATCCCCAAAGTGATTGCGCGCATCTTTTTCTACCAGGCCGGACAGGCTGTTGCGGCGATCGAACATGGTCAAAAGGATTCCAGACAGGCGAAGTTGCGAATTGAAGCGGCGGCGGACGGCCTCAATGGTATGCATCAAGCTGCTGATTCCCTCCAATGCGTAGAATTCGCATTGAAGCGGTACGATCACACCAGACGCAGCGACCAGGGCATTCAGCGTCAGCAGCCCGAGGCCGGGGGGGCAGTCCAATATGATGACGCGGAAGCCGGCGAACTCCGGCAGCATGTTCAGAGCGTTCCGCAGCCGAAATTCGCGTTTTTCGGCTGGCACGAGTTCGATCTCCGCGCCTGCGAGATCTCCGTCGGATGCGAGCAGTGACAGCTGTGCCACCGGCGTTGGCCGAATCGCCTCATCGCCAAGTTCGCCGTCCATTAGAAGATTGTAGGTGCCGCCATGCCGCTCCGAGCGGGTTACGCCCAATCCGGTGGAAGCATTGCCTTGGGGATCCATGTCGATCAGGAGGACCGGCGCCCCGGCGATTGCAAGGGCAGCCGCGAGGTTGACCGCCGTCGTGGTCTTCCCGACGCCGCCCTTCTGGTTCGCCACGGCCAGTACGAGTGGTTTGGTGATGATAGCCCCCGAATGATCATGAAAGGCCAAAGCCGCAATCTGCCGGTCATAACCCTTTTCGACGCAAACCGGAACGGGCGGATCGGGTGAAGTGGCTTCCCTGTCAATTTGGCGGCCGGCAAGGCTCTCGAAATGCGTAATAATCAGGTTTCCGATGCACACCGGGAGGTCGCCACCTGAATGTTTGAGCTGCAAGCGCGCGCGACGACGACCTGATTTGTCGCGACTCGGCCCGGGATGCAGCTCAATCGCTGTGAGACACGACGGCGCCAACGTCTTCCAGCCGGGCGATCTCCTCGCTGGGATAGCCAGCCTCGGCCAGAACCTCGCGAGAGTGTTCGCCCATCCTGGGGGACTGACGGCGAACGGCGGGGCGGTCGCGGTCCGGCCCGAATTCGATCGGGAGTGCCGGGAGGCCAACCTTCTTCCCCTCGTTTCCCCCGATTCGGGAGATGAACACGTCGAGCAGGCCACCGGTCGCCAACAGATGAGGGTCGGTGAACAAATCGCCGGGCTGGCCGACTTTTGCCCATGAGACGTTAGCGCGTTCGCAGCGGACTTCGACCTCGGATTGGGGAAATTTTGCCAAGACCTCCTGCAAGGCCGGGATGAGCCAGGCGCGTTCGCCAAGGCGCATGACGTTAGTCGCGAGGCGAGGATCAGAAGCTAATTCCTGAAGCGAAAACTCATCGACGAAGCGCGCCCATTGCTGGTCGGACGTGACGCCGATGAACAGCTGGCCGTCGCTGGTTTTAAAGACTTCGTAGATTGCCCAGGCGCCGCGACGGGCGGGCATCGGCCGAGCCTCGAGGCCTGTGGCCGCCATGCCTGCCATGTGGGTGCTCATGAGAAACGCAGCGCTCTCGAACAACGCGCTGCCGACCCGTTGGCCCTTGCCGGTCTGCTCACGTTCGCGCAGCGCGGCCTGGGCGGCGACGACACCAAAAACGGCGCCCATGATGTCAATGACCGACGCACCGGCGCGCAAAGGCTGGCCGATCGGGCCGGTCATGAAGGCGAGGCCGGTCTGGAACTGGACAACCTCGTCAAGAGCCGGCCGATGCTCATAGGGGCCGGCGAGGTAGCCTTTCAGAGCCAGATAGATCAGGCGCGGGTTCAACGGGGCAAGTTGCTCGTAGCCGCAGCCAAGCCGCTCCATCGTGCCGGGCCCGTAGTTTTCGAGGACAAGATCAACCGTTGGAACAAGGCGGTGAATAACCCCCTGCCCTTCCGGTTTTTTCAGATCCACAGCGAGGCTGCGCTTGTTGCGGCTGAACGCGGCGAAAAAGCCGGCCGCGAAGCCGCCCAGACCGCGGGTGTGATCGCCTTTCGGGGCGGGTTCCACCTTGATCACGTCCGCGCCCAGTTCGGCGAAGATCAGTCCAGCCGTTGGGCCCATGACGGTGTGGCTGAATTCCAGGACCCGAAGGCCGGCAAGTGGTGTCGCCGGCATCAGGCGGCCGCCCCATCTGCATCTGAATTGATCGATGGCAATTTCTCGTTCATCAGCGATACTCAGACGTTTGTTGTAGCCTCAGGAAAGAACCTGTTGGCCGGTCTTGGCAATCCGAGGTTTTCGCGCAGGGTCCGGCCCTCATATTCCGTGCGGAACAGACCGCGGCGCTGCAATTCAGGGACGACCATGTTGACGAAATCATCAAGACCGCCAGGCACATAGGGGAACATGACGTTGAAGCCGTCGCAGGCATCAGTGAATAACCATTCCTCCATCTGATCGGCGATCGTCTTCGGCGTTCCGGTAAACGACAGGCCGCCGTAGCCACCGGCGACCTGGGCCAATTGGCGAACGGTCAGGTTGTCACGCCGTGCACGGTCGATTACGCGTTGGCGGCCGCTCTTGCTTTGGTTGGTCTCCGGGATTTCAGGCAACGGTCCATCAAGGTCGAACCTGGAGGCATCGCACCCGAGGGCGATGGACAGGGACCCGATGCCGCTGTCGGGGTGAACCAGGCTGTCCAGCAGATCGCGTTTCTGCTGGGCCTCCGCCACGGTGTCGCCGACGACGACCAAGGCCCCCGGAAGGATCTTCAGATGATCCCTGTGACGGCCGATCGCCTGCATCCGGGCTTTCACATCGGCATAGAAAAGCTGGGCATCGGCCATTGGACCGCCGGCCGCGAAAACCATTTCCGCGGTTTCAGCGGCGATCTGACGACCCGCCTCGGATGCGCCTGCCTGGACGATGACAGGCCAGCCTTGGACGGGGCGGGCGATGTTGAGAGGTCCGCGAACCGAATAATGCGGCCCCTTGTGGTTGAGGACGTGCATGCGGTCGGGATCGAAATAAATGCCGTTTTCAACGTCCCGAATGAACGCGTCATCGGCCCAACTGTCCCACAAGCCTGTCACGACGTCGTAGAACTCACGGGCTTTGCGGTATCGGGCGCCGTGCTCGACATGTTCCTCGAGACCGAAATTGAGAGCGGCTTCAGGGTTGGAGGTGGTGACAAGGTTCCAGCCGGCGCGACCGTTGCTGATGTGGTCGAGAGAAGCGAACTTGCGGGCGACATGATAGGGATCGTTGAAGGTGGTTGAGGCGGTGGCGATAAGGCCCAACCGCTCGGTCACGACCGCAAGCGCCGGGAGAAGCGTCAGCGGATCGAAGGACGTCGTGGTGGCGCTGCGTTTCAAGGCGTTCATCGGCATGTTCAGCAAGGCCAGATGGTCGGCCATGAAGAACGCATCGAACTTGCCGCGCTCCAGCGTTTGCGCGAATTGGGCGATGTGGCGGAAGTTGAAGTTGGCGTCCGGATAGGCGCCGGGGTAGCGCCACCACGCCGTGTGGATGCTGACGGGGCGCATAAATGCGCCCAGGCGCAGTTGTCGCTTTTCGCTCATGGATCAGGCTCCGATGCGGTTTCGGCACGCTATCGGCTTGGCGTCCGGTTTCAAAGCCTGCGAACGCGGGGTATGACTTCCGTGGCAAAGCGGCGCATTTCTGCTTCGAACGGCTGAAACTGGAGCATGAAAAACTCAATTCCCGCATCGCCGAATGCACGGATGCGATCCGCGACCTGGTCGTAGCTGCCGACAAGGCCGGCGGCGGTACCACCGTTGCTACCGACTCGTTGTGTCTTCGCCATCGTTTGGGCCATGACGGAATAGGGATCGGTGTTGGCGCGTTGAGTGGCGCGAATGGGTGCGTCCAACTTCGCAAGATCGGCGAGACGTGTCAGCTCCGCCTGTGCCTCCGCTTCGGTTTTTCGTGCAATGACGAACGCGGAGAGGCCGAAGTCAAGCGGCGGGCCGCGGCGCGGACGGGCGGCAACGTCAGCGATCAGTGCGCGGACATCGTCGAGTGGCTGACCATTGATAAACCAGACATCGCCGTGATCCGCCACCAGCCCACGGGCTGGTTCGGATTCACCACCGACATAGATTTTGGGGCGGGATCGAAAGGGATCCAAGGGTCGCAGGGTGTAGTCGTTGACCGAGAAATACTGGCCGTTGAACGTCACCGTCTCGCCCTGCATCAGCGGCGCCACGACAGAAATCCATTCCCGGCCGTAGGCATAACGCTCGTCGTGCGGGGCGAAGGGGATGCCGGCCTTTTCCAGCTCCGGCATGTTCCAGGCGTTCACCAAGTTGATCGCAAAGCGTCCTTTGCTGATGTGCTCGATCTGCAGAGCCATCTTTGCCAGGACGACCGGGTGATACAGGTATGGTTTGATAGCGGTTATGATCTCGATCCGGCTGGTTACGGCCGCCAGTGCCGCGGACGACGTCCAGGCTTCAAGCTGGTCGTTCGGCGCGTGGTGCGGATTGATCGTGTGCTGTGCCACGAGGGTGCTATCAAAGCCGAGCCGCTCGGCCTCTTGCACCAGAGCAAGGTTGCGTTCCCAGGACGCGTCGTATGGTTCCTCCGGGTCCTGCAATGCACCGCGGCTGCCGTGAACCAGTGCCCATACTCCAAAACGCATGACGTAAATGCCTCCGAATTCGTCTGTAGCCACGCTGTGCGTTGCCGTTCAGAAAACCACGCGCTAACGCTTGGGGAAAGGAGACCTCCATGGCAACCAACAGCAATGTCGCGCTTCGTCTGGCCGAGGCGTTCGCACGGCACGGTGTTACAGTCACGTTCGGGCAAAGTCTGCCGAGCGCGTTTCATCTCGCGGCGCCGCATGTCGGGATCAGGCAGGCGGCGTACCGGCAGGAGAATGCCGGTGGGGCGATGGCGGACGGTTATGCCCGCATTTCAGGGCGGGTTGGCGTGGTGACGGCGCAAAACGGACCGGCGGCGACGCTGCTGGTGGCACCGCTGGCGGAGGCGCTGAAGGCGTCAATCCCCATCGTTGCCCTGGTGCAGGAGGTCACGCGGGCAACCACGGATCGCAATGCCTTCCAGGAACTGGATCACCTGAACATGTTCGCACCGGTAGCGAAATGGGTGCGCCGGATCGATCGTGCCGACCGGCTGGAGGATTACGTCGATATGGCGTTCACCGCGGCGGCGTCGGGCCGGCCCGGGCCCACCGTCATCCTCGTTCCAGCCGATCTGCTGGTCGAAGATGCTCCACCGCCTTCGCCCCGCAAAGCGCAACTTGGGGTTTATCCGCTGGACCGGACACAGGCTGATCCAGCGGCAATCGAGCGCGTGGCCGACCTGCTTGCGGCGGCCCGTAATCCGATCGTTGTCGCCGGCGGCGGGGTGCATCTGTCCGGCGCTTATGAGGAGCTGGCGGCGATCCGGGACATTGCGCACTTACCGATTGCGACGACCACAATGGGTAAAGGCGTGGTGGACGAGGGCCATGCCCTGAGCATTGGTGTCGTCGGCTATGTCATGGGACGCGGTGCCCGAAGCTTCAGCCTGCGCGGGATGATCGAGCGGTCTGACCTCGTGCTGCTGGTCGGCAACCGGACTAATCAGAACGGGACCGACAGTTGGAAGCTGTTTCCGGCGGCAGCGACGTTCGTCCACCTGGACATGGATCCGATGGAGGTCGGGCGGAACTACGAGTCGGTGCGGCTGGTTGGCGACGCGAAGCTGACACTAGGGGCGCTGGCTGGGGCTTTACAGCGGCGGGACCTTTCGCTGCGCAAGACGACTCGTCCTGGCGTGGAAGCGGAAATCGCCGCGGCGGTGGCGGACTGGCGGCAAACCGTGGCTTCGGTCCGCAGCCGGGATGGCGGACCCGTCCGGCCGGAGCGCGTGATGGCGGAACTCGACAGGCGGATGAGTTCGGAGGACATCGCCGTTGCGGACGCCTCATACTCATCGATCTGGATTATGGGTGGACTGGACAGCCGGAAAGCCGGGCAGCGCTTTTTGACGCCGCGCGGCATCGCTGGCCTGGGCTGGGGGCTGCCGATGGCCATCGGGGCGCAGATCGCAGCACCGGGCCGACGGGTGGTCTGCCTGTGCGGCGATGGTGGTTTTGCGCATAGTTGGGCGGAACTTGAGACCTTGCGACGGCTTCGGCTGCCGATCACGGTGCTGGTGTTGAACAACGGCATCCTGGGCTATCAGAAGCATGCGGAGGATGTGATTTTCGGCGAACACACCGATGCCGTCGATTTCAGTGCGGTCGACCATGCCGCGATCGCCCGGGCATGCGGGGTAAGCGGCGTCCGGGTGGAGCGTGGGGAAGAAGTTGGTGCGGCTTTGGACGCCGCTTTTGCTTCGGGCGGTCCGACCCTGATCGATGTCATAACCGATCCGGATGCGAAGCCACCGATCAGCTTCTACGCCGGGCACTATCCGGAACCATTCTAATGGACCAGACGCTGGAAGAATTCGCCAATCTGATCAACGCAGCCGACCGGATCGTGCTGTTCACGGGGGCTGGGATCAGCACCGAGTCGGGCATCCCGGACTTCCGCAGTCCAGGAGGTGTCTGGACCAAGCAGACACCGATCGACTTCTCCGTCTTCATGCGGTCCGATGAGGCACGACGGGAGACCTGGAGAAGGCGTTTTGCGATGGAGCCGTTATTGAGGCAGGCCGCGCCCAATCGCGGTCACCGGGCGGTGGCCGAGCTGATCCGCACGGGCAAAGCCGCTTCGGTAATCACGCAAAACATTGACGGCCTGCACCAGGATTCGGGTATTCCGGATGACAAGGTCATCGAGCTGCACGGCAACACGACCTATGCGCATTGCCTGGATTGCGAAACGCGTTACGAGATAGAGGCGCTGCGAGTTGATTTTGAGCAGGATCGCATCGTTCCGCATTGCGCGTGCGGCGGCTGGGTGAAGACCGCCACCATCTCATTCGGGCAATCGATGCCGATCAACGAGATGCGCCGGGCGGAGCGCGAGACACTGCTGGCGGACCTGTTCATTACGATTGGGTCGTCGCTGGTGGTTTATCCGGCGGCGGGTTTTCCAGAACTTGCCAAGCGCAACGGGGCGGCGTTGGTGATACTGAACCTTCAGCAAACAGGACTTGATGACATCGCAGACCTGGTCCTGAACCGACCGATCGGCGATACCTTGGGTGCGGTTCTCGGGGTAGTCTAATAGGATTTCGGGAGGTCCAGGACACGCTCGGCCAGATAGCAGAGCACTAGTTCGCGGCTTACCGGTGCCAGGCGCGGAAGCATGCTTTCACGGAACAGGCGTTCGACGTGATATTCCTGGGCGTAACCCATGCCGCCGTGCGTCAGAACCGCCTGTTCGGCAGCTCTGTAGCCTGCCTCGGCGGCGAGATATTTTGCGGCATTGGCCTCGGCGCCGCATTCGCGGGCGTTATCGTATAGCCAGGCGGCCTTGAAGGTGAGGAGGTCGGCAGCCTCCAATTCAGCCCAGTTTCTTGCAAGTGGGTGCTGGATGCCCTGGTTCTGGCCGATGGGGCGACCGAAAACGACACGCTCCCGGGCGTAACGCGCGGCTTTGCTGAGAGCAGCGCGGCCAATGCCGACGGCTTCGGCGGCGATCAGCACGCGTTCGGGGTTGAGGCCGTGGAGCAAGGCGCGAAAACCTTCGCCTTCCTCACCGATCCGGTCCTCCACTGGCACCTGCATGTCTTCGAAGAAGACCATGTTTGAGTCGACGGCGTGGCGGCCCATCTTGTGGATCAAGCGAACATCGGCATGGGTCTTGTCGAGATCGGTGTAGAACAGGGTCATGCCCTGGCTCTTGCGCTTGATCTTGTCAAGCGGCGTCGTTCTGGCGAGCAAAAGGATCTTGTTGGCGACCTGAGCCGTCGAGGTCCAGATTTTGGTGCCATTGATGCGATAGTGGTCGCCATGGAGATCAGCCCGCGTGGTGATCTCGGTCGTGTTGAGCCCGGCGTTGGGTTCGGTGACGCCGAAACACGCCTTGTCCTTGCCCTCGATCAAGGGTGGCAGCATGCGGGCCTTTTGAGCGTCCGTGCCATAGACCACAACCGGATTGAGGCCGAAGATGTTGATGTGGATAGCGCTGGCACCGCTCATCGCGGCGCCCGATTCGGCGACTGCCTGCGCCATGATGGCGGCTTCCGTGATCCCAAGGCCGGCACCGCCGTACATTTCCGGCATCGCGATTCCCAACCATGAGCCGGCGGCCATGGCGTCGAAGAACTCGTGCGGGAAGGTCGCTGTGTTCTCGCGTTCCAACCAGTAGGTGTCATCGAACCGGGCGCAGAGGCGCAGAACCTCATCGCGGATTTGCTGCTGCGCGTCGGTGAATGCAAAGTCCATAACGGGACCCTTCCAGGCTGGTATGCAACGAGACCGCTAGCTTACCGTGGTATCCGAATTAGGTGAAACTGGTGTCGGGAGAACTGGGTATGAGCCTGTTGAACAAGTTGCTGGGACGGTCGAACAACGAGCCGGTCGCCTGGATCGATGTGAATGAGCTTGCAGGATTACTGAAGACGGAGGTTCCACCGTTGGTTGTGGACGTTCGTGGAGCCGATGAATTTGCTGGACCCTTGGGGCACATTAAGTGGGCGGAGAACATCCCGCTGGATCAGGTTCCGGGGCGAGCGTCTGAACTCGTAGCCGATCCGCGTCCGCTGGTTCTGGTTTGCCATACCGATCGCCGTTCATCCGCCGCGGCGGATCACCTTCGACGGGCCGGGCGCGGGGATATCGCAGTCCTGCGCGGAGGGATGGTCGCGTGGCGCTCGTAGACGTGACGAGGATATAGCGATTGGTTGTCTGCGCGCGCAGGTTGGCTGGGCCCGGGTTCCGACGGCGGCGCGGACGGAAAAGCAGATGAGTGGCTGGGTGTGAACGACTCGGAATATAAGGTCACGTTTTTCAGGGTTCCGTGCTTCTGACGCTGAGTATCGGGAAGTGAGGCTGTTCCCGCTATAGTCAGCCTCACTTCCTCTCGCCTTTCTATTGCGCTACGGCAGCAGACCAGGGGGAGGCCGCGTCGCTTATTCCGGTTCGCTGTCCATCCGCACCGCAAAGAATCGCGTTGGGACAGGCGAAGTTGATCGGCATGACGCCATGTTCCACCACCTCCGTACGGCTGTCGGTGGCCAGCGCGTCGATAACGTCTGCCGACAACCGTCGGTCGGCAGAAACATATTCGGGGTCTGACACGTCGATGCGCGGGTGGTGCGCAGCTTCATCGAGATTCATGCCGAAGTCCGTAACGAACGCCAACAGCTGGGTAACTGAGGCAAGAATTCGACGCCCCCCCGACGCGCCGGCGCCCAGCCAGGGGCGATCGCCGTCACGTACGATGATAGGCGACATATTGGTGAGGGGCCTCTTGCCGCCCGCGATCGAATTCGGCTGGTTTGGCCGTGGGTCGAACCACATAACGCCGTTATTAACCAGTATTCCCGACTTCGGAAGAACGACCCGGCTTCCCATAGACGACAGCAGTGTCGTCGTCATCGCCACCATTGTGCCGTCCTGATCGCAGACCGTCAGGTGCGTCGTACAGGTTTCAGCAGCCAAAGGGTCGGCATCGCCGAGACCCTCAAGCCGCTCCTTGTAAGCCCGCTTCATGGCGCGCCCGAGAGCGACATACCAGTCGGCGTCCGGCACCGGGCGGCGCGGAACATTTTCCATTTGTTCCAGCACCCGGATCATGGTTGGTGCCGCGGTCAGCCCGCCAGCCAATTGAAGGGACTTGCCGCGCCATGGATGCTGAGTGGCGGGCAGGATGCGGGCCTGACACGACCGCAGGTCATCCAACGACAGTACGCCGCCCATCTCGCGGACATCGGCGGCAATCGCGGCGGCGACATCACCTTCATATTGATCTCGGAGTCCGGCGTGAGACAGCCGCTCCAACGTGTCGATGAGCGCACCCTGGCGGAAGAAGCCTGGGGAACCCTGATAGGGTGCGACGGGCGGCAACCCGTCGGGAAGATAAATGCGGGCGCTTTCCGGATAGCGACGAAGGACCGATGCTGACGAACCGATCTTCAATGTGGTGTACCAATCCTGCGGCAGGCCCCGCTTCGCCAGGGCGATCGCGGGCGCGATCACGTCCTTGAGGGGAAGCTTGCCCCAGGTCGCATGCATGTGCGCGTAGCCGGCCGTTGACGAGGGAACCGCAAAAGAGAGCGGGCCATGGATATTGGCGTCGCCTTCGACCTCCGGCCACGCAAACAGATCCTGCTTCATGCGCCCGGTCAGCTTGAACGCCGAGGGGTTCAGGCCACTCGGTGCTACTGGCCCGAAATCGACAACGTCAGCCGTCGCCTGTCCCGCGCGATGCACCAGCGCGAAGCCGATGCCGCCCAGGCCGGAGTTCCACGGTTCAACGGTCGCCAAGGCCAGGGCGGCGGCGACTGCGGCATCAATCGCATTTCCGCCAGCGTCAAGTATGGCAACCCCAGCCTCTGCCGCGCTGCGCACCTGGGAGACGACAATGCCGCGCCTGCCGCTGGCGGAGGGCTTTGACATGACCCAGTTCTGGGTGAAATGCGGCGCTGGAACATAGGTCATGAGGTCTCTCCAACCGTTCATCAATCAAGGAGTAGATGATAAGCGGGATGGGCATCCGCGGGAAATCCGGCAAGCTGCGGCATGGCGAAAGCGGCCGGTCTTCTATATTGGTGCCATCCTTTTTGCCCGAGCGGTTACCAGGTTGATGCCGCACGCGTTGCTTCCGGTGAGGTCTGTCTGCATGTCATCCTGGTTCGTTCCGGTCGCTCGCGCGGTTGGTCAATTTGACGACCCGGTATTTCGAGGGGTTGTCCTGCGATCGCTTGCCTGGTCGCTTGCCTGCTTCGCGGCGTTGCACGTCGGCACAATCTGGGCAATTCACCGGCTATTGGCGTTCCAGGGCTGGTGGGTCTGGATCGCAGATGTCATGGGATCCGTGGGTGCCTCGCTGCTTGCATTCTGGTTATTCTTTCCCGTCGCAGCCGGAATTGGTACGTTGTATTGCGATCGGATCGCCTTGGCTGTGGACCGGAGGTTTTATCCTTGGTTGCCAGTCACCGAGGGTGCCCCGATGCTTGAGCAGGTTTGGGACGGCGTGGCGGTGGCGTTGAAGGTTCTGGCGCTGAGCATCATGGCGCTGGTTCTGGCCCTGTTGATTCCAGGCCTTGGACTGCTGCTTGGCTGGATCATCGCTGCCTACGCGATTGGCCGAGGCATGTTTGTCAGCGTGGCGATGCGCCGGATGCCCCGGGCTGTGGCCGAGTCGCTCTATCGCGAGCGGCGAGGCGTCATATTGGTGCAGGGTGCGATCCTCGCGCTGGCGGCATATATTCCGGTAATAAATCTTCTTATTCCAGTCGTTGGCGCGGCGGCGATGGTGCACATTCTCAATATATCCATCAGCGAGGTCAGCCCGCCGCGATGATGATTGATTCGATATCGTATGAGTCTGAATGCACCTCAACAGAATGTTGTTTCGCGCGAGCACTCCATGGTAGGCGAGTGCTCCTTTTTCAGTTTGGTAAAGTGTTTTGTTCAAACGCCGCAAACCCGACGAGCCTGTTTTTTCGGTCGTGAGCGCCGCCCCGCTGCCGGTGGGTCTGCCTTCTGTATCGTCGGAATCGGAGGCTGCACCGCCTGATTTGGATCTTCGCCCGACCGCCGAAAATGCTGTCCATTCTTTGGATAGCAGCCTTGGCGTTCCCCCTTTCCGCCCCGCTCCGCTTAAGGATGCGCCACATATGTCACGCCCGCCGTTTTCACCCACACCCGCCACCCCTGCTGCACCTGCATCGCCGGCTAGACCTGCGATGGGCATGGCCCGACCCATCAGCCGCGACCCATCTGAGCGGCGGACGCTTGTGGTCGGCCGCGGGATCAGCGTCCAAGGTGTCGTGCAGGATGCCGAACGTCTCGTTGTTGAGGGCACTGTCGAAGCGACGATGATCCACGCGACGGAGCTGTCAATCGCGCCCGGTGGTGTTTTCAAGGGCGAAGTTGAAGTTGAGGATGCCGAAATTGCCGGCACCATCGACGGGACGCTGACGGTTCGTTCCAGCCTGGTCATACGCGGGACTGGCCGGGTTCTGGGCACGGCTCGCTGCCGCCGGCTGCAGGTGGAAGACGGTGGTCAGATCACCGGCCGCATGGAGATGATCACGGATCAGCCCCAAAGCGATCTTCCGGTTCGTCAAACCGCCGAGCAGCCAGCAGTCTAGCTCGCTCGGCACTGCTCGCAGCGCCGAACGAGCACCGCCGCCTACGGGCTGATCGCCTGGTAGGCGGCAAGACAAGCCAAGTCGACGATCTGGCTTGAGGACGCATCCATCGGCACGATCTGCACCGGCTTTTCCATGCCGATCAGCAGAGGTCCGATTGTCGTGCCCCCGCCCAGATGGTGTGCAAGACGGGCCGCGATGTGGGCGGAATGCAGACCGGGGACAACGAGGACATTGGCATTCCCGGTCAAGCGGCAGAACGGATACAACGCTCGGATCGAAGGCTCCAGCGCCACATCCGGACTCATCTCTCCGTCATATTCGAAATCGACATGGCGCTGATCGAGGATCGCCACGGCGTCGCGCATCGGAACGGCCCGGTCGTGCGGGGGGTCACCGAAGGTCGAGTGTGACAGAAGGGCTACGCGCGGTTCGTGACCGAGGCGACGGGCAGCCGCCGCGGCGCCGACGACAATATCCGCCAGTTGTGCCGCATCAGGACGAAAGTTCACCAGCGAGTCGGCCAGGAAGATCGTCTTACCACGCATCCCGACCAGCAACGTCAACCCGAACGGGATTTCACCCTCGGCAGGTCCGATCGCCTGACGGATATCGCTGAGGCACACGGATGCGGAGCGTGTGAGGCCGGTCACCATGGCATCAGCGTCGCCGGTGGCGACCATGCAGGCTGCGAACACGTTGCGGTCCTGGTTGACCATGCGCTGAACATCACGGTGCAGATGTCCCTGGCGCTGCAGGCGCTCGTAAAGGAACTCCACGTATTTGCTGTTGGCGTCGGACAGTCGCGCGTTATGGATCTCAATCCCCTCGATGTCGCCCAATCCCAAGGTGGCCAAGGTGTTCCGTACACGGTCTTCCCGCCCTATCAGAATTGGATGACCGTAGCCGGCATTACGGAACGCCACGGCCGCCCGGACGACTTTCTGCTCTTCGCCCTCGGCGAAGACCACACGCCGCGGGTTTTCGCGAACCATTTCCATTGTTGCGTCCAGTGCATCAGCGGTCGGGTCAAGGCGACCTGAGAGACTACGCGTGTAGCGACGCAGGTCCTCCAGCGGCCGGCGCGCGACGCCGGAATCCATCGCAGCCTTGGCAACCGCCGGCGGGACGCGGGCGATGAGACGCGGATCGAAGGCGTTGGGGATGATGTATTCCGGACCAAAGGCCAGACGCCGGCCCGTTGAGGCCGAATGAACCTCGTCGGGAACATCCTCCCGTGCGAGCTTGGCCAGTGCCTCGGCTGCGGCGATTTTCATAGTGTCGTTGATGGTGCTGGCGCGAACATCCAAGGCGCCCCGAAAAATATAGGGGAAGCCAAGGACATTGTTGACCTGATTGGGGTAGTCGCTGCGTCCGGTTGCGATGATCGCATGCGGACTGACCGCGCGAGCGTCCTCCGGAGTGATTTCCGGATCGGGATTCGCCATGGCAAAGATGATCGGCTTATCGGCCATGGCTGCAACCATGTCCCGGGTGAGCGCACCTTTTACTGAAAGCCCGAAGAAAACATCTGTTCCCTCCATGGCTTCACTCAACGTCCGGGCTTTGGTGACGGCCGCATGGGCCGATTTCCACTGGTTCATTCCCTCGGTTCGGCCCTGATAGACGACCCCCTTGGTGTCACACAGAATAACATGATCGGGACGCATGCCCATCGCCTTCAGAAGCTCGACACATGCGATCGCCGCCGCCCCGGCGCCGTTCACGACCAGCTTCGTTTCACGCAATTGCCGTCCGGTCAGATGGCAGGCGTTGATCAGCCCGGCGGCGGCAACGATTGCCGTGCCATGCTGGTCATCATGGAATACGGGGATGTCCATCAGTTCGCGCAGGCGCTGCTCGATGACAAAGCATTCCGGCGCCTTGATGTCTTCCAGGTTGATCCCGCCGAAGCCGGGGCCCAGAAAACGAACAGCGTTGACGAACTCCTCGACGTCTTCCGTGCCGACTTCGAGATCGATACCATCGACGTCAGCGAAGCGTTTGAACAGTGCGACCTTGCCCTCCATGACGGGTTTGGAGGCGACGGCGCCCAGGTTGCCCAGGCCAAGAACGGCGGTGCCATTTGAGATGACGGCGACCATGTTCCCTTTGGTCGTGTATTCGTAGGCAAGCGAGGGGTCCCGGGCGATGTGCAGACAAGGTTCGGCGACGCCTGGAGAATAGGCCAGGGAAAGATCACGAGCGGTGGTGATAGGCTTGCTGATCCGCGTTTCGAGCTTTCCCGGCCGGCCAGTCGCGTGCATGTGCAGCGCTTCTTCCGCGGTTACCCGAGCGGTGCGTGTGTCAATCGCGCCATCGGCCATAGCCGAACCTCCCCCAACTGTTTCTGTGTGCCTGACAGGCCTGCTTCCCGCATCATGAGCCTGCGCTGTCCCCGGCGATAGGGGTGGCGGTCCACCATAGCGAGAGGGGGCGCTTCTATGGCAGAAAGCGGCGCATGAGCAACCAGTACGATTATGAGGTCGTCGTCGTCGGCGGCGGACATGCGGGATGCGAGGCGGCAGCTGCGGCCGCCCGGATCGGTGCGCGCACATTGTTGCTGACCCACTCGCTGCAGACGGTCGGCGAAATGTCATGCAATCCGTCGATTGGCGGTATCGGGAAAGGGCATCTGGTGCGGGAGATTGACGCGCTGGATGGTCTGATAGGCCGGGCGGCCGATGCCGCCGGTATCCACTTCAAGCTGCTCAACCGCAGCAAAGGTCCGGCGGTGCGAGGACCACGGGCTCAGGCCGACCGGGTTTTGTACCGCCGTGCCATTCGAAGGTTGCTGGAAGAAACGCCGAACCTGTCGCTTCGTGCCGGTAGCGCGGAGGATGTCGAGACGGACCGGGACGGCCGCATCACGGCAATCATATGTGCTGATGGTCGGCGAATTGGCTGTGGTGCGGTTGTTCTGACAACCGGAACATTCCTGCGGGGGATAATCCATATCGGTGACCGCCAGACGCCAGCGGGCCGCATTGGCGAACTTCCCTCCGTCGGGCTGGCGCAAACGCTTTATCGTTTGGGATTGCCTCTTGGGCGGTTGAAGACCGGAACGCCGCCACGGCTGGACCGGCAGACGATCGACTGGGAAGGCTTGCGAGCAGACCCAGGGGACGATGTGCCCCAGACATTCAGTACTCTGACGTCCCGCCTGCCAAATCGCCAGATCGAGTGCCGTGTGACCGGGACGACGGAAGCCACCCATGACGTCATTCGGGCCAACCTGCATCGGTCCGCGGTGTATTCCGGGCAGATCGCCGGACGCGGGCCGCGGTATTGTCCATCCATCGAGGACAAGGTTGTCCGGTTCGCGGACAAGGACCGGCACAATATCTTCCTTGAACCAGAGGGGTTGGACGATTCAACGATCTATCCCAATGGGATTTCAACGAGCCTGCCGGAGGATGTGCAGAAGGCCATCCTGGCGACCATCCCTGGCCTTGAGCACGCTCGCATCGTCCGGCCGGGCTATGCCGTCGAATATGATTACATCGACCCGCGTGCGTTGACGCGCGGCCTTGAATTGCGAGCGATCCCTGCGCTGTTCCTGGCCGGCCAGATCAATGGCACGACGGGATATGAGGAGGCCGGTGCACAGGGTCTTCTGGCGGGCATCAATGCGGCTCGTCTGGTTGGCGGGCAACCACCTGTATGGCTCGACAGGACGGAGTCCTATCTTGGGGTCATGGTAGAGGATCTCACGACGCAAGGCGTGATCGAGCCCTACCGCATGTTCACGTCGCGCGCCGAATTCCGCCTTAGCCTGCGGGCCGACAATGCCGACCTGCGGCTGACGGACAAGGGGATTGAATGGGGCTGCGTCGGAAACAGGCGCGCGGCAGCGTTTACTGACTACCGGACAACGCTGACAGCGGCGCTGGACCGTGCGCGGCAGGAAGGATTGCCAGCCTCGGCAATGGATCGGCTGGGAATCGTCCCGCCGGCCGACGGAAGGTCGCGCACAGTGCTGGAATTGGCGGGCAATGCTGGGGTTGTGTGGTCTGCTCTGTGCGACGCCTTTCCTTGGCTTGGCGCGTTGCCGAGCCGGGCGGTGGAGCAGCTACGGACGGATGCCCGCTATGCCGGGTATCTGCACCGCCAGCATGCTGAGGTCCGGCTCAGCCGCCGCGAGGACAGCATCGACCTTGCGTCGGTGATGTTCGAGGAAATTGGGGGTCTGTCCACCGAGATCCGCGAAAAACTCAATCGCAGCCGGCCTGAGTCGCTTGGCGCGGCAGCGCGTATCCAGGGGATGACGCCGGCAGCACTGGCGTCGATTGCCGCCTTCGCGCGCAAACGCGTGGCGGCCTAGCGAACTTGGACAATGCCACGGCCATGACGACGAAAGTGCCGCCGGCCAACGGCGCGACGCCGGCGATGGCGCAGTGGTTTGCGGCGAAAGCCGATCACCCGGAAGCGCTGCTGTTCTTCCGAATGGGCGACTTCTACGAATTGTTTTTCGCAGATGCTGAAGCAGCCGCCGCGGCACTTGATATTGCGCTGTCGCATCGGGGCGAGCATGCCGGCGTGCCCATCCCGATGTGCGGTGTTCCTCACCATGCGTCAGAGCTGTACCTTGCCCGGCTGATACGGCGCGGGTTTCGTGTCGCCATCGTCGAGCAGATGGAGGATCCAAAGGCGCGAACCGGCAAGCTGCCGATCAAGCGGGCCGTTGTCCGCGTCGTCACGCCGGGAACGATCACCGAAGAGGCGCTGCTGGAGGCGGGGCGGCCAAACCTGTTGATGGCTTTGGCGTGGGACAAGGATGATCTTGGCGCAGCATGGGTGGATGTCTCCACCGGGCTGTTTGAAACCGCGGCCATAGCCAAGAGTGAAGTGCCGACCCTGCTTGGCCGGATGGAACCGGTGGAAATTCTGGCCCCGGAGTCGCTGGACCTGGGTGAATGGACGGGCAAAAGGTCGCCCGAGATTGTCCCTTCGACCGCACTGATCGCGCGACGGCGTCTGGCAGAGGCGTTCGGTTCGGCCAGCCTGGATGCCTTCGGGACATTCAGCGATGGTGAAGCTGTCGCGGCAGCGATGGCAGTCGACTATATCCGAAGCACGCAGTCCGGCGCCCTTCCACGGTTAGGGCGTCCGGAACCGCAGGGGCAGGCAGCCACACTGCTGATGGATGCAGCCACCCGCGCGAGCCTGGAAATATTGCGCTCCCGCGACGGCGGCGTGGAACATACGCTTCTGGCGTCCGTGCAGCACACGCTGACACCAGCCGGCGCGCGGGCCTTGGCAGCCTGGCTCTCGGCGCCACTGACCGACGCAGTTGCCATCGCGGCGCGTCAGGACGGCTGGTCCTGGTGCGTGGCGAACCCGGAGGCGACGACCCGGTTGCGGGCGATCCTAAGAACGGCCCCGGATATGGCGCGTGCGCTGGGAAGATTGTCACTGAACCGCGGAACACCCAGGGATTTGGCGGCGGTGCACCGTGGGTTAGAGGCAGCCGACAGCATCGGCGCAGTGCTTCAGGACCCTCTACCTGCAACCTTGGCCGCTGTCCGGTCGGCCGTCCCCACCGATTCCAGCCTGTCGGATGAGTTGGGACGCGCCCTGGCCGATCCAGTGCCGGCCCGGGTGGAAGACGGCGGTGCAATCCGCGCTGATTTCGATCAGGAACTGGACGCTTACAGGCGGCTTCGCGATCACAGCCGGCAGACCATCGCCACGCTGCAGCTCGATTTCGCGCAGCGCTTCGGCGTTGCCAGCCTCAAGATCAAACATCATGCCCAACTCGGCTACATTATCGAGGCGCCGTCGGTCGCAGTGGAAAAGCTGCGGGGATTTTCAGAGCTGACATTGCGTCAGGGGATGGCGAACGGGGCACGATTCACCACACCCGAACTGTCTGAACTGGATCAGCGCATCCGCGAGGCAGCCGAGCAGGCTGCGACGCGGGAGCGTCTGATATTTGCCCATCTTGTCCGCAAGGTGCTGGAAAATGCCGACGAACTGGCAGCCTGTGCGTCTGCGCTTGCACTGTTGGACGTCACCCAGTCAGCAGCCAAACTGGCCGAGTCCGGCACATGGGTCCGGCCCGTACTTTCGGACGCAGACGAATTCTGCATCGAAGGCGGGCGGCATCCTGTTGTTGAAGGCGCGCTTGCCGGCAAAGCCGCGTTTGTGCCCAACCGATGTGACTTATCACCTAATCAGCGTTTGATGCTGCTGACCGGGCCCAATATGGCCGGGAAATCGACCTTCCTGCGGCAAAATGCTGTTTTCGTGGTTCTTGCGCAGTCTGGGATGCCCGTACCAGCCGAGTCGGCCGTGCTGGGTATTGTCGACCGGCTATTCAGCCGTGTCGGAGCCGCTGATGACTTGGCACGCGGGCGGTCGACCTTCATGGTCGAGATGACCGAGACAGCGGCGATTCTTCATCAGGCGGGCCCGCGATCACTGGTGGTCGTGGACGAGATTGGCCGCGGCACCTCCACGGTCGACGGCCTGGCGATCGCCTGGGCTGTGCTTGAGGCGTTACACTCGGCCCTTCGATGTCGCACTATTTTCGCCACACATTTCCATGAACTTGCGGAACTTGCGGATCGCCTGCCGCGGCTGAAGCCATATACGATGCGGGTCAAGGAATGGAGAGGGACTGTGGTTTTCCTGCACGAAGTGGCTGAGGGTGCGGGCGGACGTTCCTGGGGCGTGCACGTTGCGGAACTCGCGGGCGTGCCGGCGCTGGTGGTTCGACGGGCTGCCTCGCTAATGGCGGCGATGGAAAAGCACGGTGGTCCGCTAGGGAAATCGGCGTCAATCCAGGCACTGCCACTGTTCGCTGCGTCCGCGCCTGTGAAGGAGGCGGAAAACGAACAAGACGCAACTGATTTGCTGCACAAAGCTTTGGCGGCGCTGAACCCGGATAACATGTCGCCGAAGCAGGCACTTGACGCACTATATCAGCTTAAGAGGCTTGTGCCGGGTTGCGCGGACAGAGCCACATAGTACGATCAATGCAATGTTAACTCCAATCCCCCTGCCACGTGCCCCTGAAGCCGCGGCGTCCCTGCTGTCGGATGCTCTAGCCGGCATCGCCGAGGAAAGCGGAGCGGTCTCACGCGATGCTGCCGTCGGGGCGTTTCGGCGCCACCTGGCCCGCATCCAGTCCTATGTGCAGCATGCCTTTGAGCAGGAGCAGATCACCGGTTTGCAGGCGGCACGCCTTCTGGGGGCGCTGATCGACGGTGTGGTGGCGGCGCTCTTTGAGCATGCTACCACAAAAGCCGAACTCGGGATCGTCGACGATTTAAGCATTGCGGCTACGGGAGGCTATGGCCGTGGTGTGCTGGCGCCGTTCAGCGATATCGATCTGCTGTTCCTGACAGAGGAGGACCCGCCACCGGAGACCCTCCGCGTCGTTGAATACATGTTGTATTTCCTCTGGGACCTTGGCCTGAAGGTTGGCCATGCGACCCGGTCCATCGGAGACTGCCTGGTGGAGGGCGCCAAGGATACAACGATCCGGACGGCCCTACTCGACGCCCGCTTTCTGACGGGCAACAAGATCCTGTTCGGGGAGTTTCATCGACGTTTCCGGGCTGCGTGCAAAGAGGCGGGCGCCGCTGATTATATCTCCGCCAAGCAAGCCGAACGCGCGGTCCGACACCGCCGGTATGGCGATAGTCCCTTCGTTGTCGAACCCAATGTCAAGGAAGGCCGAGGCGGGTTACGCGACCTGCAAACTTTGTACTGGATTGCGCGCTACGTGTTCGACACCCAGACAATGGGCGAACTGGCAGACCTCGGCGGGATCCTGACACAGCAGGAAGCCCGCCATGGCCGACGGGCGTGGGAGTTTCTGTGGACTGTTCGCTTCCACCTGCATTACGTCGCAGGACGCGCGGAGGAGCGGCTGACGTTCGATTTGCAGCCGGTCGTTGGCGCCCGCATGGGTTACACTCGGCACGGACGGCAGGACGGCGTCGAGCGGTTCATGCGCCATTACTTCCTCACGGCGCGGGAAATCGCGCGGCTGACCCGGATTCTGGAACCCGCGATATTGCGGTCGGCGCTCGGCCCACCCGCACTCGAGGCCGAGACGGATGATGCGTTGCTGTCGGCCGGGTTCGTTCTGGCCGAGGGCCAGTTGATGCCTATCGCCGGACGGGATTTCGATGTTGAGCCGATCCAGATGCTGCGAATATTACAGGTCGCGCGGGATCGAAGCCTTGAGTTGCATCCACTCGCGGTGCGGTCCTTCATTCAAAATGAGCGGCGGGCCGTATCGCTGCGCGGTGACCCAAAAGCCGCTGCCATCTTCATGGACCTGTTGTGCGGCAAGGTTTCCGATCGCCACCATTCCGGCGGTCCGCACCCCGATGGCGCGAAGTGGCTCGCCATACTTAATGAGACAGGATTTTTCGGCCGCTACCTGCCCGACTGGGCGCGCATCGTGGGCCAGATGCAGTTTGACACATACCATATCTTCACCGTCGATGAGCACACCATTGAGGCGGTCCGCATTCTCAACACGTTGGAGCGGGGGGAACTCGCCGAAGTTGCGCCGATCGCATCGAAGCTGATCGACCATGTGCAGTCGAGGCGTTCGCTGTATCTGGCGATGCTGTTGCACGATATCGCCAAGGGGCGCGGTGGCGACCATTCGGTGCTTGGCGCCGAAGTCGCTCTTGAGGTCGGGCCGGCGCTTGGTTTGAGCGACGAGGAAACCGAGACGGTTTCCTGGCTGGTCCTGCATCATCTGCTGATGAGCGCGACGGCCTTCAAGCGCGACATTGATGATCCGAAGACCATTTTGGACCTCGCGGATACGATCCAGTCGCCCGAGCGATTGCGCCTGCTGCTCATTCTGACAGTTGCCGACATGCGCGCCGTTTCGAGCAAGGTCTGGAATGGCTGGAAGGCGACCCTGTTGCGCGAGCTCTATTCGCGTGTCGCCGAGGTACTGGCAGGGGGTCTCGCGACAACCGAACGCGATGTTCGTGTCGCACGGGCAAAACAGGCGGTAGGTCCGCTGCTGACGGATTGGACGCCGGAGGAAATCGAGCATTACGCCGAGCTGGGTTATGCAGGGTATTGGTTATCGTTTGACCCTGAAACCCATGCTCGGCATGCGCGCCTTGTTCGAGACGCTGAGTTCAGGAAATCCCCGCTGACGGTTGACACCCAGCCACTGCCAGCGCGCGCGGTGACCGAGGTTACCGTCTACTGCGCGGATTACGCTGGATTGTTCAGCAAGATTTCCGGTGCGCTGGCCATCGCCGGTGCGTCGATCGTTGACGCGCGTATCCATACGATGACGAACGGAATGGCGTTGGACACGTTCTGGATCCAGGATACCGCCGGCGGTCCGTTCGAAGCGCCCCATCGTCTGGCCCGATTGTCGGTGCTGATCGAGCAGGCCCTGTCAGGCCGGTTGCGCCTCTCGACCGAGATCAGGCGTGTGTCGAAAATCCTGTTGGGCCGGCGTATGCAAGCAATCCACGTGCCGCCACGCGTGGTGATCGATAATCGCGCTTCGAACACACATACGGTGCTTGAGGTCAACGGCCGTGACCGACCGGGCCTGCTGCATGATGTGACGGCGGCGATCAGCGAACAAGGTTTGCAGATCGCATCGGCGCACGTCACGACATACGGCGTTCGCGCCGTCGACGTATTTTACGTGAAGGACGTCTTCGGCCTGAAGGTGGAGAACGACCGTAAGCTCCGGCAGTTGCGTGAGGCCTTGCTGCTTGCACTGAACAATCCGGATGACGTGATACCACCGGTGACCGTTCCGCCCAGCCGTAAGCTAAAGCGTGCGGCTGGGCGATAAAGCACGTAACCAATGTGTTCGTCGGGAGATTCGCCGGCAGGGCGTGATCGGCGCGACCGCTTATTGATAATTTGATGTCGCGTGAGCGGGGAGCAGCAGGGGCTTGAGGACCGAGTCGAGACGTCGCCCTTTCAGGTCCGCTGCAATCGCTATCGACATCATGGTCTTGTGCGTCCTGGGTTCATCTTGGTCCCGCGGCGCGACACCAGGAGGCTCCGAGGTGGCGCCTCTACGCCCGCCGGTCGTGCCAGCTTGCGTGTCGTCGCCATTCGGTCCGCGCGCCTTACCCAATAAGCCACTTGCAGGGACATTCCACGCCGGAATTGATCTACCTGCGCCAATCGGCAGTCCGGTATTAGCGGTTGCGCCCGGCAAACTGATCCGAGTTCAACGCCGCGGGGTGGGAGGCGTAGAGATCCTCATACAGCACGCCGGTTTTATCGGCGTTTACAGTCATCTTGGGCTTATCGCGCCGGTGCTGGCGGAGGGTGCAAGGACGATTTACGAGGGCGAGCGCATCGCGACCGTAGGGCGCAGCGGCCTTACGTATGGGCCCCATCTATACTTCCGGATGATCGTAAACGGCCGCAGTGTCGATCCAGCGCCTTACCTGAACGTTGCACGCTGTGGCAGCGGCGCCGATGCTGCAGATACTGGTTCGCCCCCCATACCGGTGTCAGCTGGATAGTGACGGACCAGCGGGCCCCGCAAGGACGGGCAGTTTAGAGATGTGGGACCCATCTACCCACTGTATAGTCGCAACGCCGCCACAGACGTCGCATTTCGGGCGCCAAGACGCGTGATCTGTGTGGCAAGTGGCGCATTGCCAATGAGGATCCGGATCTGCAACCGTCGCCTGGCGAAGAGCCTCACGCTGGGCAAGGCGACCAGCTTCAGTATCGCCTCGCTCTTGTTCTTCGACTTCGGCCAGAAGCAGGCAGACTCCCCGACGCATCAAGCCATCGGCCTGCAGGGCCTCGATCTGGTGGCGAGCCTCCCCGGTTAATCCAGCATCCAGTGCGACACGGGCCAGGAGAATCCGGCTCTCGATATGGGTCGGATTGCGCGAGACCAGCAACTTTGCGGCACGCGCCCGGGCCAATTTATCTGGCTCCAGTGACAGGGCGAATTCGGCCAAGTCTGGATGGGGAGCCTGTCGCCAGGCTTCGGTAATGCAGGTACGAGCACGTTTTTCATTGCCGACTGCTCGTAGTCGCCTCGCGTAGGCGAGGGCGGCAGGTGCAAAGAGGCGATCTTGCTTCCAAGCCTGTCGTGCAAAGTGGAGTGCCCGCGCCTGATCAGGTTCGGCGTCCGCAGCGGCGACATAATAGGCGGGACGCCTGGCGTCCGGACCAACGAGTTCGATTGCCTCAGACCAATTTTCGGTCTGCAGTGCCAGTTCGGCTCGTTGTTGGCGCAGCCACAAGGTGCCGGGATGAGCGGCTTCAGCCTCTTTGGCCAGTGTCAGCGCCCCAGGCCAATCTTGGCGATCAACGGCCTGACGCAGCAGTCCGCGAAGGCCAAGGAATCTTGCATCGGGCTGTTTTGCCAGCGCGCGGAAGGCTTCTTCGGCTTCGCCTTCGCGTCCTGAAAGCCTGTTCGCTTCCGCGATCAACAATAATGTTTGCGGCGAATCACCGAGGAGATAACGTGCGCGCCGAGCCTCCTTGCGGGCTGCAACCTGCTCGCCAGCGGCGAGTGCGACCAGAACCCGAGTGACGGATTTCTGACCCAGCGCAAAGCGACGACGGCGGCGCCAACCCGCGCCGGACCTTGGAACGCCCTTCAGGGCCTGCAAAATGCGCAGCACCAGGACGATCGTCAGAACGAAGGCGACGAGCAGCAAGATCGCAAACGAAGTCGACGTCTCAACCGTGAACTGGCCGATTGAGATGCTGACATGCCCCGGGATGCCAGCAAGCCCCCAGGCCAACGCAACGACAACAACACCTGTTACCAGGAAGGCGACAACCTTCAGCATCATGCCCGGGTCGCCAGTTGGGCCAGTGCCGCGCGCGCCTGCAGAAGTGCTTTTGCGTCGGACAACCACCCGGACACAGCCTGCGCGGGCGCTCCCTTCAGGGCTTCGAGCGCCGCAACCGCGCCGGACAGATCGCCCGCATCGATGGCAGTCTTGGCATTGCTGAGGGCGACTGCGGCGGGATTACCGACAACCACGCTTTCGCCCCGGCGGACGGTCACCAGGCCTTGAGCCCGATCCCATACGCGGTCGAGGAAGGGCGCATCAGCATTGTCCGGCTGACGAGCATCAAGCGCAGCTCGTTCAGCCTGTGGAAAACTCAGCCGGAGGCCTGCCTCGGTGGGCGGGGGCGCATGAGCATAACGGGCGAGCCCTTCGGGTGCATCGGGTACATCACCAATCGCGCGCCCGGCAGCTAAGGCCAAAGTCGCTTCCTGAAGCCGCGCGAGCCGATTGAGCCGCTGTGTCACTGCGTCCACGTTGGCGTTATTCGCTTCGAGTGCGGCAACGCGGGCGGTCAATGCACTGACCTGCTGCTTAGCCGAGTCGATGCTGGTCTGGTCGCGTCCGGAGAGCGATTCGATGCGGCCGGACAGAGTGTCCATGCGGGCGCCCAGCTGGGTCTGATCCCCAACCCGCCCTTCCAAAGCATCCAGCCGCGCCGTGATTTTGCTGACATCAGCCGTCGGACGCCGTTCCAGATTATTCAGCCGCGAATCGATTTCAGCCACATGCTGCGCAACGGCCTGGATCGCAGACTGGTCCTCGGCAGGTTCGCTTGGCGTACTAGGGTATTGCCAGAGGTAGAGGATAGCGGCCGCCAGGATCAGGAAGCCAAGACCATACAACCACGGGACGACATCACGTCCCGGTTGCTTGCCCGGTGAGGCGGGGCCGACAGGCGCCGGATCGGGTGGAGGCAGAGGCGCCGGGTCAGGTGGAGGCAGAAGAGTAGGTTCGGTCATCACAGCAGTGCCAGCATCGCATCCTGGTTGGGCTTCGAGGCGACACGGATGCACCGCCAAGGAAGGGCCCTTAATGCCACGGCCGCTCGCTCACTGATAGACACTGCTTCGACATTGCGAATCGCCTCGACCAGGTTTGCCATGCGGAGGAGGCGCACAAAGTGCCGAGAGGTTTCTCCGGAAAACAGCATCACGATCCCGACCTGGCGGTTGGCCAGGCTGGACAGGGCGGCTTCGGGAAGCATGTCGATAGAGGCCGCCCGGTATGCGACCCTGCGCAGGACCCGGAAGCCGCGCAGCCGAAGGGCCACGGTCAGGTCCCTTCCCTGCCCCAGGGCCACTGGCAAAACCAAGGTTCCCTCCCGCGGAGAGAGCGTATTCGCAATGAGGTCAGCCAGTGCGGCCGCGTCACCGTCGGCGTTGAGGACCCGGGCAAAGCCTGCACTTGCCGCCGCTGTCGCTGTGGCTGTCCCGACGGCGAATACGGGACGGCTATGCATGATCGTTGGGCATGCAGACACGGCATTGCGACTGGTCAAGACAGTCGCTGCCCAGTGATCAGGCGGCCGGATTGTCTGCGTCGCGATCGTAAGGACCGGTGCGACAATCGGCAGGAGACCGCGCGCCGCGACCCGAGCTGCGGTTTGGCTGGCGCCCGGCTCCGGTCTTGTGATCAAAACGCCGTTCAAGAAACTCCCCTTGTCAAACAGCCTGTGGTCGATGATGTGTGGCGGCCCAGGCACGTCGCTACCCGTAGTTCAGATGGGTTGCGACCCTATTGGGTTGCGATATGGCCGAAGAAGGACATCGGCTGGAAGGTGCGATGAGACCGGTTTTGGGTATCGAGACATCGTGTGACGAGACGGCCGCGGCCGTGGTCGACAGCACCGGACGCATCCTGGCGGAAGCGGTGCTCAGTCAGCTTGCCGAACATGCTCCCTTTGGCGGGGTTGTGCCAGAAATCGCAGCGCGCTCCCACCTGCGATATCTTGCGGAGCAGGTTCAGGGGACCATGCAAAATGCCGGAATTGATTTTTCCGATTTGGGCGGGGTCGCTGCGACATCGGGGCCCGGGCTTATCGGGGGGCTGATCGTTGGGTGCCAGTTCGGCAAGGGCGTCGCACTCGCTCAGGGATTACCATTCGTTGCCGTCAATCACCTGGAAGCGCATGCCCTGACGGTTCGGCTGCCTGGAATGGTCGAGGGGGGAGCGCCGTTTCCCTATTTGTTGCTCCTGCTGTCCGGCGGCCACTCGGAATGCGTCGCGGTGACCGGTGTGGGGCAGCATACGCGACTCGGGGGAACGGTCGACGATGCTGTCGGCGAGGCTTTCGACAAGGTCGCCAAGCTTCTTGAACTCGAATGGCCGGGTGGTCCGGCCCTAGAGAAGATCGCCGCCACAGGCGATCCGTCCGCATTTTCTTTTCCGCGTCCGATGATCGGGCGTGTTGGTTGCGACATGAGTTTCTCGGGATTGAAGACGGCAGTTGCCCAGACGGTGGTGCGAATCGGGCCACGCCTGCTTCCCGGCCAGCGCGCCGATATCGCTGCGGGTTTTCAGAAAGCCGTGGTTGACGTTCTCGCGGATCGGGCGGACCGCGCGATGGGCATGATACGCAATCTGTTTCCGAACGCGCGGCTGTTGGTCGTTGCCGGCGGCGTGGCCTCTAACGCGGCAGTCCGGTCCGGTCTTGCCCGGACAGCACGATCGAAAGGCTTCGAGTTGGTTGCACCGCCCGTCAGACTTTGCTCCGACAATGCGGTGATGGTTGCCTGGGCCGGCATTGAGCGGCTGCGGCTTGGCTGGTCAGACGGACTTGATTTCGCTGCGCGGCCACGGTGGCCGCTGAACCTGCTGGAAGCGGTTCGCGAATGAATTACCGCCACGCCTACCATGCCGGAAATTTCGCTGATTGCTTCAAACACGCGCTGCTTATCGCCCTGCTGGACTCGCTTGCTGCCAAGCCCACCCCATACTGCGTGCTCGATACCCATGCGGGAGCAGGCGCGTATGATCTGGATGCTGAACCCGCGCGGCGCACCGGTGAGGCGAACGCAGGAATACGTCGATTGCTGAGTGCCCCGCCACCCGTCGTGGCGCGGTATCTGGAGTTGGTCTCTCGGTTTGACGGGTATCCTGGGTCGCCCGCCCTGATAAGGGCGGTATTGCGGCCGAGTGACCGTTTGGTGTGCTGCGAGTTGCATCCGGATGAGGCGCGTTTGCTGAGACGGCGGTTTAACGGCGATCCGCAGGTGGAGGTGCACCAACGGTCGGGATGGGAGGCGTTGGGCGCGCTGCTGCCGCCAAAGGAAAAGCGTGGCCTGGTGTTCATCGACCCGCCGTTTGAGGCCCGCGACGAGTTTACGACGCTGACCGAAGGGCTGCAGCGCGGACACTCGCGGTTCCGCCACGGCGTATTCGCGAGTTGGTATCCGATCAAGCAACTGGCGGCGGTTCGGGCCTTTCATACCGGCTTGATATCATCCGGAATTCGCAACATTGTAGCGGTGGAGCTTCACCTGAGGGATCCGACGGAACCCGACAGGCTCAATGGTTGCGGCTTGGCGGTCATCAGTCCGCCATATCAATTTGCGGAGAAGGCTGGCGCGATAGCCGAAGCCGTGCTGGAAGGGCTCGGTGGCCGCGAAGCTGGGGCCGGAACCGCAGTGATCGGCTTGGTAGATGAGTAGGATCGCAGTCGTCGGCGCCGGCGCCTGGGGTACTGCATTGGCAATCCAGGCAGCGCGAGCAGGCCACGATGTGTCCCTGGTGGCGCGTGATCGCATGGCTTCCAGCGCTGTCAGCCAAAGCCGTGAGAGTCTTCGGCTGCCGGGGCACCGTCTGCCTGATCTGATCGATGTCCGGGACGATCTGCCGGACGGTGTCGATCTATATTTGTGGGTGGTGCCAACCCAGTATCTTCGGTCGTCGCTGCTGCGCCTCCGGCCGGGCGACGGGCCAATTGTTGTTTGTGCCAAAGGTGTTGAGGCCGGGACGCATCTGCTGCCGCTGGAAGTTGCCCGTGATGTGTCTGCCGTGGGTCCTCTCGCCGTTCTGACCGGCCCGAACTTTGCGCATGAGGTGGCTCACGGTCTGCCGAGTGCGGCTGTCGTGGCGAGCATCAATGCCGATTTGCGTGAGCTTGTCCTGCAGACGCTGGGAAGCGCGACGTTCAGGCTCTACAGCAGTGAAGATCCAATCGGTGCGCAATTGGGCGGCGCCGCCAAGAATGTAATCGCCATCGCCGCGGGTGCCGTCATCGGCGCGGGACTCGGTGAAAACGCCCGGGCGGCGCTGGTGACGCGGGGGCTAAGCGAGCTGCGCCGGTTGGCCGTTGCGCTGGGCGGGCGGGCTGAAACCGTAATGGGATTATCGGGCCTTGGCGACCTGTTGTTGACCTGCACCGGCCCGTCGAGCCGTAATTTCAGCCTCGGCTACGCGCTTGGCCAGGGCGAAAGTCTGACAGATTTTCTTGCCGGACGCTCGGCCGTAACCGAGGGGGTCGCGACGGCGGCAGCCCTGGTCGCCCGAGCCGGAGAGGTTGAGTTGCCAATCTGCAGAGCCGTGGCGGCGTTGCTGGCGGGCAGGCAGACCTTGAAGCAGGCGATTGCGGAACTTCTGTCGCGTCCACAACGGGACGAGTAGGGATCAAGTGCCCGATCCGGAGGGGACATGCTGAAGGGCATATTGACGGTTGGCGGATGGACGCTGGTCAGCCGGGTGCTGGGCTTCGCGCGGGATATGCTGATCGCGGCGTTGATTGGCACGGGCCCGATCGCGGACGCATTTTTCGTCGCCTTGAAACTGCCGAACCTGTTTCGCAGACTGTTTGGTGAAGGCGCCTTCAACGCGGCCTTCATTCCGGCATTTTCAGGTTTGCTCCATACCGAGGGCGCCGGCGCCGCCAAACAATTCGCGCAGGAAGCCTTCGCGGTCATGGCGTTCTGGCTGGGCATGATGACCATCCTGGGCGAGATTTTCATGCCGCAACTCATGGTGGTCCTGGCACCGGGATTTGCCGAAGATCCGGCCAAGTTCGCCCTGGCGGTCAGCCTTTCGCGGATAACGTTCCCCTACCTGTTTCTGATCTGCCTCGCGGCCCTGGTTTCAGGCGTGCTGAACGGCCTGGAGAAGTTCACGGCAGCATCGGCTTCATACGTGCTGTTCAATATCGTCTCGATCGCCTGCATGATCTGGATGACGCCGTATGTCCCAACGGTGGGCCATGCGCTGTCCTGGGGTGTGACAATTTCCGGCGTGGCGCAGCTTGGCCTGCTGATGATCGCGGTGCGGCGCGGCGGGATGGCGCTGCATATTCCGCGCCCCCGGATGACGCCACAAATGAGGTTGCTGATGCGGCGGATGGCGCCCGGACTTGTCGGCGCTGGGGTCACGCAACTCAACCTCACCGTCGACGTGATCATCGCAAGCCTGCTGCCGCCGGGAACCGTGTCGGTGTTGTATTTCGCGGATCGCGTGCAGCAATTGCCGCTGGGGGTAATTGGCACAGCCGTTGGGACGGCGTTGCTGCCGATGCTGTCCCGCCAAGTGAGGGCGGGTGAGGCAACTGCGTCCATCGGGACGCTGAATCGCGCAATTGAATACGGGCTATTCCTAACATTACCATCGGCTATTGCGCTGATTGTCTGCGCTGAGCCGATCATGCTCGTTTTGTTTGGTCGCGGCGCATTCACGCTGGAGAGTGTGCATCTGTCATCGCAATCGTTGGCAGCCTACGCGCTTGGACTTCCGGCGTTTGTGCTGGTGAAAGTGCTGGCGCCCGCCTTCTTCGCCCGCGGCGATACCAGTATGCCGGTGAAAATCGGGGTCGGGAGCGTTGCGTTGAACCTGGCATTGAACCTCGCGTTCATGGTGCCGCTTGCACATATCGGGCCGGCGCTAGCGACCAGTCTCGCCGCCATGTGCAACGTTACGGGCCTGGGACTGGTGTTGCTGCGACGGGGACATTTTACGCCGGATCGGCAGCTCAAACGTCGCTGCGCGGGCATGGTCGGAGCATCTTTGGCGATGGGCGCGGCGCTGTGGGGGATGCGCCTGCTCCTGTTCCAGGCGCCGCCGCATGGGTTGCTGCGTTTGGCATCGCTGGGTGGTCTGGTGGGCGCTGGCCTGGTTGTGTATGCCATCGCGGCATCACTCCTGGGGGCCTACGACCTTCGCGATGTCGGGCGAATGATGTCTCGACGTCGCTTGCGCGGCAACGGGGGATCGGCCATCAGTTCGCCGCCCACAACAGAGACCTAATCGGCATGCAACGCGTATTCTCAGGCATCCAGCCCTCCGGCATTCCCACGCTTGGCAACTACCTCGGCGCGATTCAAAACTGGATCACATTGCAGGAAGGCCACGAATGCATCTGGTGCGTTGTCGACCTTCACGCCATCACCACCTGGCAGGATCCGGCGGCGCTACGTCAGCAGTCGCTGGAGATGGCGGCGGTGCTGCTAGCGTGCGGCGTTGATCCGGCGAAGCACATCCTGTTCCTGCAGTCGACCGTCCGTGCCCATGCCCAACTGGCCTGGATCTTCAACTGCGTGGCCCGGCTTGGATGGCTGAACCGCATGACCCAGTTCAAAGACAAGGCGGGAAAGGATCGGGAGAACGTTTCGTCAGGCCTTTATGTTTATCCAAATCTCATGGCCGCGGACATTCATGCCTATCATGCGACGCGGGTCCCGGTCGGCGACGATCAGCGGCAACACCTGGAACTTGCTAACGACATCGCCCAGAAGTTCAACCATGACTATGGGGTCGATTTTTTCCCGAATATTGAACCGGTCATTCTTGGGCCGGCAGCCAGGGTCATGAGCCTGCGGGACGGCACGAAAAAGATGTCCAAGTCCGATCCGTCGGATCAAAGCCGCATCAATATGAATGATGATGCCGATACGATCGCACTGAAGATCCGGCGTGCGAAAACCGATCCCATGCCGTTGCCGTCTGAGGTCGCCGACCTGGCTGACCGACCTGAAGCAAAAAACCTGGTCGGGATCTATGCGGCCCTGGCAGCTACCGACGCCGCCACTGTTTTGCGCGAACATGGTGGGCAGGGCTTCGGGCCGTTCAAGACCGCGTTGACGGATCTGCTTGTCGACAGACTAGGTCCGATCGCCTCGGCGACAAACCGTATCCTGAGTGACAAAGGCGCGCTTGTTGATCTGCTTCGATCGGGGGCGGAACGGGCCGCCGAGATCGCCGAACCAATCGTTCTGGAGGCAGAGCGACTGGTCGGCTTTGCAGGTTTTGAAAAAGGTTGACCGGGGCTGGTTCAGAGGCCGGCAGACGCGCCTGATTCCGGTGCTGGATCGATCATTTCGGCCCCGCCGCGCTGGACCCGGAACACGGCCAACCCGCGCCTGACCTGGCCGTCGGGAAGAAGGGTGAACCATCCATCGGTTCCAACGAAACCTCCGGGCTGGGTCAAGATGGCAGTGCCCGCGCCGGCCGGTCCAACACTGACTTTGGCAACCGAGGCAGCGTCGAACGCCAGATCGGCCAAAGGCGATGGCGGCGATCCATACTTGGCGGTATATTCGCGTTGCAGATCGGCCCGGGTTGCATTGTCCGGGGCGGCGTACCATGCGCCTGGCACTGCACCAGAAGCACTCGCCGGATCCGCCCATAACGCCGGCCCGATGATCTGAACGGCGGAGCGATCGATGTCGTAATATGGCAGGATGGCCGCAATTTCCTGGAGATTATCGCCGGTGTCGGCGAGCAGCAGCACATTGAACGAAGGTGGCGGGATCGGGGTCTTCACCAACTCCTGCGCTTCGCGGCGGCCATCGGAGGTTCCCAGCGCGCGCGCTGCCTTCACCTTCGCATCGATCGGTCCACGACGATTCGCGTAGCCTGACAAGTCACGCGCGGCCGCGGTTATCGCTGCCATACCCGGACCGTGCATTCGGATGTTCGGCGGTGGCAGCCCGGCCAACGCGGTCGCGTTTGTCAGCGCGGTTGCCATCGCCCGCCCGAAATCAGAGTCGGGAAGCAGGGCGGCGAACTGGGTCTTTCCCTGAGCCTGGGCCGCCACCACAAGCCGCCGTATTTGCTGATCGGACGTGATACCCAAGGGCCAGACGCCGGGCTGGGACTGCGATGCGTCGTTGGTGAATGCGAGCATCGGAATTCCCGCACCACGTGCGACTGTTGCAGCGGACGCGGTTTCGGCGGAGGTCAATGGGCCAAGTATGATGCTGTCGCCCTTTGCAACTGCAGTTTGGGCCGCGGTCGCCGCTCCAGCCGGCGTTCCGCCCGTATCCAGCGCGTCCAACAACGGGCCGCGATTATCCTGCAGGGAGAGTTGGGCGGCCTGCAGAAGCACCTGTCCGAGATCCGCGCGCGGCCCGGTGAGGGGGAGCAGCAGCGCCGCACCTCGTTGCGACCCGCCTGCTTCGGGTGAGTTCGCACCTAGCGCTGTTGGGGCGTAGGCCCCAGATTGATATCCGCCCCCGTATCGCCCCGTAGTCTCTTGACCACAGCCCGCGAGAGTCATGGCGGAAACAAGGAGAAGGAATGCCCGTTGTCGCATCGGTTGCGTCCCTCGACGTCGCGCATGATGGCCCGTCCACCAAGCTGCACGGCCTTGTGCTGGTTTCCACACCAATCGGCAACCTCGGTGATATCTCGACCCGTGCGCGGAATGCCCTGGCCACATGCGATCTGATCCTGTGCGAGGACACGCGACGGACCGCGCGGCTGTTGGCGGCGATAGGCGTTCATGCACGAACGGCGACCTTACACGACCACAATGAGGACGCTCGAATCGAGACGGTACTCACGCGGTTGCAGAACAACGAAACGATCGCGTTGGTTTCCGATGCCGGAACGCCTTTGGTTTCCGACCCCGGATATCGGCTGGTGCGGGCGGCCATCGGGGCCGGCTTGCCGGTAACCGCGATCCCCGGCCCAAACGCGGCCTTGACGGCATTGATCCTGTCCGGGCTGCCGCCGCTTCCCTTCATGTTCATGGGGTTTCCACCGCCCAAGCAGGCCGCACGCCGGGCGGGGTTCAGTAGTCTGCGCGCGGCGGAACGCGCAGGGCTTTCCAGCACGATGATCTGGCATGAGGCGCCCCACCGCTTGTTGGAGACATTGGCGGACCTGCAGGACGTGTTCGGCGATCGAAGTAGCGCCGTCGCGCGGGAGTTGACCAAGCGCTTCGAAACTGTCGAGCGCGGGAAACTGAGTGACCTGACGGCGTTGTTCTTACGGGTACCCGCACGCGGGGAAATCACCGTCTTGCTGGGACCGCCCGAAACCAAGGATCCAGAGGACCTCGACGGGCGGCTACGAGCGGCGCTGGCAACACAGTCGGTGAAAGATGCCGCGGCGATTGTCAGCATGGCCACGGGATTGCCAAGAAAGCTGGTCTATGCCCGCGCCTTGGAGATTTACGGTGAAAGCTGACGTAGCTGTAGGGCGGCCCATTCGGCAGCCTCCGCCACCACGGGGTCCGGATCCTGCCGCAAAGTTTCGGCGTATGGGAGCAGCTTCCGATCGTGGGAGTTGCCGATGGCGATCACAACGTTCCGAACAAAGCGGTTCCGTCCTATCCGCTTGATTGGAGACCCGGAAAACATTGAGCGAAATCCTGATTCATCGAGTGTAGCCAGTTCGGCCAAGCTGGGAGCAGCGAGATCACCGCGGCCTATCAATTGTGCGTGATGGGTTGGTTGGGCGAACTTGTTCCATGGACAAACCGCCAGGCAATCGTCGCAGCCGTAGATCCGGTTGCCAATCAGCTTTCGAAACTCGTGCGGGATCGGACCCTTGTGCTCGATCGTGAGGTAGGAGATGCAGCGTGTTGCGTCGAGCTGGTAGGCGGTCGGGAAAGCATCGGTTGGGCAGGCACTCAGGCAGCGTGAACACGATCCGCAGTGATCGGTTGTGGGTTCATGGGGCTTGAGGACCAGGGTGGTATAGATTTCCCCGAGCAGAAGCCACGAACCATGCGATCGTGAAACGAGGTTGGTGTGTTTTCCCTGCCATCCAATGCCGCATCGTTGCGCCAGAGGCTTTTCCATTACTGGCGCAGTGTCGACGAAGACCTTAACATTGGACGGAAATCTGGATACGATGAACTGAGCCAGATGCTTCAGTCGGCCCTTGATGAGGTCATGATAATCGCGATTGCGCGCATAGACCGAGATCGATCCGTGGCGTGGTTGAGTGGTGGCCTCAAGGGGATCATCCTCAGGCGCGTAGGACAAGCCAACTGCAATGACACTTCTTGCTTCCGGCCATAGCGACTGAGGATGGCTTCTTTGTTCGGACCGGTCCGACAACCACCCCATATCGCCGTGGCGGTTGCTCTTTATGAACTCTATCAAGTGTGCCCTGACGTCAGGCCCCAGTTTTGCCTCGCAGAAACCGACGGCATCAAAACCAAGTTGTAGCGCCTTGTCGCGAATTCGACCTGCAGGGTCGGCCGATGTCATTGCACGTGCCGCCACTTCAGACGACTTGCCGTTTACTGGAGGGCCCGCAGTTTCATCGCGCAAATCCATTATCCCCGACCGCGATAGCTTGGGACGTCCTGTGCGGGGATCCAAACATCTGCGGGCGGAGCAGAGCTTTGCCAGAACACGTCGATCGGGATGCCGCCTCGTGGATACCAGTAGGCGCCGATACGCAGCCAAACTGGATCCAGGATGGTCATCAGCCTTGCGGCGATATCCATCGTGCAGGCCTCATGGAAAGCACCATGGTTTCGATAGGACGCCATCAGCAGCTTGAAGGACTTGCTCTCGACGATCCAGTCCCTGGGAATATAGTCTATCATGACATGTGCAAAGTCAGGCTGGCCAGTGAGCGGGCAGAGCGAGGTGAACTCGGGGCAGGTCAAACGGACAATATAATGCTTTCCGACAGCAGGATTTACCACACGCTCCAGAATTGCTTGATCGGGCCCGGCAGGACGAGCGGTTGGATGACCGAGTAGCGTGAGGTTGTCGTAGGAGGGATCTGTCATAGGCAAGTCTCCGGCGTTGCCCAACCGGCCCGGAGCTGGGATGCATGGAAAGAAAGTTGCCCGGACCTTATCGCCGCCCGGATGCCGCGCATCAGCGTTTGATAGTAGGTCAGGTTGTGCCAAGTGAGGAGCATGGGACCAAGCATTTCACCAGCCCGGAACAGATGATGGAGATACGCCCGGTTATGCTTTGTACAGCCCGGGCATGCGCAATTGGGATCAAGCGGTCGGGGATCATCCGCAAAGCGGGCATTACGGAGATTATGTGTGCCGGATGCTGTGTAGGCACGGGCGGTGCGACCGGCTCGCGTTGGAATCACACAATCGAACATGTCTATACCTCGCTCCACGGCGCTGAGCAGGTCGTCGGGCGTGCCGACACCCATGAGATATCGCGGCGCATTTTCGGGTAGATGTGGGACCGTGACGTCAAGTGTTTCAAGCATCATGCGTTGCCCCTCGCCTACCGCCAGCCCGCCGACAGCGTAACCGTCGAAGCCGAGATCCTTCAGGGCATTCACTGATTTCAGGCGCAGGTCAGGGTAGACGCTGCCCTGCACGATCCCGAACAGGCCATATCCGGGACGGGGCCTGAATGCCAACCTGCAGAGTTCGGCCCACCGCATCGACATCGCCATAGACGCCTCGGCTGCAGCATGAGTTACCGGATATGGAGTACATTCATCGAGCGCCATGGTGATGGTGGAGTCGAATTTATATTGCAGGTCCATGCAGGTGGCTGGGGTCAGGCGATGACGGCTGCCATCGATGTGGGACTGGAAGGTCACCCCCTCGCGATCGATTTTCCTGAGGCCCGAGAGGGACATGACCTGGAAGCCCCCACTATCGGTAAGGATGGGTCCGGGCCAATCCATGAACCGATGCAGGCCGCCGAGGGCGGCAATCCGATCGGCGCCAGGGCGCAACATCAGATGGTAGGTGTTACCAAGGATACATTGAGAGCCAGTTTCCCGAACAGCATCGGCGGTCATGCCCTTCACAGTCCCGGCGGTGCCGACGGCCATAAATGCCGGCGTTTCCATAGGGCCATGCGCCGTCTGCAGCACGCCAGCCCGAGCGTATCCAGCGGTCGCCTGAGCGATAAATCGGAAAGGTGCGGCTTGCGGCGATATCACGTCCATAAGATTGGGTATGGCGACGAGGTCGCGTCTGGCAAGGGGATTTGCGGATCTTGCGCTGGCGGTCCCGCGAGTTCCTGCAAGCCGTTCCGGCCGTAGGAAAAAAGACTTGACCAATCGCCCCAAAATAGGTTATGAATTACCCTATCATCGAGGTTTCGCCGGTTCAGAGCGCCGCTCTTGAATGATCCCATCACAAAACATCCGAATGGCATTGTGGTTCCGACCCGTAACTTGACATCGCGGTGGCACATCCTATCGAACAGCTAGTTTATTTAAAGAGTCGTGTACGGGGCAGCCTAAGAGTATGGGCGGAGGTTGTATTAAAGGACACCGAATATCACCTGGCTGCCCATCATGCTTACCTGATATCAGAACTTGAGTCTTTTTCGCGCGGATCACATGATCGCTTGATGATTCTGATGCCGCCAGGTTCAGCCAAGTCAACCTACGGGTCGATTATCTTTCCAGCCTGGTGGTTCGCACAACATCCTCGCACGTCAATTATCAGCGCCTCTCACTCACTGCAGCTTGCAGAGCATTTCAGCCACCGAGTTCGAAGTTTAATCACCTCCAAGCAGCAGATACTTGGATTTGGCGTGGCGCAGGATCGGCGCTCTGTCGCTTCCTGGAATACCACTGACGGGGGGCGCTATTTCCCAATTGGCGTACGTGGGGCGATAGCAGGTCACCGAGCTGATCTTGTAATCATAGACGATCCGATCAGGTCGCAGGCAGATGCTGAAAGCGAGAGGCAACGCAGCCATATCTGGGAATGGTACAAGTCCGATGTGACGACACGATTGAAACCGGGCGGCAAGGTGATGCTGATCATGACCCGTTGGCACCCGGACGATTTAGGGGGGCAATTACTGGAAAATTCAGGTTCCGAATGGCGGGTTATTCGCTTGCCAGCAATAGCCGAGGCAAACGATCCGCTTGGCCGCGATCTCGGCATGCCGCTATGGCCAGAATGGGAAGATCAAGATGCCCTTACCCGCAAACGAGAACTTATCGGCGAACGCGCATGGTCGGCGCTATTCCAGCAAACGCCGCTGCCCAGCGGCGGACGACTGTTTTCAATCGACCGTATCGCCACGGCTTTCAGTGAGCGCGAGGGCGGAGCGGTTGTTCGGGCCTGGGATCTTGCTTCAACCGTTCAAACCGGGCGCAACGATCCAGACTGGACAGTAGGGGTCAAGCTCTCACGCGATCCCAACGGCCGGTATCTTATACATGACGTCGTTCGGTCTCAGGGAACACCACACCACGTTGAAGAGCTCATTGTCAGGACGGCGCAGAAGGACGGCACCAACGTGACCGTGGCGATCCCGGAGGACCCGGGTCAGGCCGGGAAAAGCCAGATGTCCTATCTGACGCGCCAACTGGCGGGGTTTCATGTTGTTTCTTCACGCGAGACCGGATCGAAGGCAACGCGGGCCATGCCACTCGCATCACAGATTGAGGCTGGCAATGTCTCGATGGTTGAGGGCGGCTGGAACCGGATCCTGCTGAATGAGATGTGCGAGTTCCCATGGGGCAGAAAAGACGATCAGGTTGATGCATTGGTTCGCGGCTTCACCACCCTGACGGCGCAGCCCCGCAGGGCTTCTTTGATACCGACGTCGATCCTTAACCGCTGACCCCAATCAAAGCCGGAATCTGGAAGCGCATGTTCGATACACTGTGTGATCTACACCCGCGGGATAGTGACTATACCGAAAGGGTTCAGAAACTGACCATTCTGAACCGGGTGATGGACGGAACGCTTTACGATGTTCTTCCCTATCACTTCCATCAAGAGCGTGGCGAAGGCGGGGAATACATTCCATTACGTCAGCGTCGCCCCAGCCCCAGCGTTCGATATCCACTATGCCGTACAGTTGTCGAGGACAGCGTATCCCTGCTGTTCAGCGAAGGTCACTTTCCAACTATTGATAGTTCGGATCAGGCCGTTCGTGCGGCTTTTGCAAAGATCGTCAAGGAGACGCACCTCAAGGAGACGCATGCTAGGTGCGACCGGTTCCGTCGCATTGCTGGTGAGGGTTCTAAGTGGGCGCCTGTTTGTCGACGTTCTGGACACCACATATTTGACCCCTGTCTGGAATCCGACTGAGCCGGACAAACTGGCCAGGGTCGAAGAACGCTACAAGGTGACGGGTCGCGACCTCATACGGAACGGATACAACGTAGACGATCCAGATGGCCAATACTGGTTCTCTCGCATCTGGGACAAAGACGGCGAAAACTGGTTTCAACCCGTGCCGGTTGCCCAAGCGGCTCAACCTATCATCGACAAAGTCCGCTCAGTCTCACATAAGCTCGGCGTTGTCCCTATTATCTGGATCAAAAATCTTCCAGGAACACCGACAACAGGGGATAGCTCCGACGGAGCGTGCACCTTTGCCGCGGCGATGCACAGCCAAGTTGAGATCGACTACCAGCTCAGCCAGGTCGGTCGCGGTCTCAAGTATAGCAGCGACCCTACCCTTCTGCTGAAAGATCCATCCCTTCCCGATGGCGAGCTGATCCGAGGCGCCGGCAATGCCCTCGTCGTCTCCGAGAAAGGTGACGCCCGGCTGCTGGAGATCGGCGGAACGGCGTCGTCGGCGGTTATCGAATATGTGCGTACACTCCGGGAACTTGCGCTTGAAGGTATTCACGGAAATCGTGCGAGCCCCGAGAAGATCGCCGCCGCACAGTCCGGACGGGCGCTTGAATTGATGAACCAGGGGTTGGTGTGGCTCGCCGACAATCTGCGGACCAGCTATGGTGAAGTAGGATTACTGCAACTGGCACGCCTGATCGTCAGGGCGTCGCAAATGTACAGACTGGTCGTCTTCGACGAGGAGATTGGTCCGTTGAACGCAAGCGCCATTCTCAGCCTGAAATGGCCCAGATGGTACCCGACAACGGCCGACGATCGGCAGAAGGACGTGCAGTCCTTAATATCACTTATCACAGCCGGATGTATCAGTCGTGAAACCGGATTGAAGGCAATCGCCGCCTGCTACGACATGGAACATGTAGACGAAAACCCAATCTCCGCAACACCCGGTGAAGTCAGCGAGACTGCAAATGGATGAAGATTTGGCCGAGGACGACCTTGACATTACCGATAGCCTTGCCCCTGACGCGTCCCTTGAAGGGGAAGACGTCGCGAGAATGCGGGAGGACTTCAGACCCGGCTTACAGCGGCAAATTTGCGAACGGAAGCTGTCCGAGCGGGCATGATTGATTTGGATGGTCTCAAACTAATCGATCTAGCAAAAGTTCGTCTCGACGAAAACGACATGGTAACTGATGGTCGCAAGATAATGTCGGATTTGCGGAAAGCGAAGCCCTGGTTGTTTGGGACCCCATCCACATCTAGCAGCGCCATTGCCCCGGTGGCTCAACCCTTGCGACTTAAAACTGCGATGGAGATGACGCCGGAAGAGTATTCCGCCGCCCGAAGTGCAGTTACGGAATACCGTTTTTAGCCATTGCTTTCGATAATAATTGTTGACTTCAGACAGGACGATTCATGGGCATTCAAAATTTCCCGATTTCACTACAACCAATTATCCAGCAAGGCTTCCTGGAGCGGGAGTTTTCGCAAGCGCTTCGATCCCGGCTGGGTTACCGCGCTTGTGCTGATCGGGTCGACGTTGCGGTCGGGATTGGCGAAACGCTTACGAAGACCCGCGCCGGTCTGAAGCCGACGGTTACTACGCCTCTGGCACCGGCCACGAATACCAACCTCGACAATGGTCTGACCTCGACCACCTGGGGGGTTGAGCAGTATACAATTACAATCAATCTTTATGCTGCCACGACCGATCTTAACGTCGTGACGGAACGCGTTGGCATTGCTTCGCAGTTTCTCCAGAACGCTTACGTCAACGGGGAGCAGGCTGCCAGAAGTTTGGATGAACTTGGCCGAAACGCTCTGTTCGGCGCCTATTTGGGCGGCAACACCCGGGTGCGCACGACATTGGGCAGCGCCGGGACAAACATCGCCGTCGATGACGTACGCGGTTTTCAGACAGTCTTTATCAACGGCCTTCAGCAACCGGTCACTAACAGCGCGCCTATGACGGTTACCGTCGGGGCCAACGCCTACTCGCTGATTGGGGTAGCGGTTGATGCCGCGAACGTTTCGACTGCGCCAAACGGCCTGTCGGGCACGCTGATATTCTCCGGAAACGTGTCCGTTTCGGACGGAACCGCAGGCAACACCGTTACTGCATCTAATGGAGCAACAATTGTGCGTCCGTCGCAGCGCGGGAACACATCGTTTATCACGGCATCTGACACACTGACGATGTCAAATCTGCTCGACGCGGTCGCGAAGCTACGACTGAATGCAGTTCCCGAAATCGACGGGGCCTATAACTGCCATCTGGATCCCGTTTCGTCACGCCAGCTTTTTGCCGACCCTGATTTCAAGCAGCTCTTCCAGGGTGCGACGTCCGCAAATCAGGTCTTCAAGAAGGGCATGACGAACGACTTCCTTGGTCTAAGGTTCATCCCGACTACCGAGGCGTTTGTCCAGCCGCATCCGACGCTGCCTGGCTTGATGATCCGTCGCCCGATCATCTGTGGTCAGGGCGCCCTCATTGAGGGTGATTTTGCAGGCATCGCTGCGACTGACGTCGCTCCTGCAGATTCAATAATCACCATGATCGACGGGGTCGCGATGGTGACACGCGAGGCAATCGATCGGCTTCAGCAGATCATTGCGCAGTCCTGGTACTGGATTGGCGGCTTTTGCGCGCCATCAGACACCACGACCAATCCGACCACCGTACCGACCGCTACGAATGCCGCATATAAGCGCGCTGTCATCGTGGAACACATCGGCTGACTTTACCCAGAGAGGAAGAACACCATGCCGCTTGGTTCCGTCAGCCCTTTCCGTCCCACAGGCACGGTGAGCGTTTCAGTCGGCGCCCTGTCCGCAAACGTGCAGCTGTCCGGAGGCGGCGATTCTGTCGTGGTGACCAATACAACGACGAGCCTGGCCTATATTCGGTTTGGCTCAGACCCGACTGTGATCGCTTCGGTATGGGACATGCCCATTTTAGGGCTAAGCAAGCTCATACTATCGGTAAACAGCCTGATTTCTTACGCGGCTGCAATTTCCCCTTCGGGATCAGGCAGCGTCCTTTTCAGCCGCGGTGACGGATCGATCGCTTGAGCCCGCTCACAAATGCCGAGAAGGTCGACATCCGGCGGTTTTGCGGTTACCCGGCCTATGGGGAAGCTTCCACAACGATGCAGTCATGGCGTTACTTTCAAGTCTATGGTTTACTAGAATTCCGGATCGCGCATCTATCTGATTCCGAAATCGCCATAGCACGCCGCTACATCGCAAGCCTGGCGAGTCTTGAAATGGCGGTTCCCGCCACTTCGGATAATTTAGATACCGACCAGGCTTCCGTCTGGACGCGGAACAAGGATGAGCTTGCAGATCGAATTCGCCTGCTTGACGAGTGGAGACGCAGGCTCTGCGGGTTCCTTGGGGTTCCTACAGGTCCGGATTTGTCCACCGGTTCGGTGAGCTTGGTTGTTTGATCGATGGACGGAACAAAACTACAGGATCGCCTCTATTTCGGACTAGGCGTTTCGGCGCGGCACATTGGCCGACCGGCCGACGCATTTCGTCCGTCTGGGCCTCTTCAGCCCCTGGCTACGCAGAACCGATTTATCAGGATGCCCGCAACCTTCACGTCGTCATACGGCCGGTATAATCGGACGAACGACTTCGGAAACGCCCTGTGGTACGGGATATTCGACGCGAGTTACACCAAGCCTGGGGACTATCTCGTTACGGCAGATGCAACTTATTTCATAGCTTCACAAGCACCGTTGCTGCCGGTTCTGTGTGTCAGGGCGAACCGGACAGTTTCTGTTTCCCAGCCGGTCGCTCAAGCCAATATCGCGCGAAACGCTTACGGCGGCTATACATCGGGTGGCTCGACCATTCTGATGGCGGACTGGCCCGCCAGCATACTTGGCGAGGGTCGATCGAGCCATTCGCCCGCCAACCTGCCTACCGACCAAGGAGTTCCCTACTGGAGCGTTTTGCTGCCTGCGGTCACCGGCATGATTTTGTCACCGGGCAACATCATTACAGATGATCTTAATCGCACGGCCATAATATCGGGTGCCGAGCTGACGACTTTGGGCTGGCGCATCGCTGCGAAGATGGCGATGGCTTAGATGGCTGATCTCGCGGAAGTTGAACAGGCCCTCGCGGAAGCCGTAACGGAGATCCTGTATCCGGCCGGTTCATCCCAGTCCAGTAGCATAGGCGCATTATGCCGTATTTATCGAGGTTGGCCAAATTCCGCTACTCTCAATGCCGATTTAAACACCGAGATCGTGAATGTGACGATCGCGGCTGATAACGAATCAGGCCGCACAACGACCCGATATTTGCCGGAATGGAAGACCGGATCCGCAAGACCGGGCACCGTCGCGTTCACTGGAAACCAAGAATTCACCATAGCCGGCAATCCGACAGGCGGTGACGTTGTCGGAGCGTTGGTCGACGGGATACCGTTCGTGTACCGCGTTCAGATCGGTGATAGTCCGGATCTCATAGCCGCAAATCTTGGGCAGCTGATCGGATCCACCCGAGCGGTGAACTTGCTGGCCAGCACGCTCAGGGTGCCTGGGGCGAGGTCCATAGTCACGCGCGTGGCCTACGACCAAGAGGCGAGGTCGGAAGTTCGCCGGCAAGAGAAAGATGTGCGTATCGTCTGCTGGTGTCCTACGCCGGTGATGCGGGACGCGGTTGCGGCCGCAATCGACGACGGGATTAATCGGATCGGATTTCTGCCACTGCCCGACGCGACCCGGGCCCGCATCATTTATCGAAATACGACGAGCTTCGATCAGGCTCAGAATGCTTTGCTCTACCGGCGAGACCTTATCTACATTGTCGAATACCCCACAATTGCAGCGGTGGAGCAGCCGTCGATGCTTTTCGGAGCGTCCGACTTGAATAACAGCGTTACATACGGGTAGGTACTGATTATGCAACACCGCTTAGTGGTGACGAGAAACTTCCTTCATTTCATGCGCGGCGATATTATCACGGACCGAGGAGCTGTGACCAAGATACTTGCGAGCGAGCACCAGAAGTTCGTTACCAGGGTCAGCATACCCAGCAATTCGGAAGGTTAATGCGGTGCCTATTTCACAACAAGGTAATGTCAACACTACATCGCTGATCGTGCCGGATCTCTACGTCCAGATTGTTGCGCCACAAAATCTTGTCTTGAACGGAGTTCCGACGAACATCGTTGGGACAGTCGGAACAGCATCCTGGGGCCCGGTAAATGAACCAACGATCGTTGGTAGCATGGCGGACTACGCGCGCCAATTCGGCTCGATCATCCCGCGCAAGTACGACATGGGAACGCAGGTGGCGACCGCTGTTCAGCAAGGCGCGCAGAATTTCCGCTGTGTCCGCGTCACGGACGGTTCGGACGCAGCAGCGCATTCGGTTGTGCCTGGTTCGAATGCAAGTTTCACTGCCATCTATACCGGTTCGCTTGGTAACAACATCAGCGTGATGCTGTCCACAGGTTCTCAACCAAACACCTGGAAACTGGCGGTGCTTCTGCCCGGGTTTGAACCTGAGGTTTTCGATGGCCTTACCGGCAATGGTGCGGCCTTCTGGACAAGCCTGGCAGCGGCCGTGAACGCAGGGATGGGACCGCAGCGCGGCCCGTCCCAACTGATTGTGGTCAGCTCAGGAGGCACCACTGCATCGCCGGCCCCATTCGCTCTGGCGTTGGGCTCATCTAGTCCCGGAACGGATGGCGCGGCGCTTGCTGGGAGCCGTCAGCTGGTTGGGAGCGACCTGCCCGTGCGAAGCGGGATGTACGCCCTGCGGGGCCAAGGTTGTGGTCTGGCAATGCTCGCCGACTGTGACGACCCCACGACATGGAGTTCCCAGACAGGCTTTGCCCTGCAGGAGGGACTATATATTGTCCTCACCACACCGGCTGGCGACACAATTCAAAATGCCGTGGCGACTGTAGCAGCGGCCGGGCTCGACAGCTATGCCGCGAAGCTGATGTTCGGCGACTGGTTGTGGTGGTCAGACCAAGTAAATAATACGGTTCGATTGGTGTCACCACAAGGCTTCGCTGCTGGTCGGTTGGCGAACCTGTCGCCTGAACAGTCGAGTCTGAACAAGCAGATCTACGGGATAGTCGGCAGCCAGCGTACCGGTGCGCCCGGCTCAAACCAAAACGCGACATACTCGTCGTCGGATCTGAGCGCTTTGTTGGGGTCTGGCATCGACCTTATCTGTAACCCTCAGCCGGGTGGAACTTACTGGGGCATCCGCGGGGGGCTGAATACGTCCAACAATGCTGCCACCAACGGTGACAACTACACTCGCTTGACCAACTACATCGCCAAGACGCTCGCGGCCGGCATGGGCCTTTATGTGGGCCAAGTGATCAACAGCACACTATTTCAAAACATAAGATCAACGCAGTTGTCCTTCCTGAACAACATGTTTGGACAAGGACTGTTGGGGAGCACCAATGGGTCTCTGCCGTTCAGCGTCATATGCGACACGACCAATAATCCCTCATCCCGAACCAGCCTTGGCTACGTTCAATCGGATGCGCAGGTTCAATATCAGGCGATCAACGAACGGTTCATTGTCAATGTCGAAGGCGGCCAAACAGTGCAGGTCGCGCGACAAACACTGCCGTCTGGCCAGGTTAATTAGGAGATCATCCAATGGCACTGACCGCATTCTCGATTGGCCGGGACACCCAGCTCGTCGTGATGGGCCCAAACGGACGGGTCGACCTTAGTCACGTGACCGGCTTTGAGAGCCGCCAGCTGACCAGCGCTGTCCGGGTTAGCCGGCTTGATGGCACACACCTTGCCGCAGAACTCCCAAAAGGTTGGGAGGGTAGCTTCGAGGTGGAGCGCGGTACGTCGGCACTTGACGATTTTGCGTCCGCGATCGAACAGAATTACTACAATGGCAATGACGCCAGCCCGGGCACGATGTATCAGTATATTACTGAAGTCGATAGTTCGGTTTCGACTTATCAGTTTGACGGGGTGGTTTTCAAACTGGCCAGTGCCGGCTCGTGGAAGGGCGATTCGAGTGTGAAACAAAAGCTAGAGTTTTATGCGACCCGGAAGCGGCGCATCTGATGACCCCGTCTCAGGTTATCACCAGCGAAGCCGCCCGGGCTATGTCGGCAATCGACTCCAAGGGACGAAGACTGACGCTTCGTCAGCTGACGGCCTTGGACACGCTCAGGCTGTTCAAGGCGGCAGGCCCGGTCCTTGCACAAAATGAGCCGTGGCTATCAATGGCCGGAATGGCATTCACGGTTCTGGAGATCGATGGTGTACCGGTACCGGCACCGGTGACGGAGGGACAGATCGAGGCCGTAATCGAGCGGCTTGGGGACGAAGGTCTGGCTGCCATAGCGACGATCATGAAAGACAACTATCCGGATTCCCGCACCCAGGCCGACGTGGGAAACTCGCCCGGCACCCTGTCCTGATCGACTGCCTGTACCTTATCCGGCACGGGGTGCCATTCGACGTCGCGTTCACACTCTCTCCGACCGAGCGGGCAGCATATGTAATCGCACTTGGTACATTGGAAGGCCATGTCTTCGACTGGTCAATGTATGGGTGGGCATCTGCCACCGGCCGCGGATAGCTTTTACAAGTTCTGAAGCCTCCTGTACCGGTTTGAGGGAGAGGCGACATGCCTACACCAACTAAAAACCGAGTAGCCTGGTTCCTGGGGCTGCAGCGAGCTTGGACTTTTCCCAAGTATTTCCTTGCTCCCCAATTTGGAAAGCCGCGGAAGCCTGATGTGCTTCGGGAGGAAGACCAGCCGGCGGGGTCGCGGCATCATGCTGGCTACTCCAGTCCAACAGCCGCAAATACACGCGTCCGGCACGCCAGGCCTGATCGTCAAATGTCTGGCCTAGCCACGCGACAATCCGCTTCTCGTGGTTCGTTAACTACACAGCTGGTTGCCCCGCCCTTACCCGGTCGAGCGATCGAGCACCCCAAGGTAAAACGTGCTGATGTAGGTATCACAAGCGGTCGATCCCCGATGGCGACCAGACCGCCCAACGTCTCGAGGATTTTTGTTCCTATATCGGCCCGTACTGCGGCTGTCTCGCGGCCCACCGCCGCCCCTGCAGGCCGCACGCTAGGGACTACCATTGTGAAGTATAGCAGCCCTGCTGCCAGGCCTGCGATATTCCGAAGCTTGCAACTGGGTCAACTGCAACAACATGCCGCCAGGAAACCCTTGGTTTCCGTGAGCCCCGAGAGCACGCTTCGAGTCCCCCCTCCGTCAGCTATTGCGGAATTCACTTCCGAACCGTCTTTCGAGTCCCGTTCTCAACCTTCTTCGCCAAAGCCGCAAACTGACCGAGCAGGGGATCGGCAACGACAGGATAACGGTCGAACATCGACCGTACATCTTGACGGCGCGGCTTTAGGGCAATGGACCATTCGACACTTGGAACGAGCACTGGCGAGGCCAGCATCGGGAATGACGGGTGTTGATCCCAGAGCCAGCCCTCCTCGAGGCCGCGTTTCACCGTTCTAAAGGCAGGGACAAGAACCACGGACGTGTGCGAATTGGAGTATGCATATTCTTGCCCAACTCTTCCATCCAACTTGGGTCAATCGATCTCCTAGATTTCGAAATTCCGCAGTCGCTTCGCTTTGGCGGCCGGCAGCGGCTTGCTATCCATACACTTGTTGGCGGTCGACGGATCATTGAGCGCCTCGGTCCCGACGACGACGATATCCAGTTTCAAGGCATTTTCTCGGGAGCCACGGCTGAATCCAGAGCAAAGGCCTTTGATGACCTTCGCCTGTCCGGCGAGATCGTATGGCTGACGTGGGAATCCTTCCGGCGGCAGGTGATCGTCAGAAGTTTGACAGCGGATTATCATAACCGCTGGTGGATTCCATTTCAGATCAGATGCACGGTTGTTGATCAGCGGCGAATTGTTTCGGCTCAGCGTGTCAGCCTCGCCGCGGTGTTAGCTGCCGACCTCGGGACCGCCTTACTTTACGCCGCCGGTTCCGGCATATCACTGACGCCGCTGCAGACCGCCATGTCCAGCATGAACGCCTTGACCATGGGCAGCCTGGACCAGACAGTGGCAGCCGCTCAGACCAATTTGGTGCTGCGATCAATTACCGGTCAGATCGATCAACAATCGTCTTTGCTTAGCAGTCCGTTTCCATCAGGCGTCGGCGCTCGTGGTTCTGCCGGTGCGTATCTTACCAGAGCACAACTGGCTGGCTCCCTCGCGGCAGCCGTCAATGTTCGCAGTTATGTGGGTCGAATTGGAATGAACATTGGGGGCCTCGATGTCTGATACACGTACGATCACGACCATCGGAGGAAATCTGTTTGAGATAGCCGCCACGCAACTTGGAGACGCCCTTCAATGGATCAATATTGCCCGCACAAATCATTTAGTTGATCCGATGCTGGCTGGACGAACCGATCTCATTATTCCCCAATTTTCGACTTCATTCTCAGACGGCATTGGTCCTCAGTAAATGTTGTCGAGATCCATGGAGCAGTTGCAGATTGAGGTCGCCATCAACGGGGATCCTGTGCAGGGCCTATTGCGGGCATCGATCACGAATACCAACTGCTTCTCGGCAGATTCTTATGCGCTGACATTCGCAATGAATTCCCTGGGCTCAGAGGATATCGCATTTTGGTCAATTATCTCCGACGCCATAGTTGAGGTCGGAGCGGTAACTTCAGATACATATGGTCCGAGGTACCAAAACCTGATCACCGGCATGGCCGACAGCATCCACATCGATCCCGTACGCGGCACCGTCGCCATCGAGGGCAGGGATTTGTCAGCATCCATGATCGACTCTTACCGACAGCAAGACTTCGTCAACCAGACTGCTTCCGAAATCGTTGCGACAGTCGCGGCCTATCATGGACTGCAGCCCATGGTCGTACCGACCTTCGGGAGTATCGGGCGATATTATGCTGATGGATTCACCAAGCTGTCTTTGGGGCAATTTTCGCAGTTTCGGTCCGACTGGGATCTCGTCGTTCAACTTGCTCGTCAAAACAATTTCGATATATTCGTTGAAGACAGGTCGCTTTACTTCCAGCCATCAGGCGGATCATTTGTTCTTCCTCTGGCGGTGTCGCTACGGGATTTGCTCGGCATTAGGATCGAGCGGAATTTAGGCGTTGCCGGCGCCGCCGGTGCCAGGGTACAGTCCTGGAGTTCCCAAAGTATGGCAGCATATCACAGCGACTACGCAGGAAGTTCGGAAACGGGCGGAGATCAGGCTTCAACACGGCCATTCCTGTTCTCGGCGTCCAATTACACGGCGCAGCAGGTGGCAGATGCCGCTGAGCAGTATACCGCCGAGCTAACACGGCTGAGTACGGTCTTGAATTTCGCCATGCCTTGGGATCTTTCCTTTGCGCCGCGGTCGACTTGTATTTTACTTGATACAAACTCTGCTTTCGACACCACGTATCGTATCGATAACGTAGAACGTCTCTATAGCTCCACATCCGGCTCTCGACAATTGATCCGTGCGGCCCAAATTTGACGCCCTCTCATTAAGGCCTGGACCGACCCTGGAGTACCATGAATACTATACTTTCAAACGTAATAAAGGCTCATGCATCGGGTTTGGATCAGTCCGCCGGGCAGGCGAAGTTCGGGATCGTTACGTCCGTCAATGCGGCAAATGGGACAGCACGAGTAACCATTCAACCTGAGGGCGTTCTGTCGGGATGGCTGCCCGTCATGTCACAATGGGTTGGAGATGGTTGGGGAATGATATGCCCGCCCAGTCCGGGCGACCAAGTGCTTCTCGTTCCCCAGGAAGGCGATATCGAACAAGGTGTGATTGCCGGGAGAGTTTTCTCCCTGAAGCAGGCACCGCCATCCGCACCGAGTGGCGAGTTCTGGTTAGTCCATCGGAAGGGCAATTCGCTAAAGCTCTGCAACGACGGGACAATTCGAATTGCTGGCGATCTTCATGTCACAGGTGACGTCTACGACCGTCACGGATCCGTCTCAGCGCTTCGAGGGCACTACAATGGGCATACTCATCGGGTGGGAAGTCAGCAGGTTACCGCCTCCCCAAACCTACAGGATTAGCAGGCATGTATGATCTGTTCCTTGAGTGGGGTGCGGACCTGGTCGTCGGCAGCGGTGGGGACATCGCTCTGACGTCGAACCCGAATATGATTAGCCAACGCGTATGCCGCAGGCTCCTCACCAATCCTGGCGATTACCTCTGGAACCTCGGCTACGGCGCGGGATTGGCCCAGTTCATCGGAGAACCGGCAAGATCGTCCAAAATCGAAGCGGTCATATCCAGTCAATTGCTCCTGGAGACCGCAGTGCCGACGAGTCCTGCGCCGCAGGTAAGAACAACTGTGGTGGACAGAGCGAATGGTTATGTGACGGCCAATATTACCTATGTCGACCCGACGTCCCAGAACCCTGTCACACTTAATGTCAGCACGGGATAGTGGATTATGCAGTTAAGCTTGAAAGGCTTCACGCAACTGGTCGAAGACATGAGCGCCGCCTTGCAGAGTTCCGCAAGTGCTCTGGTCGACGTCTCGGTCGGGTCTGTGATTCGGGCAATTTTTGAGGCTAATGCCTCGGTTGCTCTTTGGCTGCAATGGCTCATCCTACAGGTGTTGCAGACTACTCGTGCTTCGACCTCAACAGGTGCCGATCTTGATTCATGGATGGCAGATTTTGGACTCAGTCGCCTGCCGGCATCCGCGTCGACTGGCATTGTCACGTTCTCCCGATTTTCATCGGATTTGGCTGCAGTCATACCGGTTGGCAGCGTTGTCAAGACCAGCGATGGGCGGCTTAGTTTCGCCGTAACGCAAGAAGATACGCTTTCAACGTGGCAGCCCGAGATCTCGGCCTACGTGATTCCGAGTGGTGTTGCCTCTGTCGACTTGCCAGTGATCTGTACAAGCAGCGGAGCGATTGGCAATGTATTGGCTGATGCAATTAACGTAATCGCTGCCTCCCTGCCCGGCACCGACCTTGTGAACAACGAAAATCCGCTGATCAATGGTGCGGATGCGGAAACCGATCTAGCATTTCGAAATCGCTTTCACGGCTATCTTGCGAGCCGATCGCGCGCGACACTCGGCGCTGTCCAAAATGCCATCGCCGGTGTTCGGCAAGGACTAAACGTGGCCATCCAGCAGAACACCGGGCTTGGGGGCACGCCGAAAATCGGGGCGTTCCTGGTCATCGTTGATGATGGAACAGGCTATCCCGGCACGGATCTTCTCGCAAATATCGCTACAGCGGTGGATGCCGTTCGCCCGATCGGGACAACATTTGCCGTTGTGGCGCCCCGGGTCCTGGTCGTTAACGTTTCTTTATCAGCATCCTTCGAATCCCCACTCGGCACCGCAACAGGAATAGCCACGCTTACGAACTACGTCGCCACGTATCTCAATAGCCTCCCGATCGGCGGGCCCGCCTCTATAACCCGCGTTGCACAGCAGGCATATCGGGTTGGGCCTGATCTTTTTAACATAAGCGATATCAAATTCAACGGACTTCCTGCCGATGTCAGCACTTCACCGTCAAGCGTTATAAAGGCCGGGCGGATAGAGGTTTCGGCTCAATGACGGGCAGTTTGTCAGACATCATCGCGCGATTGTGGACTGTCCTCCCCAAGCGTTGGTTTGCCGAAGAAGCCCCTAATATTTCGGCGATCTTACGCGTCATAGCCACACCATGGGTCTGGCTCTACGATTTGGCAAGCTACGTCGGCAATCAGACACGTCTTGGAACCGCCAGCGATAACTGGCTCGACTTCTTTTCATTTGACTTCTTCGGTGATGAATTAAGCCGAAAACCCACCGAATCAGATCAGAGATATCGCGCGCGCATTCAGGCCGCTTTGCTACGCGAAGCCGCCACGCGCTCAGCGGTCTCGGCAGGTCTTGAGGCCCTGGTCGGCAGCAAGCCGATTATTTTTGAACCGGGAAACTGTTTCGACACAGGGTGCTACGGTGCTCAATCGGCCGGTCCTGCCATCGCGGGAACGGGGCTTGCATATGGGGCCGCGGGTGGATGGGGCAGTCTGGCTATGGCCCAGCAGTTCTTCATTACCGTAACCCGGCCGCCATCCGCCGGGATTAGCATGCTGGCCGGATACGGCACACCGGCCGGCGGTTATGGCGAGGGGCTGATCAGCTACGTCGATCTCGCGCTGCTGCCTGGACATGTCAGCGATCAGGAGATCGAGTCAATATTATGCAGTCTGTTGCCGGTCAACGCAATCGCCTGGCTGCGCATCAGCTAATTTCATCAGAGAGTAGTCAACAGCCCGCATGGATCGAAATATCGTATATCCCGGCAGCATACCGCTGGACACGGATCTTCTGTCTGCAAATCGAAATGCCATGGTGGCGATAGGCTTTCTCGCCCAGGCCGTTCTTGGCACAAGCACCGTCGCGGACGGCTTGTCATGCCAGCCCACAAGTCCGGCCTCGATGAACATTATCGTAGGCACTGGCAGCATCACGCAGGTGGGTCCAATTGACGTCTTGGCGTATGGCTCAATGCCAGCCGACGCAACAGATCAGCTCGTCAAAATGGGTATCAATATCAGTCCCGTGACCTTCGGCGTCACCGCGCCGCAGAGCGTTGGGCAGTCGATCAACTACCTTGTCGAAGCCTCGTTCCAAGAGGCAGATGGCAATCCCATCGTGTTGCCATACTACAATGCGAGCAATCCGGCACAATCGTTCGGTGGACCCGGTAACTCAGGCACAGCTCAGAATACTGTCCGAACACAACGTGTGCTGCTGCAGATCAAACCCGGGTCGCCCGGAAACACGGGAAGCCAGGTAACGCCGACGGCCGATAGTGGGTGGATTGGACTTTACCAGATCACAGTCGCCTATGGTCAAGCACAGGTAACGGCTGCAAATATCGCAACACTTCCGGCTGCCCCGTTTCTAATGTGGAAAATGCCGTCGCTGCGACCCGGTTTTGGCTCCGGCGTTCAGACTTTTTCATCCAGCGGCAGTTTCAGCGTGCCCGCCGGAGTGACTCAGGTTGAAGTCGAGGTTTGGGGTGGGGGATCCGGAAGCTTTGCGTCAGTCCCTGGCTTGCCGAGCGGTGGTGGGTCCGGGGGCGGTTACGCCAAAAAACTGGTGACGGGCTTGACGCCAGGGCAAGTCATATCCGTAGCCGTCGGCTTCGGCGGGGCCGGCGGCAACACCCTGGGCGCAGCGGCCGCGGCTGGAGGCACTTCCAACTTTGGTCAATTTGTTAGCGCCACCGGGGGCAGCTTGAACTACCTGGCATCATCTTCGGCACCCGTAAACGGTGCGACACCTGCCGGAATCGGCGTTGGCGGCGACGTCAATTTCGCCGGATCTGCAGGACAAGCAGGCATGCTGAACCAGGGCGGCCTTGGGGGGGGAGCGCCGATGGGGGGCGCACAGAACAGTGGCACGACCGGCAATGTCGGCAACTTCCCCGGCGGCGGTGCTGCCGGTGCCGGCACGGGTGCAGCCAGCAATACCGGCTATAGCGGCGCAATGGGCGGCGGCGGCCTTGTTGTCGTTCGCTGGTAGTCGCGGCGTATTTGAAGATCGGACGATTCCAAATGTCGACAACCGTAAATCATGTCTGGAAGCCAAGTAGCGCGCGCTTGGTGCTGATCGATTCATTCGTCCCCGTTCCTCGAGGATCAAATGCCGCTGCACTGCCGCCTTTGAATTGGCCGACCAAGGATCCGGGTGATATCCTTGATTACATACTGGATATCGGTCCGGCGATAATTGGCAATGACGGGGACGGAATTGCCACGGTCGAGGTCAGCGTGTCCCCCTCAAATCCAGGCGATCTCGACCTGCGAAGCACGACGGCCGATGGAAGCCGTGTTGTACTTTGGCTTTCAGGTGGCCAGGCCGGCACCATCTACACGGTCACGTTCCTTATTAGCACCATAAATGGCCGGTCACTGCAACGAAGTGTGCTGCTTCCGGTTCTTTTACTTTCAATTCCAGTCTTCCCGGCAAATGCGATCGTGACGGCTGCAGGCACCGTCCTGACTGATCAGAACGGCAACCCAGTTCTGTCGTAATCCTAGTTGTCGCTACGACCGTACATTCGCCACCTGGTCGCGCGCCAACTTTAGTGATCAGGCCCTGCAAGTAAAGGCAGGCGTCCGGAGAATAAATGACCCATGCCTACGATTGACGAACTCGCGCCGACATCCTCTTCGTCCGATTCGGACCAATTCATTGTAAGCCAGGCAGGCTACGCGAAGAAAGTTACCCGGGCCCAGGTCCTCAATGGTGTTCAAGCGCAGTTGGCAGTACCGGCCGGCGCCTTGCTCGGCAACTGGGGCAGCAGCAGCACTGCGCCGCAGGTGGTTACCGTAGGCCAAAATTTATCCTTCAACGGCTCGACACTTGTTGCCACGGCAGCGCCATTCGTCATTTCCAGCTTGCCCAGCGGGACCGTTCCGGCCAGTGGGGATCTCGTGTCGATGTCCCAGAGCGGGACCGCAGTAGCTGTCACCTACGGCCAGTTAATCAATGGGATGGCTGGCGTCTCGAACATCGATCTCACGCAGGCTTTGGTAACGCCATCGGGGTCACCGCGGGCCCAGACACTGGGTCAACTGACCGCCGCCATGCTTCCCTTGGCCGGTGGGACACTGACTGGCAGTCTGATTCTGTCCGGCACCCCGACCCGAACGACGCAAGCCGCCACCAAGGGTTACGTCGATCAACAGGTAGCCACGGTCCTGCCATTGAGTGGCGGCTCGCTATCAGGTCTGTTGACCCTATCCGGCACGCCACAGCGCCCGCTCGACGCGGCAACGAAAAGTTACGCCGACGCTGTGGCTGCCAGCGCTTTGTCATTAAGCGGCGGTTCGCTGACCGGAGCGCTTGCTCTGAACGCCGATCCTCTCACACCGATGCAAGCCGCCACCAAGAGCTACGCTGACAGGAAACTTGCGCGGACCGGCGACACGCTGGCTGGGGCGCTCACACTCGCCGCAGATCCCGTTTCTCCATTGCATGCTGCAACAAAGAACTATGTCGACGCTCAGGTCACCGCGGTGCTGCCCAAGGCCGGGGGCACTTTGTCAGGCAGCCTCTACCTTGCATGGGATCCAACGAGCAACGCTCAAGCGGCAACCAAACAATACGTCGATCAGAAGATTTCTCGAACCGGCGATACATTGATCGGCGCATTGTTTCTCAGCGCAGACCCTGTGTATGCGGCGCAGGCGGCGACAAAAAACTACGTGGATGCGCAGTTTTCCAGCTCGATAGCTCGAGCGGGCGCTTCGATGACCGGGACGTTGCTCCTGGCTTCTGACCCGGCGACACCGCTGCAGGCCAGCACCAAACAATATGTCGATCTGCGTGTGAGCCGCAATGGCGACACGTTGACCGGCGCCTTATATCTGGCTGCCAATCCGATCGCACCTCTGCAGGCCGCAACCAAGCAGTATATCGACAACCAGTTCGCAACTGCGATAACAGCTGCGGGCGCTACCTTCAACGGCTCGGTCATACTGGCCAGCGCGCCTACGGTGGCAAATCAGGCTGCGACAAAGCAGTATGTCGACCTCAAACTTTCACGTGCCGGCGATACGCTGACCGGCGCCTTGATTCTTGCAGCCGATCCAACAAGCCCTGCACAGGCGACCACAAAGAATTACGTAGACACCCAGCTTCTCACATCACTGCCGCGGAGCGGCGGCAGTCTGACAGGGATGCTTACGCTCAATGCTGATCCGGTGAGCATGGCGCACGCCGCGACCAAACACTACGTTGACGGTCAGGTTGCCACCGCCTTGCCGATGACGGGCGGATCACTCACTGGATCGCTGTCACTTCCCCTTGCCCCCACAGCTGCCCAGCATGCGGCCACAAAGTCATACGTCGATGGTCAAGTCGCCACCGCACTTCCGGGTTCAGGGGGCACATTGTCGGGCTTGCTGACGCTTGCCGGCGCCCCGACCAGCCCGTTGCACGCGGCAACGAAGAGCTACGTCGACGCGAACCCGAACGCGCAGCGTGTGATCAATATCATGCTGCCGCCGTACAACGCCAAGATTGACGGCGTTACAGACGATACGGCGGCGTTCAAGCTCGCTTACCAGGCTGCAACCGCAGGCGCCACCATCTATGTTCCAAGCGGGACGACGGTATTACAGCCACCAGGGAACTGGGGCCTTGCGCTGACAAAACGGGTCCGATGGATCGTTGCCGGCACGATTTTGTCTGATGGAACGCCGTTGGCATCGGCAATTCCGACTGGTGGCGGGCCGAGCGCGTTTGCGCTGCCGGGCATTGTTGTCGGCAACACGCCATCGAATATATCGACGTCTCAGTCGGCATCGCAGTCCACTGATTTAGCCGTGACCCACTCATCCTACATCGTCAATCACAATGGAGGTCCCGGATATGTCATTGCGAACCAGCGCGCCGACACGATCATCTATAATAGTCCGGGAAGTTTTGTTTGGGGTGGACTTGATCGCCTGATCTGGGCGGGCACGCAAACCCCCACCGCAGGTGCGCCGGCGCAGCATGTTGGCCGGTATATGCAGACGATCCGGGCGGCCGCCGCCACAGGCTCAAACGGATCCTTCCTGCCTCAGCCTCAACTTTGGGGGGCCTGCATCGAGTATAGGGACTCGACCGGCCAACCATCAAGTGCAACAAACGCAGCGCTCACCATCGAGATGGACTGGTATGGCAACGGTGCCGACGACGCGAACAACCGGACCATCCAAAGTCTTGTCGTAGGTCAGGCCAATACGACCGGATCGCCAGTTGAGATTGCCACTGTCATCGGTGTCTATCTCAGTTATGGATCTTCCGGCAGCACCAAGACTGTGTTCAATGTTGGCATCCCATTCTCCGGGGCCGTGCTTGATACAACGATCGCACAGCAGATCAACAACGCACCAATTATCAGGATGGCCGCCGGACAAGCCATCGCTTTCGAGAACACGAACAGCAATCGCTTACTATATGACCGGGCAAGTAATACCCTGCGGTGGTACCAAGGGACGCTGTCTTATGCGGTAGGCAAAGGGACCTCGGTGGGATGGATGAATTCCTATTCCTCGTCAGGAACGCTGCCCAGTTATATTTCCGGCAATCTGATCTTTCTGTCGGGCGCTGGCGGCTATTCGATTACACTGCCACCCGCGAGCACGGTGGCAGCCGGAACAGGCTTTACATTTTCTGTCGTCGCAACGGGCCCTGTCAATATCATACCAAGCGGGAGTGACGTTGTCCAAGCCGGCCCAATAACATTGCACCCGAGCGACCGATATCATATCGTATCTAACGGCAGTAACGGCTGGAACGAGATATTTTGGGTCAATGCTGTCTCACCGCGTTTTCTTGGGCCGGTGGTCCTACCATCATTTTCCGTCAGCACTCTGCCAGGTGGGTATCCAGCGGGCGCGAAGGCATTTGCCCCGAACGGACGCAAGCCGAACGAAGCGGCCGGTGCGGGAACCGGGGTCGAAGTATTCTTCGATGGATCGCGCTGGGTTTCCTCGTGTTCGGGCACCACGGTTGTTGCATGAATACTACAATAGACCCTAGCGTCTTCTGGTCGGGATTATAGATGCCAACGATATCGCAACTGCCAATGGCTGAATCCGTCTCGGCGGACGATGAACTCCCTATCAGTCAGGCGGGCACTGCTCGGGCGACCACAGTCGGAACACTGTTATCATCTGCACAGCCCCTTATTTCGGTTGATTCACCGTCCCTGCTGGGCAGGAAAAGCCTGGGGTCCGGCAGTCCCGAACAGATTGATATCGGGGCCGGTCTGACCCTGACAAACGGGACTTTGGTGGCAGATTCCCTTAATTACGCCGCCTTCCCCACAGCATCGCAGTTTTCCGCCCGGTCTGATCTCGTGGTGGCAAACCAGGGCAGCCCGATGTTGATGCCCGCTTCGCTGCTACGCGGCCTGTTCTCGGCAGGACAGAATGTGGCCATCGATCCGAATGGCGTAATATCAAGCGTTGGCGGGTCGTCCGGTTCCGGCACAGTCATGTCGGGAAGTTGGATTGGCGCATTGCCGGTCATTGCGCAATTGTCGTCACAGGATCTGGTTGCCGTCAGCCATTCCGGATCATCGGCCGCCATCTCCTATGACAATCTTCTTGGTGGCGTGACGATTGATCAGGCGCAGCCCGCGCTTGCCACCGCGGATTCCGATACAACCTGGGTCGCCCAGGGTAGCAACGTAATGGCTAGCCAGACATTCGGGGCCATATGGGTCTGGATCGCGGCCAGACTGCCGACATACAAGTCACCCGTTGTCGAGATATCCAATGACACAAATCTTGACACCACGGTGCACAACGGGCGGCTGCTGATCTGCAGCCAGCCCCTGACCCTCACGCCACTGACCGGCAATATGGGTAACGGGTTTCACTGTACGATCATCAACGCAAGCTCGGGCACCGTGGTTCTTGGGGCGGGTTTCGTGAGCTCCAGCGGAAGTCTCACGCTCACCCCTTGGCAATCCGCCACGATTTGCTGCGCCACCTACTCCGCTGGAACGATTGCGTTTGCAACGATGCCGGCTTCGGCTGGCATTGCAACGATTCCGCCTCCAGGTTCGGTCACCGGTCTCGTTAATGCTGGGGCGACCTCTTCGACAATAGCCCTGACATGGCAGGCGCCGTCGAGTGGCGGTGCCGCGTCCTCCTATGAGGTGCAGTATCGCCTGGCCGGCACGATACCCTGGACCGGGAGCGCATCCGTTTCGGGGACGACGAATTACCAAATCACCGCCCTGCAGGCGGGTACGAGCTACGACATCATCGTAATGGGTCAGAACGCTGCCGGTTCCGGCGTGGCCTCGGCGGTGTTGACCGTCGCAACGTCGGGCTCGTCGCAACTGACGGTCCCTTCCCAGGTCAGCGCGCCGCACTGTAGGTGATGTCGTCCGCTGACCCCGAACCCGACATCCAGCAGCGCGATCCAGCTCAAATGGTCTGCGCAATCCGGGGCCTCAGCCGCAACCAGCTTTACGGTCCTGTACAGGTTGACCGGCACGTCCAGTTGGACTTCTGAGCCTCGTATTCATCCAACCCGGTCGACCGATGGGACTGGGCGACCATCGCCTCGCGCTGTACTCTCCCCTCGGGTCCGCCGCAACAAATCCGACGGACCCGAGGCCACTGCTGACGCAACTCATTTCCGCGACCGCAGCCTGGTGGGACGCCAGTACGCCGTCGGGCATGGCGGGACCAGGCAACGCGCCTGCGACCACTTGGAACAGCGCCGGAAGCGCACTGACCGACCTGACCGGGAACGGCAACGATTTGATGCCATTCCATAACCCAGCCAACGCCACGCCGCCGGTTGCCGTCCCGCATCTGTCCGGCCTGTCAGGCGGCGCCGGATTTCCCATTGGAACCCCCGGCCTGTTGCAGCCCGCCTTGGATCCCGGCGCCGGCTGGCAGCCATCCGCTTCGACGATAGGCGCTGCGTCAAGCTGGACCTGGTACCTGGTGTGGTCGCGTCCAAACTGGCGGCAAGGCACCAATCATGATGCGGATCCGATCACTCTTCTCGCCGCCGGATCACGGACGATATTGCAGGTCGACAGCAAGGGCGGCGCCAACCGGCTTGTTTTGTATCCCGGCACCGAGCAGGTTGTTCTCAGCAGCAGTATGACGCGCCGTCATACGCATTCCATCATCATTCGATATTCTCCGTCATCAGGAACCGACGTCTGGCTGGACGGCAATTCAACCGCCCAGTCCGTTCCGTGGCCTGCGATCATCCCGGCGAGCGAAGTATTGCTGCTGCATGACGGATCGGCCTTCGGCAGTGCCCAATGTTGGCTCCACGAGGCGTCCACCTGGACACGGGCGCTTATCAACGACGATGTGACTGCGGTGCTGTCCTATGCGCAGCGCTGGATAAGAGGCGATCGCAAGGGAATCTATCTCATTGTCAATGGGCAATCGAACGCCATCAACTTCGCGATGAACGACGGCGCCGCGGCGTTACTGGCGCAAGGTGTCGCCTGGTATCTGGGAGCCCTGGCCTACAACGTGCTCGCCATGACAGGCGGCCCGACAAGCTATACAATGCAAGGCGGCCACGGCCTCTATGCCGTGCCGGATTCGGGATACCCGGGCAGTTTCGTGCAGGATCCCGGGACAGGCGCGAGCCCCACGACCTGGTTGCTGGGCGATGATGGGCTTGCGGTACAGCAGGCGGTGGCAAGTCTGCCTGCCGCAGACCTTGCCGACATGTGCGCTATCATCTGGCCATGGAACGAAACCGACAGCCTCCGCCAGTACAGCGAGTTTAACACGTTCAAGGCAGCCGCCGTGCGGTTCTTGTCATTGCTGCGCAGTATGCTGGGTGACACAGGCAGTCGGATCCCCTTGGTATGGTGGAACGCAATCCCGTATGGATCTGCCGACGGTATGACCATGCATCGGCAGGTGGTCCAGAGCATCGCATCCGATCAAAGCCAAAATGTCATTATCGGTAATCCCCAGACCAGCGACAGCAATCCAAGAGGATCATCATGGGATCCAACTACGGGAGTCGCGACCGGAGGTGATTCCGCTCATCGGGACAGTGCCGACAACAAACGATTTGCCGCACTCGCCGCACCCATCGTCGCGCGTGCCCTTGCCGCGGCGGGCTATGCCGATTCGATACCCACCATGCCGTCGTCGTTGCCAAGGATCGGCGGCCCAACCATTACGCATGTCTACAAGCAATCCAGCACGATCCTCGTCATCACTGTGGCGCATGACGGTGGCAAGGACTTGATAGTTCCGCTCCTGGCCGCATCCGGCAGGGGTTTCGCCATAATGGACGGTGGCACGCCGGGTGATGACGGTGCTATTGTGCCTGCGATTTCCTGCCAACGGCTTGATGCAACGCACCTGCAGGTGGTGCTGGCGGCGGCCCTGCAGAACGCCCCTGCCGCGTGCCAACTGTTCTACCCCTATGGTCAGACATCGATAGGCCGCGGCAATGCGGTGACCGACGATTTCTCCCAAATGCCAATGCCGACTGAATGGGACGCCGGCTATAACCTTGGCACAGGCTGGGCGCTCAACTGCCCGTTGTCGGCGACCTTCTCCGGCATTCCTCTCTCCAGCACGCCCGCCTGAAGCACGCCCGCCTGACCGGGCGGCAGACTTTCCCTTCGGGTCGCCACCGCCTAGGCTGCTGCCAGCCATGGAAAGCAAAGGGAACGTCAGATGAATTGCGCCGACGCCATCGTTGAAGTCCTCAAGCGGGAGGGCGTTTCAACGCTCTTTTGCTTTCCAACGACATCCCTGATTGAGAACGCCGTCGCCGCAGGCATCCGCCCCATCATCTGTCGGCAGGAGCGGGTGGGCGTCGATATGGCGGACGGCTTTGCTCGCGTCACCAACGGCAAACCGCCCGGTGTGTTCATGATGCAGTATGGCCCGGGATCGGAAAATGCCTTTCCCGGTATTGCCACGACCTTTTCCGACAGCGTCCCGGTGCTGTTCCTGCCGCTCGCCCACGCCCGTGACCAGTCGCAGGTTTTTCCGACCTTCCGCTCCAGCGTCACTTACGCATCCGTGACCAAGCAGGTCGAGGAGATCATGGTCCCCGGCGCTACGACCGCGGCAATGCGCAGGGCGTTCAGCGCCCTGAAAAACGGCCGTGCGGGGCCGGTGATGGTCGAGGTCCCGCGTGACATCGTCGGCCTCGACGCCGGTGATGACGCAGCCGCCTACCGCCCCTTCGGTCCGACAATCTCCGCGCCTAACCCACGCGACGTCGACGAAGCCGCCAAGTTGCTGCTCGCCGCGTCACACCCGATGATCCTTGCCGGGCAAGGCGTTTTGTATGCGGAAGCATCGGACGAACTGACCCAGCTTTCCGACTTGCTGCAGGCACCCGTCATGACGACGGTTGACGGTAAAAGCGCCTTTCCTGAGGACCATCCCCTGGCTCTTGGATCGGGCGGCAACACATTCAGCGGGCCGGGCCGACTGTTTCTGCACACCAAGACCGACCTGATCTTCGGGATCGGATGTGGCTTCACCAAGCACCCGCTGACCACGCCGACCTTACCGGTGAACGTCCCAATCATCCACGCCACCAACGACCCGCGCGACCTGCACAAATCCTACCAGACGGACGTCGCCCTTCTCGGCGATGCCAAGCTCACTCTCAGCAGTCTTATCGCCGCGGTGAAGGATCGTCTCGGCGGCAAGCGCCTCAACCGCTCACCCGCCGCGGAACTCGCCGCCGAACGCGAAGCCTGGCTAGGCCGCTGGCACGCCAGGCTAACCAGTGCGGCAACTCCGATGACGCCATACCGCGTGATGTCGGAATTCATCCGGGTTGTTGACCCCGCAGGCGCAATCGTAACGCATGACTCCGGCAGCCCACGCGATCAGCTTCTCCCGTTTTATCAAGCCACCCGCCCACGCGGCTACCTTGGTTGGGGCAAATCGCACCAACTCGGCACCGGCCTTGGCCTGATCATCGGCGCCAAGGTTGCCGCGCCTGACAAGTTCTGCGTTAATTTCATGGGTGATGCGGCTTTCGGCATGACCGGCCTTGATCTTGAGACGGCTGTGCGCGCCGGCATCCCCAGTCTGACCATCGTGTTGAACAACAACACCATGGCAATTGAAATTCCCCACATGAAGCTGTCACACGAACGCCACCAGGCGCGCGATCTCGGCGGCCGCTATGCCGACCTCGCCAAGGACCTGGGCGCTTGGTCGGAGCGCATTTCGGATCCCGGCGACGTGGCGAACGCCATCCTGCGTGCCAGGCGCGCGACCGAAGACGGTAAGACCGCGCTGCTTGAATTCATGACCAGCGCTGAGACCGATTTCTCCCACCGCAATGGTGCCGCCGCCTGAAGCGGGATCGTTTGCGGGTAAGCCTACGGTCAACCTGAACCTTCTGGAACAACATCACTCCGACTGCGGCATGCAGGGTGATGTTGCTCAACCGACAACGAGATGGCGCGCTGACTGCTCGGGGTCAGCCTGGAAGCGCTTAACGCTATCGCCGATACGGCAGCGGCAGCAGCGTCCTGATCGGTAGTTTGATCAGGACGTCCGCGTCCTTGACGATGATCATCGCCCGCGGCGCATGGTCCAGGATCATCTCCCGGCACGCCCCACACGGGGGAACAACCGCCAGTTCGCGATTTTCCTCCTCGGGCTTCGGATGTCTGACCGCGACCGCGGTCTCGATCGTGCCATCCCCATCCAGCACAGCGCGGCCGAAGGCAATAGCCTCGGCGCAAACCGATAGGCGGCCGACGGTTGCCCCGATATGCAGGCCCGTCCAGATCCGGCCGTCCCGCGACCGGAGTGCGGCCGCCACCATGTGCCAAAACGGACGATAATGCTTAGCCAGCACCGCATTTGCCGCGGCAATCAGCTCATGGTCGCCATCTGTCAGGGCGACATCCGGCAGGGCGACATCCGGCAGGACAGCCTCATTCAGCCGCTTCGGCTTCCTCGGAATCATCGACCGCCGCCAGCATTGTATTGGCGATTACACCGGATTGCTCCCGCACTTTCGTCTCGATGGCATCCGCGATATTCCGGTGCTCGCGGAGGAACTGCTTGGCGTTCTCCCGCCCTTGCCCGATGCGCTGACTGTCGTGGCTGAACCATGCGCCCGATTTTTCCACAACTGCAGCCTTCACGCCAAGATCAAGCAATTCACCGACCTTGCTGATGCCCTCACCGTACATGATGTCAAATTCAACCTGACGGAACGGCGGTGCGAGCTTGTTCTTGACCACCTTTACGCGGGTCTGGTTGCCCACCACCTCGTCACGATCCTTGATCTGGCCGATGCGGCGAATCTCCAGCCGGACCGAGGCGTAGAACTTCAAGGCGTTGCCACCGGTCGTCGTTTCGGGATTGCCGAACATCACACCGATTTTCATGCGGATCTGGTTCAGGAAGATCAGCATGCAGTTGCTGCGGTTGATGTTGCCGGTAATTTTTCGCAGCGCCTGGCTCATGAGCCGGGCGTGCAATCCCATATGGCTGTCGCCCATCTCCCCTTCCAGCTCCGCCCGCGGTACCAGCGCAGCGACACTGTCCACCACCAGGATATCGATCGCGCCCGAACGGATCAGCGTATCGGCGATCTCCAGCGCCTGCTCCCCTGCGTCAGGCTGGCTGATCAGCAAATTATCGACGTCCACGCCCAGCTTGCGCGCATAGGTCGGATCCAGCGCATGTTCCGCATCAATGAACGCACAGGTGCCGCCGCGCTTCTGCGCCTCGGCAATCGCATGCAGCGCCAAGGTCGTCTTGCCGGAACTCTCCGGCCCATAAATTTCGACGATGCGACCGCGCGGCAGGCCACCGATCCCCAATGCCAGGTCGAGGCCGAGTGAGCCCGACGGAATTACCTCGTGCTGCTCATCGCCCGAACGCGCGCCCATCCGCATGATCGAGCCCTTGCCGAAGGCCCGTTCGATCTGCGCCATCGCCGCGTCGAGCGCCTTGTTCTTTTCCATGTCACCATTCCTTGTTCGATCACAGCGCGGGCCAAGCTGGGAAACCTACGCGCAAGTTTCAGAAATCTGCAACTAATACGTGCACGGAACACTCTGCCGCTTCCGGCTAAACCGGCTCTGTGCTTACTATGTTCCTATCCGGCATCACAATCAAGAACCTATTGTGAACATCGTGCCGCTCCGACGGCTTTTACCCCTATCTTCATCGTCCTGACTGATCGACCCGGTGGTTTTCATCTTGCAGCCAAATCGACACCAGGATCATCCCTTACAGCCGGTTCGGTAAAGGCTCCATCACGCCGATCTCGCGGGTTCGGTCATCTGCCACGTCACGAAATCGGCTGCCGCGCTTGCCGCAGTTTCCAAAGATAGGCGATGATTTCGGCCACCGCCTTGTAATGCTCCGCCGGAATCTCGGTATCAAGATCAAGGCGATACAACGCCCGGGCCAGTGGCGGGTTCGCGACGATCGGCACGCGATTGGCCTCCGCGACCTCGCGTATACGCGCCGCGATCGAATCCGCTCCCTTGGCTACGATCCGCGGTGCAGGATTGTTCGCTCGGTCATAGGCCAGCGCCACGGCATAATGCGTTGGATTGGTGACCACCACGATCGCCGTGGGCACCTTCTGCATCATGCGGCGACGCGCCCGCATCACTTGTATCCGCCGCATCCGCGCCTTGATATGCGGGTTACCGTCCGTGTCCTTCATTTCATCGCGGATGTCCTGCTTGCTCATCCGCATGTCGCGTGCGTGCCGGAAATGCACCCAGCCCAGATCGGCACCGGCAATGATCCCTTGCGTGACAACAGCCGCGATGAAGAGGTGAAACGCCGGCTGCCAAACCGCGGACAACAATTTGCGCGGGCTTTCGGCCGGCATCTGCATCAGGCCATTCCAATCGCCGCGGATCGCGATCCAGATCGCCGCTGACAGCAGCGCCAGCTTAATGAGCGATTTGACCATCTCTACCAGGCCATTGAACCCAAATACCCGGCTCAACCCTGCCTTCGGGTTGACCCGCGACATCTTCGGCTCCAGGCCGCCCCAGTGGATCAGGAACTTGGTCTGCAGCAGCACCGCTACTGCCCCTGCCACGACCGCGGCCATCGCAGCCGGCGCAACCGCGCCCGCCATGCCGGCCAATGAGGCCTTGATGCGCGCAGCACCCAGCATGGACGCATCCCCGGTGCGGGACAGGTATACAACAAGGTCAGGTGCCAATCGCTGCATCATCGCCTGGGCCTGAAGTCCAAGCACCAGAACAACCGCGGCCAGACCGGCGAACGTTGCCACCTCCCGCGACATCGGAACCCGCCCTTCCTCACGCGCCTGGTCCAGGCGCCGCGCGGTTGCGGCCTCAGTCCGGTCGTCGCCTTCGCCCTCGGCCATGTCTCAGCCGGTACCCGGCAACGTGCTGAAATACGTCGTCACTGCTTCCCGCCATGCCAGCCCCATGGCACCCGCAGTAACGGTCAGCAATGTCATCCCCAAGATGATCTGGCCGGGCATCGCAACAAAATAGATCTGCATGCGCGACACCAGGCGAGCGACCAGCCCCATCGCAATCTGCCAGGCGATGCCGATTACGACGAATGGCGACGCAAGTTGCACGGCCAGGCTGAAGCTGGTGGTGACCGCGCGGATGGCGGCGTCGGCGCCTTCCCCCGGCGGCAGCAGTTGCCCAGGTGGGATCAAGTGAAACAATCCGTCCAGTGCCAACAGCGGCAGCCTGTACAGTCCCGACACCAGCAACAGCACAGGTGCTGCCAGTTCGAACAGTTTGCCCAATGCACCTGATTGCGCACCAAGCTCCGGATCCGGCTGCAGGACCGAGGACAGCCCAACCATTATCCCGACGATCTGAGCCCCAACCGGCAACGCCAGTACAACCATCCGAGCGATCCAGCCGAACCATAGACCGGTAACCACTTCGCTCGCGATCATCAGTCCCATGTTCAGGCCGGCCGCCGGAACCGGTGGCACCAGCGGCTGAATTTCAGGCAACAGCAGGATCGTTAGCCCCAGCGCCAGCCCGATTCGCACGATCACCGGTGTGGCGACCTCGCCCAACCCGGGCAACAACGCCATCGTCGCCCCAATCCGCGACAGCGCGAGGGCAAACACCGGCGCCCAATCCAGCAGCGCGGCGGGCGTGAAATTCATGACCCGCCGATAGTGACGATCCGATCGAAGATCTGATGCGAAAACGCATTCAGCGTCGATGCCATGAACGGTCCCAGCATCATCAGCGCAACCCCGATTGCGACAACCTTCGGCAGGAACGCCAGCGTCGATTCGTTGATCTGCGTAACGGCCTGAATGAACGAGATCACCAGTCCAACCACAAGGGCCACTACAAGTAGCGGCAGGCAAAGCTTCATCGTGACAATCATGCAGTCGTGGATCAGTGCCCCGATGTCACCTTCGTTCATGGCCTAAATCGGCATCTTCATGATGTCCTGGTAAGCCTGCACCACGCGGTCCCGAATCGCCGTCGCCGTCTGCAGTGTCATTTCCGCATGCGACAGGGCCGTAACCACCTCGGTCAGGTTGCCACCGCCACTGATCGCCTTCATCGCCTGATCATCGGCCGTGTGGCCAGTCTGCACCGCCTGATCCAGCGCCTGGGTCATGACATTGCCGAAACTGGAAGTTGCCCCGGCGGCACCGCCACCACCCGCGACAGGCGCATTGCGCGCATAGGCCTGCGCAGCCGCCGAAGGTGTAACCGTAACCGTCGGGATCATACTCATTTCAGCAGATCAATCGTTTTGTTGAGCATGCTGCGTGTTGCCTGCATTACAGACAGATTGGCGCTATACGAGCGCTCCGCCTCCCGCATGTCCATCACTTCAATGAACGTGTTGACATTGGGCAGCTTTACGTAGCCCTGCGGATTGGCTGCAGGATTTGCTGGGTCATACCGCAGCGGCAGATCACCGTTGTCGACCCCGATCGCCTTGACCTGCACGGTGTCTACTCCGGCCGCCCGATCAACTGCGCTCTCGAACGTAATTGTCTTACGCCGGTAGGCATCCGAACCAGGTGTCGATCCGGTGGTGTCCTGATTGGCGATATTTTCAGCGATCACCCGCAGCCGCGTTGTTTGCGCGTCCATACCGGTCGCGGAAACATTGAGCGCCTGGTTCAGATCATTCGCCATGGCTAGCCCGATTTCCCTAAGGCCATGTTGAACATACTCCTGTATTTCTTCCAGACCGTCGTTACCAACGCCTGCGTGGTTTCCGTGTCGGCCACTTTCGTGAGTTGGTCATCGAGCGCCACCGAATTTCCATCCAGGGAACGGGCCTTCGCTGGATTCTTTGTCAACGACGCCAGCCCGCTGGCAACCGTGCCGGCTAGATGTCGTGCCTGCGTCCGCGTCGGTTCCACGCCACCCTGGCCTGCCAGCACGGAAGCAAACGAGCCGATGTCGCGGGCCTGATACGCTGGCGTATTGGCGTTCGCGATGTTCGCTGCCAACACGCTCTGACGCTGAGCGGTCCACGCGAGCCGCTTTTCGGCTACATCGAACAAGCCAATTTTGGTCGGGTCCATAACGGCAAGCTACCGATGAAAACTGAACAAAAGGTTAATGCCGGCAGTTAACGACTTATTCACTTCCATACCCGCAAATGCCTGCATGCCTGTGAGTGCGGATGCCCAGACCATCAAGCCCGGAACCGGGTGGTCACCCGCGTGACCACCCCGAACCTCTTTCTGGTCATCGGCGTCCTGGCTGGCGTTCTGCTGCTCATCCTTGCCGCCACCCGCCTGATGCAGTCCGGACTTTGGCGCACGCAGGCGCGGTCGGGGCGAACACTGATCCTGCGCGAGTCGATCGCGCTCGATCCCCGTCGCCGTGTTCATCTCGTCCAGTGCGGACAGCGTCAGGTCATCCTGCTGACCGGCGGCGGGCAGGACATCGTAATCGGATGGATGCAGGATCCATGAGAACCCGCTTTTTCCTGCTGCTGGTCCTGCTGCTGCTCCCCACCTTCGGCCACGCACAATCCGTCAACATCGACCTCGGCGCCGGCGGTCAGGCCGGCGCTACCGCCCGGCTTGTCCAGCTCACGGTTCTGGTGACCGTGCTATCGCTTGCGCCCAGCCTTCTGGTGATGACGACAGCCTTCACGCGGATCGTCATCGTGCTGTCCCTGCTCCGCAACGCGCTCAGCACCCAGGGCACGCCGCCCAACGTCGTCCTCATTGGGCTTGCTCTGTTCCTGTCGTTCTTCGTGATGGAGCCGGCGATGACGCAAGCCTGGACCCAGGGGATCGTGCCGATGACTGACGGCAAGATTTCCGAAATCGAGGGCCTCAGGCTGACCGCTGCACCATTCCACGCCTTTATGGCCGACAACGTCCGCGATGAAGACCTGCGGTTCTTCCTTGATCTCGGCCATCTACCGCCGGCCCCCGACGCCGCCTCGATCCCCTGGCGGTCCCTGGTGCCGGCCTTCATCGTGGGCGAGCTCCGTCGCGCGTTCGAAATGGGCTTCCTGCTGTTCTTGCCGTTCCTGATCATCGACATCGTTGTTTCCAGCGTCCTCATGAGCCTGGGCATGATGATGTTGCCGCCCAGTGCCGTCTCGCTGCCGTTTAAACTGATCTTCTTCGTCTTGATTGATGGCTGGCGCCTGGTCGCTGGCAGCTTGATCCAGAGTTTCGCCAGCGGTTGAACTGCCCCCTGTCGCCAGATCAGGAAATTTCCGCCAGAAAGGACACGCCCGAAAATCGGGCGCTAGTTCATCTTGAGGAAAAACCCGGCATGTTAGCACCCAAGGCACCATCCTGGATGTCCGAGTTCCGCAAATTCATCATGCGCGGCAACGTTGTGGACCTCGCCGTCGGCATCATCATCGGCGCCGCGTTCACTGGAGTCGTCAGCAGCCTCGTCAAGGACGTTTTCAACCCGCTGCTTGGTCTGGCCACCGGCGGCGTGGATTTCTCCAACGTCTTCTTTGCGCTCAACGGTCAACATTACGCCAACTTGGCCGACGCCCAAAAAGCCGGCGCTCCTACGCTGAACGTCGGCCTGTTCATCAACGCGATTATTCAGTTCCTGATCGTCAGCTTTGCGGTTTTCTGGGTGGTCAAGGCCTTGACCAGGCTGAACGTCCGCCAGGAGGCCGTAGCACCGCCTAACAAGGCCGAAGTGCTCCTGACCGAAATCAGGGATCTTCTGAAAGCGAAACCAGAAAACCGCGCCGGGTGACCAAGGTCACCCGGGCACGTGGAACATTAGGCGCATTCCGTCAGTGGACTGAAACCGCCATCATCTCGTGCTGAGCCACAGCCGCCACCGCCACCTCGCGATCCCCCGCGACTGCCATCGGAGTGCCATCCGCGGCGTGGATCGCAAACCCCTGCACGCCATTTACGATCACCGGCTTGACGTAAGCGATCTGGGAAACCCCCAAAGCCGCCAGTTGCTGCTCCGACAAATGCCGAACATCAAAGGAGCCCATCTCCTGCACGGGCGCGGCGTTGGATTGGTCACCTGAATTCATGTTCATCGATCTGTCCCTTCCTCTCCGGCAGCCTTCACCGAAGCGCTGCCTGTGCTGTTCAGCAGGTTCGTCAGAACCCTGCTGTCTCATCGCTCCGCCTTGCTCTCCACGACGGCGCCAATCTCGGCACCATTCGGCCGCAATGCCGTCCCGACCGAATTCCGCGTAATCGGGATGGTCTTGACCCGTACTTCAGGTTGCGGCTTGGCGAGGTCAATATGCAGCAAGCCGTTATCCAGCCATGCACCTTTCACCTCGATCCCCTCAGCCAACACGAACGACCGCTGGAACTGCCGCGCCGCGATGCCCCGATGGAGGAAAATCCGGCCCTGACTGTCATCTGTCTGCCGCCCGCGGATAACGAGTTGATTATCCTCCTGGGTGATCTGCAGATCGTCCATCGTGAACCCGGCGACCGCGAGGGTGATCCGCAACCCGGACGGGCTGATCTGCTCAATGTTATATGGGGGGTATCCATCGGACGACGTCTTCGACGCACGCTCCAGCATCTGCTCGAGATGGTCGAATCCAAGGAATAACGGTGACGTAAACATGCGGGTGGTCAAGGCCCCCTCCTACGAGCGAAGCGAATACCGGAACCCAAATGTGGCATCCCGGCTGCGCATCATTTTGGCAGTCCCGATCGGACTTGCAAGGGGTCCGATTTTGCGGCCCGGATTGCCAGCCGTGCGCCACGGCGGTGTTCAGCGCCGTTGATCGGTTGGCATCGCCCGGCTAGATGCTTACGCACAATGAGCACAACCGACACCGCACCACCGGCGAGCGACACGCTGCTGCCGATCCTGATCGCACCAAACCCGGTGCTGAAGTCGCGCGCCCGCCTGATCAAGCCGACTGACGGCGATCTGGTCCGTGACCTGATCCCCCGCATGTTCGCCACCATGTACAAAGCGCCCGGCATCGGCCTGGCCGCGCCGCAGATCAGCCAGGGCCTACGCCTGATCGTCATCGACCTAGTGCCTGATGAGAAGAAGCAGCCCTACGCCCTGATCAACCCGGAGATCGTTGCCTTCAGCGATGAACTCGCGACCCGTGAAGAGGGTTGCCTCTCGCTCCCCGGCCAATATGCCGACATCACCCGCCCGGCCTGCGTCAAGGTGCGCTATCTCGACGAAACCGGCGCGAAGCGCGAGATCCAGGGCGACGGGCTGCTCGCCGCCTGCCTGCAGCACGAAATCGACCACCTCGACGGCGTGCTGTTCGTCGATCACCTGTCAGCCCTGAAGCGGAACATGATCATGCGTCGCCTCGCCAAGGAACAGCGCCAGAAACAAGACGACCAGAAGCGCTAGGCCGTGGGATCGCACGCAGCAAAACGCCTTGCCAAAATGGGGTCATGCTGCGATTCAGCCCCTGTACTGCGGCAACCAAACTGCATCGTTGCCGCAGGACCGGGCTAGCGCATGCGCATTGCCTTCATGGGCAGCCCGGACTTCGCGGTTCCGGCACTGCGTGCGCTGCATCAGGCCGGCCACACCATTGCCGCCGTCTATGGACAACCCGCCCGACCAGCCGGCCGGGGCCAGGCGGTCCGTCGTTGCCCGGTGCACATCGCCGCTGACGAACTCGGCCTTCCCGTCCGCACGCCCGCCCGCCTGCGCACTGACCTGGTCGCCCAGGCAGACTTCGCCGCCCTCGGCCTCGACGCTGCGGTCGTCGCCGCCTACGGCCTCATCCTGCCGCAAGCCATGCTCGACGCGCCTGGCCGGGGCTGCCTCAACATCCACGCCAGCCTGCTACCACGGTGGCGCGGCGCCGGCCCGATCCAAGCCGCCATCCTCGCCGGCGACAGTGAAACCGGCATCACCATCATGCAGATGGAAGCCGGTCTCGACACCGGGCCGATGCTGCTGCGCCAAAGCGTCCCGATCACCGCGGCAACCACCACGGCCAGCTTGCACGACACCCTCGCCACGCTGGGCGCCAAACTGATCCTGGAGGCTCTTGCCGCCTGTCCGACACCGGTCCCGCAAGCCGATTCCGAGGCGACCTACGCTCCCAAGCTCACCCGCGAGGACGGCCGGATCGATTGGACTCAGCCGGCCGCCGCCATCGATCGCCGGATCCGTGCTTTCGATCCCTGGCCCGGAACCTTCACCACGCTTGCCGGCACTCAGATCAAGATCCTGTCCGCCCTCCCCGTCGAGGCAACCGGCGCGCCCGGCACGATTCTCGACAACGCACTCACCGTCGCCTGCGGCACCCAGGCGATCAGATTAACCCGGCTTCAGCTTCCAGGCCGATCTGCCCTCGATGCCGCCGCATTCCTGCGCGGCCGTCCAGTTCCTCCGGGCACACGCCTCGGACCATGACACGCTGGGCGCTACGCCTCGAATATGACGGCACCCCTTTTGTCGGCTGGCAAAGCCAAGCCAACGGTCGTTCGGTTCAGGATGTCCTCGAACAAGCCGCCGCCCACCTCAATCACGGCCAGCCCGTTCCCAGCATCGCCGCCGGCCGCACGGATGCGGGCGTCCATGCGGAGGCCCAGGTCGCGCATATCGACCTTCCCACCCTGCACAGCGCCAAGGCGATCCGCGACGCCCTGAACTATCACATGAAGCCGCACCCGGTTGTCGTCCTTCAGGCCGCGTTCGTAGCGCAGGACTGGAGCGCACGGTTCTCGGCCATCAACCGCACCTATCGCTTTCGTATCCTCAACCGCCGCAGCCGCCCCGCCCTGCTTGCGGGCAAGGTTTGGCACGTGCCCAATCCGCTCGACGCCACGGCCATGCACGCCGCCGCTCAGACCCTTCTGGGGCGCCACGACTTCACCTCCTTTCGTGCCGCCGCCTGCCAAGCCAAATCGCCGGTTCGAACGCTCGACCGGCTTGAGGTCATTCGCTGCGGCGACATGCTTGAGATAACCGCCGCAGCACGCAGCTTCCTGCACCATCAGGTCCGCAATTTCGTGGGCACGCTGAAGCTGGTGGGTGAAGGCCGCTGGCCGATCGAACGCGTCGCCGCGGCCCTGCAAGCGAGGCAGCGGTCTGCCGCCGGCCCAACTGCACCGCCTGACGGGTTGACCCTCATCGGCGTGTCCTACCCTGACGATCCGTTCAAAATCTGACGGCCAGCGCCAGCGACGGCAGCAGAATCCCGATCGCCAGATCCAGCACCACAAGCCCGGCCGCCGCACCCCGTCCCACACCAAGCGCCAGCCGTGTCGCATACCACTCCAGCCACAGCGCCCAGCCGATCGTGACCAGCACACAGGCCTCGTCGACGATCGGCGGTGCGCCCAATGCGCCGGGGATACCGCCCAGGACGACCATCACTCCCTCGACCACGTTGCACCAGTTCCACACCACAATGAAACGGCCCCAGCGGTCGGCTCGCCCCAGCAACGGGGCCAGTCTGTGACTCACTTCCACAAACACCAGCCAGCCGACGACGAACACAATCACTTCGCGTCCGGCACTGTGCAGGGCATGCGCCGGCAGCCCAGTGGCCAGCCACGACATCGCCAGCCGAACGAGCACTGCCGGCACGCACAACGCAAGCGACCAGAAACTGCGGATAATCGTTTCGCGATCTCCGCCGACCTGGACCACGCCATCCGGCCGGCCCCAGGCCAGGCGCAGTGCCGCCTGCAACCCGGACGCAACGGCGGAAACCGAAGTCATCCCGCCTCGTGAGCCAGCAGACCCGGTCCCATCACCGCCGCGAGCGTTCCCAGATTAACTAGCAAGACCAGTGCCACGGCCCGCAGGTGCGACAAGCCCAGTGCGTTGCGCGCCAGGAACCAGTGCAGCCAGATCCCGTACGCACCCAGGCACCCCAGCAACAGCACGCTGGCCGCGTTCTCACTCAACCCCATGCTGATCCCGACGCTCAGCGGTACCATGATCAGGCACGCCAGGATCGGCAGGATCCACTCGCACCAGTTGAACGCGGTCGCAAATCGCAGCCACGCATCATCCCGTTTCCAGAAGCGCGCGACCTCATAGGAAACGACAGCCGGCGTCAGCAGCGCACACAGCGTCATCGCCAGCCCGGTCAGCCCCCGCTTCGGTCCCTCGGCGAACGTCGACAGCAATGCCCCAACGAGGGGAAATGCAATCAGCGGCGCCAGGCTGGAGAGGAACCCCTGCGGGCTCGCATTGAAGCAGTCGATTCCGTCGGCTCGCCCCCGCGCGATCCGCAATATTCCCACCAGGATGCTTTTTCGCGTTGCCACGCCTTGGCTCATGCCAGGAAGGCCGCCACGATGTCCCGATAAATCCGAGCGAGTTCGCGCAATTCTGCGACTGGGACACATTCATCGACCTGATGCATGGTCGCGCCGACCAGGCCGAATTCCGCCACCGGACAGTATTGCGCGATGAACCGCGCATCTGAGGTACCGCCGCCGGTATCCAGCTTCGGATCAATTCCTGTCGCGCCCAGAATGGCGTGGCGCAGGATCTCCACCATCGGCCCTGGCTTGGTTATGAAGGATTCGCCGCTGATCGAGGCCTGCAGATCGAACCGATCCGCATAACGCCCCACCGTGGCCCGCACCCACTCGATCAGGGAGGCCCCGCTGTGCCCGTCATTGAACCTGATGTTGAGCGCCGCCCGTGCACTGGCCGGAACCACGTTCGTCGCCCCATTCCCGACATCGACACTCGTCACCTGCAGCGACGACGCCTCGAACCACTCGGTGCCTGCATCGACCGGCGCCGACGTCAGCGCATCCAGCGCGCGGATCAGCCGATGCACCGGGTTGTCCACCCGATGCGGATAGGCGACGTGGCCCTGGGTACCAAACACCTCCAGCTTCATGTTGACGCTGCCGCGCCGTCCGATCTTCACCATGTCGCCCAGCCGCACCGGGCAGGTCGGTTCCCCCACCAGGCAGAAATCCGGTACCTGGCCATTCGCACGCATCCACTCCAGCACCTTCACCGTGCCATCAACCGCCGGCCCTTCCTCATCGCCGGTGATCAGCAGGCTGATCGATCCTTTCGGCGTCCCCTGCGCCAGATGTTGCGCAACCCCGGAAACGAACGCCGCGATCGCCCCTTTCATGTCGCAGGCGCCGCGGCCGTACAGCACGCCGTCACGCACCTCGCCGCCGAACGGGTCGGACCGCCAATTCGCTGTCCCAACCGGAACAACATCGGTATGGCCGGCGAAACAGATATGCGGCCCCGCGCTGCCCAGGCGCGCAAACACGTTCTCGATCGCGCCGAACCGCAGCCGGTGGACGGTGAACCCCAGCCGCTCAAGCATCTTCGCCAGCGCGCCCTGGGCACCGCCATCCGCCGGCGTTACCGACGCGCAACGGATCAGCGCCTGCGCCAACGGCAGCGGATCGGTCAGCCCCGGCGCCGCATCCGCCCCGTCCATCAATCGCGCAACAGTTCGTTGATCGACGTCTTCGCCCGCGTCTGCGCATCGACGATCTTGACGATCACCGCACAGTACAGCGACGGCCCCGGCGACCCGTCCGGCAGCGCCTTGCCCGGTAGCGACCCAGGCACCACCACAGAATAAGCCGGCACCCGGCCGATAAAGATCTCCCCGGTCGCGCGGTCGATGATCTTGGTCGAGGCACCGATGAAGACGCCCATCGACAGCACCGCCCCACGCTCCACGACGACGCCTTCCGCAACCTCAGACCGAGCGCCGACGAAGCAATCGTCCTCGATGATCACCGGGTTTGCCTGCAGCGGCTCCAGCACGCCACCAATCCCTACGCCGCCCGACAGATGGCAATTCTCGCCAATCTGCGCGCAGCTTCCGACCGTCGCCCACGTATCAACCATGGTGTTCCGCCCGACCCGCGCCCCGACATTCACAAAGCTCGGCATCAGCACCGCTCCCGGCGCGATAAATGCCGACTTGCGCACGACCGCGCCCGGCACCGCCCTGAAACCGGCCTCCTTGAACCGGTTTTCACCCCAGCCCGCGAACTTCATGGGCACCTTGTCCCACACCGGCGCCCCGCCAGGCCCTTCCATCGCCGTCGAGTCGGTCAGGCGGAACGACATCAACACGGCCTTCTTCAGCCACTGGTTCACATGCCAGCCGGCACCGCCCTTTTCCGCGACCCGAACTTCGCCCCTGTCCAACGCATCGAGCGCGGACTCGACCGCATCCCGAGCCTCGCCCTTGGTCGCTGAAGACAGCGTTTCCCGCCGCTCCCAAAGATCCTCGATCGGTTGTTGCAAGGCATGTTGAGACATCGCGTGGCCGTTCCCTGGTTTGAGGCGGCCGGACGATGCGTTCGGCGCCCAATCCTGTCAACGCGCCACCACCGGCCGCGCGCACGCTGTCATGGCGAAGCGGACGCTCACGCCGGCACCGGCTGCAAACGACCATAGTCCGGCAACATGGCGGATTGTTCGTCAACCGGCAGTCGCCACCGGCTGCCCCCGTCACCTTTTTTCGTTCACCCACCGCCGCCGTCGCGCTACAATAGCAATAACATGCCAGGAGCGCCCCTTGTCACTCGGCCGAGAACTCAAGCGACGGGCCCGGATCATGATCGCCCCGGCCATATTTCTCGTCATCACTGCCTATTTCGGCTGGAACGCCACCCAGGGCGACCGTGGGCTCGTAGCCTACGCCCAGCGCCAGGACCTGCTGCGTCAGGTCAGCGACGACAAGACCGCCGCCAAGGTCGAGCGTGATGCCTGGGAAACCCGCGTCGCCGGCCTCCGCGCCCGCCATCTGGATCCGGACACGCTGGATGAGCGCGCCCGCGCAATGCTTAACCTCGCCGACCCGACCGAGGTCATCGTCAAGCTCAGTCCCCAGGACAAGCTTTTTTAGCGCCTGATCAGCCCGGGAAAGACCGGCGCGGGAACGACCGGCGTAGGAACGTCCGGCGCAGGAACGTCCGGCGCGGAAGCGGCCTCACAAAGACCCTTCCGCGCCTGAGGGGTTCTATCGGTTCATCATCACCGGCAGCGATGAGTTCTCCAGCACGTGGCGCGTTACGCCGCCCAGGATCAACTGGCGCAGCCGGGAATGCGAATACGCACCCATCGACAGCAGGTCGCAGCCGTAAGCCGCCGCCGCCGCCAGCAACCCCGCGCCAACCGATCCGCCAGCCGACTTGAAGGTGACGATATCCGCGTGCACCCCGTGCAGCGACAGATACGCCGCCAGGTCCGGCGCCGCCGGTCCCCGCCTCTGATATCCGTCAGCCGACAGGATCGCCACCCCGTCCGCCCGCTGCATCCACGGCATCGCCGCCAGCACGGAAGAAGCAGACTCCGCCGTACCGTTCCACGCCAGGCAAACCCGGGTGCCGATCTGAGCCGGGGTCACCTGCGGCGAGATCAAGACCGGGCGCCCGGAATCGAACAGCACCGCATGCAGCGCGTCCGACGACGACACGTCCTCCCCGGCATCCGGATGCGGCACCACCGTCAGGTCGGCCAGCCGGGCCTGCTGTGCGACGATATCCTCCTCCCGACCGGTGACCGCCGCGAAGCTCGCGGTCGCATGATCCGCCCCCGGATGGGCTTCCTGCACCACAACTTCCTGCCGCGCCACAAATCGCTCGAACATCGATCGGACCGCATGCGCTCTGTCGCTGCTTTCCTTTTCGGTCGCCGACATCATCTCCTCGATCATCGCGCCGGACAGACCCTCGCCCGCCAGCGGCGCCACATCCCGGCTGTCCACCCGCACATGCAACGCCAGCACATGGGCATTCCATCGACGGGCAATCGTCAATGCGGTTGCGAGTGCGGCCTCGCCAGCCGCGGTCCCCGTCAGGGGCAGCAGAAGCTTGCGTATCGCCATGGTGACTCCTCCCGTTAAGCCTTGCTCTCAAAGCAATGCAGGTTTGCGTGTGCGTTGCAAGCACGATCCATTGGGCTGGCTCGGTTGCGGGTCGTGATCCTAGGGAAACAGCTTGCTTTGCTCCCAGGCTCCGTCCGCAGACCGGCGATAGATGGTTCGATCATGCAAGCGATAAGGCATATCCTGCCAAAACTCAAACGTTCCGGGCAGCACGCGGTAGCCGGACCAGTGACCCGGCCGCGGTACCTCCTCTGGAAAACGCGCCTCCATTTCCGCAAGCCGCTCTTCCAGAAGCGCTCGCCTCGCCAATGGCCGCGATTGTTGCGAGGCCCATGCTCCCAACCGTGAAATCCGCGGCCGGGACTGATAATAGGCGTCCGCCTCGGCGTCGGTCACGCTCTCGATCGCACCCTCGATCCGGATCTGCCGGCGCAGCGATTTCCAGTGAAACAGCAGCGACGCCTGTGGATTTGCCGCCAGCTCCAGGGCCTTACGGCTTTCCTTGTTGGTATAGAATACAAATCCGCGTTCATCGACACCCTTCAGCAGGACGGCCCGCAACGACGGACGGCCGTCGGCTGTCGCGGTCCCGACAACCATTGCATTCGGATCGTTCGGTTCGGATTTCTCCGCATCCGCCATCCAGTTCTGGAACTGAACGAACGGTGAAGCCGCAAGCGGCGCGCCGGCAGGCATGGCAGCAATCCCTCAATTATGACGTCTGCTGCCGATAACAACATGTACCGCCACGACGGCAAGCACCCATTCCCGTAATGCGATGATACCAGCCCGCCGGAACATCCGCGCAATCGGCAACCACCCGCCGGCTGGTGGCCTTTTGATTGGCGCGCCGCCACCTTGTCTGGCTTGCCAACGGCTGCGGCGTCGCAACCCCAGCCGGCCGCGCAGGGTTGACGTCGTAACCGGCGTGACCAAGACAAACATGCCAATCAGCCCAACCCGTTCCGGAAGATCGCCATGAGAGAAACCCTGCACACCGACGCCCACTCGGAAATCCGCGAGGAAGTGCGCAAATTGTGCAGCCGTTTCCCCGGCGAGTACTGGCGCAAACTCGACCAGGAGCGCGGCTACCCCACGGATTTCGTCCGCGCCCTGACCGAGGGCGGCTACCTTGGCGCCTTGATTCCCGAAGAATACGGTGGCGCCGGCCTGCCATTGTCCGCCGCGGCCGCAATCCTCGAAACTGTCCAGGCCGAAGGTTGCAACGGTGCAGCCTGCCACGCCCAGATGTACATCATGGGCACCATCCTGCGCCACGGCACTGACGACCAGAAGAAAAACTATCTGCCCAAGATCGCCACCGGCGAACTGCGTCTGCAGGCCTTTGGGGTCACCGAACCCACCAGCGGCACGGACACTACCTCGCTCCGCACCTTCGCCCGCAAGGAGGGCGACAAATACATCGTCAACGGCCAGAAGGTCTGGACCAGCCGTGCCGAACATTCCGACCTGATGCTGCTGCTCGCCCGCACCACGCCGAAGGATCAGACCGCCAAGCGCACCGAGGGCCTGTCCACCTTCATCGTCGACATGCGCGCCGCCCTCGGCCATGGCCTGACCATCCGCCCGATCCGCACCATGATGAACCACAACACCACCGAAATCTTCTTCGACAACATGGAGATTCCGGCAACCAACCTCGTTGGCACCGAGGGCCGCGGCTTCCGCTACATCCTCGACGGCATGAACGCCGAACGCCTGCTGATTGCCGCTGAGTGCATCGGCGATGCCAAATGGTTTCTCCGCAAGGCCAGCGACTACGCCCGGGACCGTCAGGTCTTCGGTCGCCCGATCGGCCAGAACCAGGGCATCCAGTTCCCCCTGGCCCGCGCCTACGCCCAGATGCGGGCAGCCGAACTCATGGTTCAGGCCGGCTGCGAAAAATTTGCCAGCGGTGAAACGCCCGGCGAAGAAGCCAACATGGCGAAAATGCTGGCTGCCGAAGCGTCATGGGCGGCCGGCGAAGCCTGCATCCAGACCCATGGCGGCTTCGGCTTTGCCGAGGAATATGACATCGAGCGCAAGTTCCGTGAGACCCGGCTCTACCAGGTCGCGCCTATCAGCACCAACCTGATCCTGTCCTACATCGCCGAACACGTGCTGGGCCTGCCCCGCAGTTACTAGAGCTTCTGTCACCCTGGCTGAAACAGCCGGGGTGACACGCCTGCTGGCTCGAACAACGCAACTGAACACGCTTATGCAAGGGTGGCGCCTGCTGGGCGGCTACCTCGAAACCCGCATTGCCCCTTCAGATACTTCGGTCAAAGCCTGAGCAGGTCGCCATGAACCACTTAGGCCCCCAACCTCTCAGGCCCCCAACCTCTCAGGCAACCTGGCGCAGGCACGAACGGGCAACGCGCGACACGCTGCGCACGCCCACCACTTGCATCAGGTTACCCTCGACAAGATGGACCATCTCCGCCGGCATTGCCTCCATGGCGATCTCAACATGGATCGTATCGCCCGATCGGTGCGCCCACATCCGGTCCGGCACCAGGTCGCGCTTGGCATAAGGCTGCAATAGCCGCGGTAACAATCCCGGCGAAGGATCGGCATCAAGCAAAAATCGGACAAAAACCGCAGACGGATTTGTAGATGTGGAATCGGCGAACATATCAGAATTCTCCAGGAACAATTCGGCAAAAAAGCGGGACGAACCCCGGCTGCTAGGCAGCCGGGCCGCTAATTCGAATGCTCTGGATTCCGTGTCGCATTTCCATCTTATAGCACTATCGGGCCGACCAGTCGAGCTCTGGCAGCCGTACCAAGGGCACCTGGCGCATCGATAATGTGCGATATTGAAGTGTCAACGGTACATCAACCGCAGACGGCTCGTCCGTCCCAGCCATCAACGACAACACCGCCTTGGCCGCCGTCGCCGCCGACTTCGTCAACATCCCAGCCGCCGCCAGCCGGTCCAACGTTGCAGCATAACCAACAATCCGACCATTCCCGCTACCCATCGGCTGCAATTGCTCGTCTAACGCAAGCGTCGCCGAAGACGTCAGCCCCAACGGTCCCCATCCCAGCGCCAGATGGGTGATCGCCAGCGAACCCCCGCCATCACGCCACGCCTCCGCCCATCGCATGATATCGCGCGTCTGCGGCATCGGACCGTTCATCACCCCATCCAGCGAGAATGAGGACACGTTCGTTCCTAACGGCCACTTGATCACCGGCGGCAAGGCAATCGCCTCGGCGCTTACGGAAAATGTCGCCGCCGGCTCCGACTGATCCGCCGGCGCATGCTCCGCAATTGTCGCGTGGGCGTTCAATAGTCCCGCCGTCGCGTGCCAGGCCCCACTCGCCGGCTCGATCCGCAACCCGCTCGCATGCATATCGACCGCACGCGGATCATCCGCACCCAACGGCACCGACACCCAGTCCTCGTCCCCGGTAACCACCACATCCTGCAGCCCCGCAACCCGCACATGCGCCGGCCCGGTCATCGACATCCGCAGCGTAACCGGACGCAGCAGCGAAACCGACAGCGTCACGCCGGCCGATGCTACCTGCACATCACCCGGGATTGCTGCCCCGGTGTGACGCAACGTCAAATTGGGAACCACCAACGCCGCCGTACGTGGCCAGCCGGAAATCGACGCCGCGCCCGAGGACACCTCCCAACCGCGCTGCACCATCGCCGCAAGCCAGCTTTGGTAACCGTCCCGCAAACGTTGCGCGGCTATGCGCCAGTAAACGAACTCGCCTCCAACCAGCAGCAGGATCACGGCGAGAGCGATAAGCGGGTATTTTCGGCGCATCAGGATTCGATTCAGATGAGCGGTCCCGTTACACGCGTTTGCGTCTCGATGCGAATCCCTGAGATCCCCTGGCAGCGCCGCGTCCCACAACCAAGAAGCGAATCTCCAAATTCCATCCACATCCTGCACTATCAGCGATCAATCAACGTGTTAACAAATAGTCCTCAGAAAAATCAATGACCTAAGGTTGTACACTGATGCTGCAGATGAACTATGTCGTGGAACTCTGCACAGAGTTTTCCACAGGCTTATCCGCCACGTCCTTTTCCTGTCGATCGATCGCCGACAACCCCTGCTCAAGGGTCCGCATCAACGTCCTGCGTTCGGTCCGTGCCGGAATCGGCTGGCCGACCACAATCCGGATAATCCCAGGACGTTTTCGAAACGACCTTCGTCCCCAGCACCATCCCGAGTCAGTGGCAACCGGGATCACCGGCAAGCCGGTCCGCGACGCCATGGCCGCAATCCCTGATTGCATGACCACCGGGCTTCCGGGTTCGCTGCGCGTGCCCTCCGGGAAGATGACGATCTGCCGACCCTCCCGTACCGCCCGATCGGTTTGCGCCAGCAGGGATCGTATGGCCGCACTACCGGCGGTCCGGTCCACTTCGATCATGCCGGCCGTCCCGATCAACGGCCCAAACAACGGAATGCGGCGCAACTCCTGCTTGAAGACATAGCAGCAGTTCGGCAGCAGCGTCAGCCAGATGAACGTGTCGAACGCCGACTGGTGACGCGACGCGATCAGCGCCGGGCCCGGCGGAATGTGTTCCAGACCCTGGACGTCCAGCCGGATGCCGCACACGATTCGCGCCGCGGCGACCAGGTACCGCGCCCAGAACATCGCCACCTTCAGCACCAGGCCCCGCGAAACCACGCGCACCACCATCGCCACCAGCGTCAACACCAGCGTGCCGCCGAAAAACAGCGCGTTGAACACCGCGGAACGGAGCACGATCATCCTCCGGTTCCGATTGATGCGCTGTCCGGCTCGCGACGCGGAAACCACGCCGCAATGCCGGAGGCGGTCAGCAGAAACTTGGTGTATTCGGCTGCCTCCAACCGCAAGCTGACGCCTTTGTCGATCGAGCCGCGCTCGCCGCCGGATCCCGACCCGGTTCCCAACTCTGATCCCAACTCCGATCCCAACTCTGATCCCACTGGCAGCGGATACAATTTCACCTCCGGCAGATCCTGCCGCAGTTCCGCCAGGGCACGCGGCATATGATAGGCCGCCGTCACCACGATCAATGTCCCGATCCGATTCTGCTCTGCCCAGGCCGCCGTTTCCACGCCGTTTCCGCGAGTCGATGCCGCGTAGCGCCCCACGGTGATACGCTCCGCCAGCGGCGCCGTCTCGATCCCCGCCAGCCGGCCCAACGTCGCCAGGTCGCTGCCACCACCAATGCCGCTCAACAGCAATCGGTCCGCTCGGCCGTCCGCAAGCAGCCGCAACGCCAGTTCGACGCGCCCCGCGCCGCCGGTCAGCGCGACGATTCCATCCGTATGCGGCGGTGGCTCGAACAACCGGTGGGTGGTCTCGATGAACCAGAACAAGCCCACGACCCATGCGATCGCGCCAACAATGCAGACCGCCAGCCCCGCCGCCATCAATCGATATCGCCGTCTCATGGCAACCGCCGCAGCCACCGCCGGACCGCCCCGTGCGCCGTCCCATACCCGATCACCGCCGCCCCCGCGGGAAGACACGGCAGTGCCAACCATAGCGCCACCGGCAACGTCCCCAAAATGTCCGTCAGCGACGTGGTGCCGCCAACAGCGACCTCTCCCGCGAACGGCGCCGCCATTTGCGCCAGCGTCAGCAGGATCGGCAAGGCGATGCACGCCCCGATCGTTGCGCCAGCCGCCGCCAGCATCGTGGCCCGGGCAGCGAAACGGCCGGCGATATAGCGATCGGTCGCACCCAGCCCATGCACGATCTCAATCGCCTCCCGCCGTGTCGACAGCCCGGCCCGCGTGACCACGGCGATAACAACCGCCGCCACACCGGCCACCAGCAGCAGCGCCAGTGCCGCACACGCCTGCAGGCTTCGCACCAGCACCGCCAGCCGTCGAATCCAGATCCCGTGATCCTCGACCATGGTTCCAGGCGCAACCTCACTCAGCCGCTGCGACAGCGGCGCCATATCCATCGCGGTGTCGTTCAGCCGCACCGCGATCACCGCCGGAATTGGAATCGCCAGCCGCTCGCGACCCTGACCCAGCCATGGCCGCAGCAGATCGCCCAGTTCCTGGTCCGACAGAGCATGCGCCGAGGCCACCCCCGGCGTGCCTACCAGCAGCGCCAGCACCGCCGCCAAACGAGACTGGCCACCGCGCAGCGCAGGATCATCGGCCTGCGGCACCTGCACCGTCAGCGCCGCGCCGGCACCTTGCTGCCAATGCCGCGACAGTGCCGCGGTGCCGAACCATCCTGCCAATGCCAGCGCTGCCAGGAATGCCATCGCCGCCACCAGCAGCGGCACCATCCGGTCGGACAGCGCCCGCCGCAAGCCCAGCTCGTCGAACCGCGGCGGGCGCAAGGAAATCATCGCGCGTGCCGTTCGCTGGCCACCAGCCGACCGCCGGCAATGTGCAAAGCCGGTGCAGGATGGCGGTCCACCAGCGTCTCGTTATGCGTGGCGACAATCACCGTGGTGCCGATCCGGTTCATCTCCTGGAACAGTCGCATCAGGCGCATGGCCTGGCCGTCATCCAAGTTGCCCGTCGGTTCGTCGGCCAGCAGCAACGCCGGCCGCGTGATCACTGCGCGCGCGATGGCCACCCGTTGCTGCTCGCCCCCCGACAATGCCGCCGGGCGCGCATCCAGATGCTGCGACAGCCCGACCCACCGCAGTAACTCCCCGACGTCGGCTCTGATCTGCCCCTCCGGCCGGCCGCCAATGCGCAATGGCAACGCCACGTTGTCGAACGCCGACAGGTGCGGCAGCAGGCGGAAATCCTGGAACACCACGCCGATGCGCCGCCGCAGGGCCGGCAACGCCCGCCGCGGCGCCGTCGTGACCTCGGTCCCCAGCAACGTCATCCGGCCGCGCGTCGGCCGCACCGCGAGATACATCAGCCGCAGCAGGCTCGTCTTGCCCGCCCCGGACGGGCCCAGCAGCCAGCGGAATGCGCCGGCCTCCAGGCGGAAGCTGATGTCATGCAGGATCTCCGGACCGGCCGGCGCACCCGCGCGGACGCCCCGCTCATAGCGCAATCCGACCGCTTCGAATCGTAGCATACCCACCTGTTTACCGATTGCGCCCGGCAGTGTCATTGCGCGCGATACGCCACGACCTTTTATTCCGGCCATCCGCTGCCCCGAACCACCCGGGGGACTACGGGATGGTCAAGCTTTCATTCCAATTTGGTCCGTGCCTGTTCATAATGGGTTTAGATGCGAATCGTTTGCCCCGACTGCGCAGCCGAATACGAAGTGCCGGCCTCGCGTATGACCCCGCAGCGAAAGGTGCGCTGCACCCGCTGCGGCGGTGCCTGGCTGGCATCCGAAGCGCCCGCTCCCGATCCGGTCGATCTGGAACCGCTGGAGTTCCGCGCCGATCCCGAAACCGAGCCTGAGACTCAGCCCGCCGAACCGCCTTCGCATTTCTCCGCAATGGATCGCCTCGCCGCGGCGGCGATCCCCAGCCGCCCGCCAACCAGTCTCATCGCGGCCTGGGTGATGACCTTTGTGGCCTTGTTCACGGCCGTCGGCGGGGCTGTCATTTTCCGCGAGCCGCTGGTGCGCGCCTGGCCGGCCAGCAGCCGTATCCTCGGGCACGCCCAACCGCCGCCAGTCACACCGCCAATCACACCGCTTGCCACACAAGCCGCCCCGAAGCCGGCTGAAGCCGCGCCGGCGAGCGGGCATTAATCTTTCTTATCCGCATCATTATGGCGCAAATTCAGCCTCACTCACCGTTCCTGCCTTATTTTGAGGCATCCGAGCGGCATCTGCCGTTCAGGTTTATCACACCGCGCCGCCGAGATGGCGCGCTCACATTCAGGTGGTTGATGGCGGCAGCCGAAACATGCTTTCGTGGCGCCGAAATGATGTGTGCAAAAAGGGTGACGCAGCATGGAGTTTGAAACAGACATGGCTGCTTATCTTGCGGATGATGCCGGGGCGCTGGACAGCGCCAGAAGCGATGAGGACGTCGCGGCGCTGCAGGAAGCGATCCTGGAAAAGCTCACCTACGTGGTTGGCAAACGCCGATCCATTGCAACGGAGCGTGACTGGCTCCTCGCCACCGCCTACGCCCTGCGCGACCAGATCGTCGACCGCTGGCTCGCGGGCATCGATTCCGCGTACCAGAAGGGTTCCAAGCGCGTCTATTACCTGTCGCTCGAGTTCCTGATCGGCCGGTTGCTGTTCGACAACCTGAACAACCTCAACACGCTGAACCGCATGCGTGCCGCCCTGGCCGGCCTTGATGTCGATCTTGACAAGCTCCGCGCGCTGGAACCCGACGCCGCCCTCGGTAATGGCGGCCTCGGCCGCCTGGCCGCCTGCTACATGGAAAGCATGGCCACGCTCGATATCCCCGCGCACGGCTACGGCATCCGCTATGAACACGGCCTGTTTCGCCAGGTCATGAAGAGCGGCTGGCAGCAGGAATTCCCCGAGGACTGGCTGGCCCTCGGCAACCCGTGGGAATTCCACCGTCCCGAGGTTTGCTACCAGATCGGCTTCGGCGGCTCGATCGAAGCGGTGTCCATTTCCGAGGCCGCCGTCCGTCACGTCTGGCATCCCGCCGAAACCATCGAGGCTGTGGCCTACGACACACCCTCCGTCGGCTGGCGCGGCCGCCGCGTCAACACACTGCGCCTGTGGTCGGCCCGCTCCGCCGACCCGCTGCGGCTCGACGCCTTCAATCACGGCGACCACGCCGGCGCGCTCGCCGGACAGGTTCGTGCCGAATCCATCTCGAAGGTGCTCTATCCGTCCGATGCCACCCCCGCGGGCCAGGAGCTTCGCCTGCGCCAGGAATACTTCTTCGTCTCCGCCTCGTTGCAGGACCTTGTCCGCCGTCACATCAAGGCATTCGGCCACATCGCCAACCTGGCCGACAAGACCTCCATCCAGCTTAACGACACCCACCCCGCGATCGCTGTCGCGGAACTGATGCGCATCCTGCTCGATGTCCATCAGATCCCGTGGGAAGAAGCGTGGGAGATGACGCGCGCCACCTTCAGCTACACCAACCATACCTTGCTGCCCGAAGCGCTCGAGGTCTGGCCGGTCCCGCTGATGGAGCGGCTGTTGCCGCGCCACATGCAGATCATCTACCTGATCAACGCGCTGCACCTTGGCTACGTCCGCCGCGAGCACCCTGGCGACGACACCTTCCTGTCCAGCGTCTCGATGATCGATGAAAGCCAGGGCCGCCGCGTCCGCATGAGCCATCTGGCATTCCTGGGTTCACACCGGATCAACGGCGTGTCCGCCCTGCACACCGGCCTGATGCGCGAGACCGTGTTCCGCGACCTGCACGAGCTCTATCCCGACCGCATCGTCAACGTCACCAACGGCATCGCCTTTCGCCGCTGGCTGCATGAGGCCAATCCCCGCCTCACCCGCCTGCTGGTGGATGTCGCCGGCCCCGAGGTCCTCGACCATGAAGACGCGCTAACGAAGATCCGCCCGCTGGCCAACGACCGAGCGTTCCAGAAGCGGTTCGCTGCCGCCCGCTATGTCAACAAGCTGGCGCTGTCGGACCTGATCCGCCGCGAGCTCGAAATCCGCGTCGACCCGTCCGCGCTGTTTGACGTGCAGATCAAGCGCATCCACGAGTACAAGCGCCAGTTGCTGAACATCCTGGAAGCTATCGCCCTCTACAATGCGATCCGCGCCCGCCCGATGGACGACTGGGCGCCGCGCGTGAAGATCTTCGGCGGCAAGGCCGCTGCCAGCTATCACCAGGCCAAGCTGATCGTGAAACTGATCCACGACGTCGCCAAGGTGATCAACAGCGATCCCACCGTCCGCAACGTCCTGAAGATCGTCTTCCTGCCGAACTACTCCGTCAGCCTGGCCGAGATCATCATTCCGGCCGCCGACCTGTCGGAGCAGATCTCCACCGCCGGCATGGAAGCCTCCGGCACCGGCAACATGAAGTTCGCCCTCAACGGCGCCCTCACCGTCGGCACGCTCGACGGCGCCAACATCGAAATCCTCGAACGCGTCGGCGCCGATAACATGTTCATCTTCGGCCTGACCGCGGACCAGGTTGAGGCGCGCCGGCGCACCGGCATCGACTCCACCGATCTGATCGCCGCCTCCCCGATGCTCAGCGAAGTCCTGTCCAGTGTCGAGGCGGGCGTCTTCTCGCCCGACGACCCCGACCGTTACCGCGGCCTGGTCACGTCGCTCCGCCATCACGACCATTTCCTGGTCTGCGCCGATTTCGACGCCTATTACGCCGCCCAGCGCCGCATCGCCGACCTGTGGCGCCGGCCGGACGACTGGTGGCAGGCTTCGATCCTCAACACCGCCAATGTCGGCTGGTTTTCCTCGGATCGCTCGATCCGGGAATACGCCGACCTTATATGGAACGTTCCGGCCCATATCGGTGAGCCCTGACCCCACACCTGCCGCTCCGCCCCCCACAGGCTGCCCGGCGCACGGGCGCCTCGCCGGGCGGATGGGCGCTTTGTTGACCGCCTGCCCGCGGGCCCTGTTCTGGTCTTTGCCCCACGCCCCGGTTATCGTCCGGGAACAACGGGAACGGCCAGGACAGGAGACAACTTGATGGCGCCAAGGCCAGGACTGCATGCCCCGATTGTTCGCGATGCCATGGCCTATGTCCTCGCGGGCGGCCGAGGTTCACGGCTGCTGGAGCTCACCGATACACGCGCCAAGCCGGCGGTCTACTTCGGCGGCAAAAGCCGGATTATCGATTTCGCCCTGTCCAACGCGCTCAACTCCGGCATCCGGCGCATCGGCGTCGCCACCCAGTACAAGGCCCACAGCCTGATCCGCCACCTCCAGCGCGGCTGGAACTTCTTCCGTCCGGAACGGAACGAGGGCTTCGATATTCTTCCTGCGTCGCAACGGTCCGGCGATACCTGGTACGCCGGCACCGCCGATGCCCTGTACCAGAACATCGACATTATCGAAGGTTATAACCCCACATACATCGTCATCCTGGCCGGCGACCACATCTACAAGATGGACTACGCCGCGATGCTCGTGCAGCACGCCGAACAGGGCGCCGATGTCACGGTCGGCTGCATCGAGGTGCCGCGGATGGAAGCCGTCGGCTTCGGCGTGATGCATGTCGACGAAACCGACCGCATCATCGATTTTGTTGAAAAGCCCGCCGATCCGCCGGCGATACCCGGCAGCCCCAACCTCGCGCTCGCCAGCATGGGCATCTACGTCTTCAACACGCGGTTCCTGATCGAGCAGCTGCACCGCGACGCCGCCGACCCGTCTTCCCAGCGCGATTTCGGCAAGGACATCATTCCCTACCTGGTCAGGTACGGCAAAGCCGTCGCCCACCGCTTCACCACGTCCTGCGTGACCTCAGGTGCCGAACGCGAGGCCTATTGGCGTGACGTCGGCACCCTTGACGCATATTGGGAAGCCAACATCGACCTGACTGCCATCATCCCGGCGCTCGATCTCTACGACCGCGACTGGCCGATCTGGACCTACGCCGAAATCACGCCACCGGCGAAATTCGTTCACGAGGAAGTCGGCCGCCGCGGCGAAGCCATCTCCTCGCTCGTCTCCGGCGGCTGCATCGTCTCCGGCTCATTCCTGCGCCAGTCGCTGCTGTTCACCGGTGTCCACGTCCATTCCTACGCCAGGGTCGAACAGGCCGTCATCCTGCCCGACGCCGACATCGGCCGCGGCGCACGGTTGCGCAACGTCATTGTCGAGAAAGGCGTGCGTATCCCGGCCGGCCTGGTGGTCGGGGAGGACGCCGACGACGATGCCCGCCGCTTCCGCCGCACCGATCGCGGCATCTGCCTCATCACCCAGCCCATGATCGACCGCCTGGACGTATGACTTGATCCGCGTCCTCGCTGTCGGTTCGGAAATCTTCCCCCTGGTGAAAACCGGCGGCCTCGGCGACGTCATGGGTGCCCTGCCCGCCGCCCTGGCACCCGCCGGCGCCCAGGTGACAACCGTTATCCCCGGCTATCCTGCCGTTCTCAGCGCCCTGGACGACGCGACCCGGGTGCATGAATTTGCCGACCTCTTCGGCGGCCCCGCCACGGTCCTGCGCGGAACAGCGGCCTCGCTCGACCTGCTGGTAATCGACGCACCGCATCTGTTCGGCCGCCCCGGCAATCCGTATCTCGGCCCCGGTGGCACCGAATGGCAGGACAACGGTCTTCGCTTCGCCGGACTGGGCGCCGCCGCGGCCGCACTGGGAACCGGCATCGTGCCCGGCCTGGAGTTCGACATCGTCCATGCCCATGACTGGCAGGCGGCCATGGCCATTGTCTATCTGCGCCATCACGCCGGCCGCCGCCCCGGCACCGTCATGACAGTGCATAACCTCGCCTTCCAAGGCCGCTACCGATCCACCCTGTTCCCTCGGTTCGGCCTCCCCCCCTCCGCCTTCGGGCTTGACGGACTGGAATACCACAGCGACGTCAACTTCCTGAAAGGCGGCCTGTCCTATGCTGACCGGCTGACCACCGTATCGCCGACCTATGCCCGCGAAATCACCGGTGAGGAAAACGGCATGGGCCTCGATGGCCTGCTGCGCTACCGCGCCAACGTCCTGTCCGGAATCATGAACGGCATTGATGACACCGCTTGGAACCCAGCCACCGACCAGTTGATCCCGGCGCGTTTTTCCGCCTCCCAGATCGCTGCCCGCGCGCACAATAAAGCCGCCCTGCAGCAGCGCATGGGCCTGGAACCCAATCCGGACGCCCTGCTGGTCGGCGTGGTCAGCCGCCTGACCTCGCAGAAGGGCCTGGACATGCTGCTCGACCACATCGACAGCCTTATCGCCAGCGGCATGCAACTCGCTCTGCTGGGTTCCGGTGAGCCCGATCTGGAACGCGCCATCGTCGCCGCCGCCGAATGGCATCTTGGCAGCGTCGGCTGCGTGCTGGCCTACGACGAGACGCTGGCCCACCTGATCCAGGCCGGGGCTGACGCATTGCTGGCACCCTCACGCTTCGAACCCTGCGGCTTGACGCAGCTCTACGCCCTGCGATACGGCGCCATTCCCGTCGTTTCACGCGTCGGCGGCCTCGCCGACTCCGTCATCGACGCCAATGAGGCCGCCCTGGCCGCCGGCGTCGCGACCGGCCTCCAGTTCTGGCCGGTAACCCCGGAAGCACTGGAGGTGGCTTTGCATCGTTTGTTGGCACTTTGGCGCGACCGGTCGGCCTGGCAACAGATCCAGCGCAACGGGATGCACGCCGATGTTTCGTGGCGCGGTCCGGCCAGCCGCTATGTCGCCCTCTACCAGTCGATCCTGGCGGACCGCTCTTGATCCCGCCCCATCACTTGTTTCCGACCAATCCCTTGTTTCCGACCCATCCATTGATCCCAACTGGCCCATCCATCCCGTCCCCCGGCTCCAGCGACACACTTGGCGTGACGATCGCCGACGACGGGATCGACGTTGCGGTGCACGCGCCCGACGCCGATGCGATCGCCATCTGCCTGTTCGACGCCGCCGACACTGAAATCGCCCGCATCCGTCTTCCGTCCCGCACCGGCCCCGTGCATCACGGCCACATCGCCCAGGTGCCCGCCGGCACGCGCTATGGCCTGCGCGCCTTCGGCCCCTGGGATCCCGGCAGCGGTCACCGCTTCAATCCAGCCAAGCTGCTGGTCGATCCCTGGGCCACGACGATCGACCGACCGTTCCGCCTGCATCCGCTGCTGTTCGACCGCGACACCCCGCGTTCGGAAGACACCGCCGCGCTGGTCCCCAAGGCCATCGTCGGCACACCGTCCGCCGCACCCGTTACCAACCGCCCGGTCTTCGACTGGGACCGCCAAGTCATTTACGAGCTCCACGTCCGCGGCTTCACCATGACCCACCCGGACATCCCATTCGCCATTCGCGGCACGTTCGCAGCCCTCGGCCACCCCGCCAGCATCGCTCACCTTACCCGCCTCGGCATCACCACGGTCGAGCTGATGCCCAGCGCCGCCTGGTTGGACGAGCGCCATCTGCCGCCGCTTAATCTGTCCAACTACTGGGGCTACAACCCGATCGCCTACCTGGCCCCCGATCCCCGGCTGGCGCCCGGTGGCTGGCCCGAAGTGCGCGCCGCGGTCGACGCCCTGCATGAAGCCGGCCTGAACGTTATCCTCGACGTCGTGCTGAACCATTCCGGCGAAAGCGACGAATTTGGTCCGACCGTATCGATGCGCGGCCTGGACAACGCCGGCTACTACCGCCTCGCCGCCGACCGCTCGCAGTACGTCAACGACGCCGGTTGCGGCAACATCCTGGCGATGGACCGCCCGGCTACCCTGCGCCTCGGCATGGATGCGCTGCGGGCCTGGGCGATCTACGGCGGCCTCGATGGCTTCCGCCTCGACCTCGCCACCACGCTTGGCCGCCGCGACACCGGCTTCGACCGCGACGCTCCGCTGCTCGCCGCGATGCAGCAGGATCCGATCCTCTCCCGCTGCGTCATGATCGCCGAACCCTGGGACATCGGCCCCGGCGGCTACCAGCTGGGTTGCTTCCCCGCCGGCTGGGGCGAGTGGAACGACGCCTTCCGTGACACCGTCCGCCGTTTCTGGCGTGGCGACGCCGGCATGGTAGCCAAATTCACCACACGGTTCGCGGGATCCGCCGACCTGTTCCCGCACCGCCCACTGAACCGCTCGATCAACTTCGTCACCGCCCATGACGGCTTCACCCTCGCCGATCTGGTTTCCTTCGAAACCAAGCAGAACCACGCCAACGGGGAGGACAACCGCGATGGCTCTGGCGATAACCTGTCCTGGAACAACGGCGCCGAAGGTCGCTCGACCGATCCCGCGATCCTCGCCAACCGAACCTCTGACAAACGCGCGCTGCTGGCCACGCTGCTGCTGTCGCGCGGCACCCCGATGCTCTCCATGGGCGACGAACTCGGCCGCAGCCAGCACGGCAACAACAACGCCTACGCGCAGGACAACGCCAGCGCGTGGATAGACTGGTCCGCCGCCGACACCGCCTTGGCCGACTTCACCGCATCGGTGATCGCCCTGCGTCACACCCTGGCCCCGCTGTTCACCGGCACCCCGCTTCAGGGCGAGCCTGTCGATGAGTCCGTCCTGCCCGACGTCGCCTGGCACGCGCTGGACGGCCAGCCGGTCGACTGGAACCACCCTGACAATCGCAGCCTGGTTGCCGTGCTGTTCGCCCGTGGCGTCCGCGCCGCCCTGGTCTTCCACGCCGCCCACACGCCCGCCGAGGTCACCCTTCCACCTCCGTGCCCGCGCTACCAATGGTCGCGCGCGCTGGACACCGCGGGCACCGCCACCAGCCTTACGGTCGCTTCTCGATCAGTCACCGTATTCCACGAGATCCAGGCCGCTGCCCATCCACGCCCAACCAGCACCCACACGCCGTCCGACGCCGATGTCGAGCGCCTGGCGCAGCTGGCCGGAATCCAACCGGTATGGTGGGACGTCGATGGCGGCTTCCATACGGTCGGCATTGACACCAAGCGTGCGCTGCTCGCCGCGATGCGCCTGCCGGCCACTACCGTCACCGATCTCAATGGCAGCCTGGTCCGTCTCACCCGCGCGCCATCGCTGCCCCAGGCCGTCACCGCTCGGTCCGGGGCAGACATCCCAATCCGCCTTGGCCAGCCTCGCCCCCGCTGGATCACGCTGCTGCGCGAAGACCATAGTCTGGAACGCTTCTCCACACATGCCGGCGGCGATCTTACCCTGCCGCCGCAACCGGTCGGCCGCCACCGCCTGCTCGATGAGGATCGGCCCGAACGCGTCTGCCACCTGATCGTGGCACCGCCCGCCTGCTATCTGCCGCCGGCGTTCGAAACAGGCGAGCGCGGCTTCGGTATCGCCGCCCATCTGTATTCCCTGCGATCGCTCGGCGATCAGGGCATCGGCGATTTCACCACGCTCGCCCGCTTCGCCGCCGAAGCCGCTCTGACTGGCGCTGGCGTCGTGGGCCTGAATCCGCTGCACGCCCTGTTCCCACATGACCGCAGCCGGGCCAGCCCGTACCAGCCATCGGACCGGCATTTTCTGGATCCCATCTACATCGACGTCTCCGGCCTCCCCGGTGGCGCCGGTCTGCCATCGCCCGCCGGTCTGCCATCGCCCGCCGGTCCAGTCGATTACGACGGTGTCTGGACACATAAGCGCCGTGTGCTTCAAGCCGCCTTCAACCCCACGGATCGCACTCCGGTCCCCGACTTCCTGCATCGTTTTGCCATCTTCCAGACCATCACCGAGACGTTCGGCACCTCCAACTGGAGTGCCTGGCCGGCCGGTCTTCGCCATCCTGAAGACCCGGCCGTGGCGGCATTCGCCAGCCAACATCGCGACACCGTGCGCTTTCACGCCTGGCTGCAACATCTGGCTGATCAGCAGCTTGCGGCAGCAACCAAAAGCGGCCTGAAGCTGGGCTTCTACCGCGATCTTGCCGTCGGCGCGGCGCCCGACGGGGCGGAGGCCTGGTCAACCCAGGACAACCTCATGCAGGGCGTATCGGTCGGCGCGCCACCGGACCCATTCTCGGCTGAAGGGCAGATCTGGGCCCTGCCGCCGCCCGATCCGGTCGCCATGCGCACCAACGGCTTCGCCGCGCTCAATACGTTGCTGGCTGCCAACATGCGCCACGCCGGCGCGCTGCGGATCGACCACGTCATGGGCCTGCGACGCCTGTTCGTGATCCCGGATGGCGCCCCAGCGGCGGATGGTGCCTACGTCACCTATCCCATGCAGGACCTGTTCGCCCAGGTCGCGCTGCAAAGCCAACGTGCCCGTTGCGTGGTGGTCGGGGAGGATCTGGGCACCGTGCCCGAAGGCATGACCGAAGCGCTCGCCGCGGCCAACATCCTGTCCTACAGCGTGCTGTGGTTCCAGCGCCAGGACGGCCAGATACGCAAACCAGCTACATGGCGCCGTCTCGCCGCCGCCTGCGTCTCCACCCACGACCTGCCCACCCTGGCAGGATGGTGGAGCGGCGCCGACAACGTCGAAAAGCGCGCCCTCGGCCTGCTGGTCGATCCCAACGCCGACCCCGAACGCACGGCTGAAAAGGCTGACTTGGTGGCCTTGCTCCAATCCGAGGGCCTTCTCACCGGCGACGTCGACCTCAGCGGCCCGCTGCCTATCGAGGTCGCTGGCGCTGTGCACGCCTTCGTTTCCGCCACGCCAGCCCTGTTGGCCCTGGTCCAGGCCGACGATCTTGCTGGGGAGATCAGCGCGGTAAACCTGCCCGGCACCGACCGCGAGCGCCCGAACTGGCGCCGCCGCCTGGCCGGCGACATCACCGACCTCTGCCGAACGCCTCTCGCCCAGGCTATCCTGGCCGCCATGCATACCCGTGGCTGCGGCCAGTGACATCCTACCGGACCGGTGACGGCGGCAATTCCACACCGGCCCGAAATGACGTCGTCGATACGGAATTCCGTGCCAACAGGGTCTGCGGAGCGATATAGCCTGCGCCTATGCCGTCCCCCGTGCCCCCCTCGCGTGACGCCCCCGAGTGACCCCATGTAACGAACGAGCATGTAGCGTAACTTGTCGTGGCTTTGCCTTGTTGGCGCCATGCCGCGTTGCTTAATGCGGACCCGGGCCACGCCTCCGGCCTACGATCGACGAAGGACGTGATTTCCGATGGACGAGCGAGTTGACCGGTCCGACCCGCGCGTGGCCCCCGATCCCGTAGTTCGGGCAACTCCGGTGGCAAGGCGATCGCGCCTTGGCTCGCGGATCCTGATCGGGCTTGTCCTGATCGTCCTGGGCGGCGGCGCCTGGTACCTGTGGACCCACCGTCAGGCCCAACAGGCACCCAAACCCGCCGCCGCCGGACGCGCTGCCCTCAACGCCCCGCAACCCGTCGGCTTCGCCACCGCCGACAAGGGCAACATCCGCATCGTCCTCAACGAGCTCGGTACCGTCACCTCGCTCGACACGGTCACGGTGGTAAGCCAGATCGCCGGTCAGCTGCAGGAGATCGGCTACAAGGAAGGCCAGGTCGTCAAGAAAGGCGACTTCCTCGCCCAGATCGATCCCCGCCCCTACGTCGCCGCCCTGGAGCAGGCGCAGGGCACACTGGCCAAGGACCAGGGACTGCTGGTCCAGGCGCAGACCAACCTGAAACGCTTCCAGACCCTGGGCCGCCAGGACTCGATCGCCCAACAGCAGGTCGACGACCAGCGCTACCTCGTGCAGCAACTTACCGGCACGGTGCAGACCGATCAGGGTGCGGTTGACGCGGCCAAACTCAACCTGGACTACTGCCGCATCGTCTCCCCGATCGACGGCCAGGTCGGCCTGCGGCTGGTCGACCTCGGCAACTACGTCCAGGTCGGCAGCACCACCGGGCTGCTGACGATCGCACAGATGCAGCCGATCTCGGTTGTGTTCTCGGTGCCCGAAGACAGCCTGCCCGACATTATCCAGCGCTTCCGCTCAGGGGTCACCCTCAGCGTCGATGCCTATGACCGCTCCAACACCAGGAACCTGGCCACCGGCCATCTCGATACGCTCGATAACGCCATCGACACCACCACCGGCACCCTGCGGCTGCGGGCGGTCTTCGACAACCCCGACGAGATGCTCTACCCGAACCAGTTCGTAAATGCCCGGCTGCTGGTGAACACGATGCAGGATGCCCTGCGCGTCCCGGTCCCCGCCGTTCAGCGCGGCGAACCTGGAACCTTCGTCTACGTGATCAACGCCAACAACACCGTGTCGGTGCGCCCGATCAAGGTCGGTCCGGTCGACGGCAACTTCCAGGCTGTGCTGTCCGGCCTCGATGCGGGTGAGCGCGTCGTCACCGACGGCACCGACCGCCTCAAGGACGGTGCCCAGGTCACCCTGCCCACGGCCCCCGCCCCCACCGGCGCCCAGCCGGTCAAGGACCAGACCGGCGCCCAGCCGGTCGAGGACCAGTCTGGCGCACCGCCGGTCAAGGACCAGTCTGGCGCACCGCCGGTCAAGGACCAGTCTGGCACACAGCCGGCCAAGGACCAGACGGGCGCCCAGCCCGCCAGGGACCAGGCCACCGAACCCGCCAGCCCGCGCGAGCATCGCCGTCCACAGACGACGCAGTAAGCGCAAACAGCCATGAGCCCGTCCCGCCCGTTCGTCCTGCGTCCCGTCGCCACCACCCTGCTGATGGCCGCGATCCTGCTGGTCGGCGCCGTGGCCTACCGGTTCCTGCCGATCTCCGCCCTCCCCGAGGTCGACTACCCCACGATCCAGGTCCAGACCTTCTATCCCGGCGCCAGCCCCGAGGTCATGACCTCCTCGGTGACCTCGCCCCTGGAGGTCCAGTTCGGCCAGATGCCCAGCCTGAACCAGATGTTTTCCACCAGTTCGGCCGGCTCCTCCCTGATCACCCTGCAGTTCAGCCTCGACGTCAGCCTCGACGTCGCGGAGCAGGAGGTCCAGGCCGCGATCAACGCCGCCGGCAACCTGCTGCCGGCTGATCTGCCGGCGCCGCCGATCTACGCCAAGGTCAATCCCGCCGACGCTCCGATCCTGACACTGGCACTCACCTCGAAGACCCTGCCGCTGACCCAGGTGCAGGACATGGCGAACACCCGCCTGGCACAGAAAATCTCCCAGCAGCCCGGCGTCGGCCTGGTCAGCATCAGCGGCGGCCAGCGCCCTGCCGTCCGTATCCAGGTCAACCCGCGCGCGCTTGCCGCCTACGGCCTGAACGTCGACGATCTTCGCACGACCCTTGGCAACGCCAACGTCAACACTCCAAAGGGAAGCTTCGACGGTCCGCACCAGGCCTCAACCATCAACGCCAACGACCAGATCTCGGACCCCAGCCAGTATGAGGAGCTGGTGATCGCGTACCGCAATGGCGCCCCGGTCCGCCTGCGCAACGTCGCCAACGTCGTCAACGGCGCCGAGAACAACAAGCTCGGCGCCTGGGCCAACACCACCCCGGCAATCATCCTCAACGTCCAGCGCCAGCCCGGTGCCAACGTCATCCAGGTCGTCGACACCATCAAGGCATTGCTGCCCCAGCTCCAGGCCACCATCCCGCCGGCCGTTGACATCGCCGTCCTGACCGATCGCACCCAGACCATCCGCGCTTCGGTCTCCGACGTCGAGTTCGAGCTTGGTCTTTCGGTCGCCCTCGTTGTCGCCGTGATCTTCCTGTTCCTGCGCAACCTGCCGGCGACCATCATCCCCAGCCTGTCCGTGCCACTGTCCCTCGTCGGCACCCTGGCGATGATGTACCTGCTGGGCTTCAGCCTCGACAACCTGTCGCTGATGGCGCTCACCATCTCCACCGGCTTCGTCGTCGACGACGCCATCGTTATGATCGAGAACATCTCCCGCTATGTCGAAGCGGGAGACTCCCCGTTGGCTGCCGCCTTGAAAGGCAGCGAGCAGATCGGCTTCACCATCATCTCCTTGACCGTCTCGCTCATCGCCGTGCTGATCCCGCTGCTGTTCATGGGCGATGTCGTCGGTCGCCTGTTCCACGAATTCGCCATCACCCTCGCCGTCACCATCGTCATCTCCGCCGTCGTCTCCCTGACCCTGGTCCCGATGTTGTGCGCCAGGCTGCTGCGCCACCGCCCCGAGGCCGCCCGCAGCAAGTTTGACCTGCAAGCTGAACGCGGCTTCAACTGGATCATCGGCCGCTACGACCGCGCGCTGAATGTCGTGCTCGACCACCAGCCGCTCACCCTGCTGGTGGCGGTGATCACCATCGGCATCACCATCCTGCTCTACACCGTCGTGCCCAAGGGCTTCTTCCCGGTGCAGGACACCGGCGTGCTGCAAGGCATCTCGGTCGCGGCACAGACCTCCTCCTACCAGGCAATGGCGGAACACCAGCAGGACCTTGCCGCCGCCATCCTGAAAGATCCCGACGTCGTCAGCCTCAGCTCGTTCATCGGCGTGGACGGCAACAACACCACCCTCAACAGCGGCCGCTTCCTGATCAACCTCAAGCCCAAGGACGACCGCACCCTCAACGCGACCGAAATCGCCCGTCGCCTGCAGCAGGAAACCGCGGCAGTCCAGGGCGTCTCACTCTATCTTCAGCCGGTCCAGGACCTGACCATCGATGCCTCGGTCAGCCGCACCCAGTACCAGTTCGTCCTGGAAAACCCCAACCTGTCAGCCTTCACCGAGTGGGTCCCGAAGCTGCTGGCAAAACTCAGCGAATCTCCCGATCTTGAGAACGTCGCCAGCGACCTCCAGCAGCAGGGCCTGACCGTCAACCTGGTGATCGACCGCGAAACCGCCGCCCGCTTCGGCATCACCCCGGCCACCATCGACAACGCGCTTTACGACCTGTTCGGCCAGCGCATCATTTCCACCATCTACACCCAGTCCAACCAGTACCGCGTCATCATGGAGGCTGACCCCGCGCTGCAAACCTCGCTCGACGCGCTGAACGCCATCCGCCTGCCGTCCGCCGCGTCCACCACCGGCCAGGTGCCGCTCAGCTCCATCGTCAGCGTTGTGCAGAAACCGGGTCCGCTGCAGATCAGCCACCTGTCGCAGTTCCCCGCCACCACGATCTCGTTCGACACCGCGCCCGGCGCCTCCCTCGGTGCCGCCGTCGCCGCCATCCGTCAGGCTGAGAAGGACATCAACCTGCCGGAGAGTTTCGTCATCGCGTATCAGGGCGCCGCTTCCGCCCTGGAAGCCTCGCTGTCCAACGAACTCCTGCTGGTACTGGCCGCCATCGTGACGATGTACATCGTCCTGGGCGTGCTCTACGAAAGCTTCATCCACCCCATAACCATCCTCTCCACCTTGCCCTCGGCCGGCGCCGGCGCCCTCGTCGCCCTGCTCATTGCCGGCCACAACATCGACGTCATCTCGATCATCGGCATCATCCTGCTGATCGGCATCGTCAAGAAGAACGCGATCATGATGATCGACTTCGCGCTCGATGCCGAACGGGAGGAAGGCAAGCCGCCCCGCGAAGCGATCCACCAGGCCTGCCTGCTGCGCTTCCGCCCGATCCTGATGACCACCATGGCGGCCCTGCTCGGTGCCCTGCCCCTGATGCTGGGCAACGGCACCGGATCCGAACTTCGCCGGCCCCTGGGCGTGGCCATCGTCGGCGGCCTCATCGTCAGTCAGGTGCTGACCCTGTTCACCACCCCGGTGATCTATCTGATGTTCGACCGCCTCGCCTGGCGCCTTCGTGGCAACAAGCCGGCACCCAACCCGAGCCCCGCGGAATGAACATCTCCGCACCTTTCATCAACCGTCCGGTGGCCACCACGCTGCTGACAATCGGCATCGCCTTGGCCGGCATCTTCGCCTTCTTCAAGCTCCCGGTCTCGCCGCTGCCCCAGGTCGACTTCCCGACCATCTCAGTCCAGGCGCAGCTTCCCGGCGCCAGTCCCGAAACCGTCGCCACCAGCGTCGCCGCCCCGCTGGAGCGTCACCTCGGCCAGATCGCCGACGTCACCCAGATGACCTCCACCAGTTCGGTAGGCCAGACCAGGATCGTCCTGCAGTTCGGCCTCAACCGCGACATCAACGGCGCCGCCCGCGACGTCCAGGCCGCCATCAATGCCGCCCGAGCCGACCTGCCCACCAGCCTGCGCAGCAACCCGACCTACCGCAAGGTGAATCCCGCGGACGCGCCGGTGCTGATCCTCGCACTCACCTCCGGCACCCTGACCCGTGGCCAGATTTACGATGCCGCCACCAATGTGCTGTCGCAGAAGCTGTCCCAGGTGAACGGCATCGGCCAGGTCGTCATCGGCGGCGCCGCACTTCCCGCCGTCCGCGTGGAAATGAACCCCACCGCCCTGTTCAAATACGGCATCGGCCTCGAAGACGTCCGCGCCGCGCTCGCCTCCGCCAATGCCAACAGTCCCAAAGGCTCGATCGACACCGACGCGCTGCACTACCAGCTCTACACCAACGACCAGGCCACCCACGCGGCCGACTACAAGCCGCTGGTCATTGCCTACCGCAACGGCGCCGCCGTCCACCTGTCCGACGTCGCCGACGTAGTCGATTCCGTGGAGAACCTGCGCAACGCCGGCCTGTCCCAGGGCAAGCCCGCGGTGCTCGTTATCGTCTATCGCCAGCCCGGCGCCAACATCATCGATACCGTCGACAGCGTGAAGGCCGACATCCCGCAACTGATGGCCGCCATGCCGCGCGACGTCGACCTGCTGATCGCCAACGACCGCACCACCACCATCCGCTCCAGCCTGCATGACACCGAACGCACGCTGCTGATCGCCGTCGGCCTGGTCACCATCGTGGTGTTCCTGTTCCTGCGCAGCGTCCGCGCCACCTTCATCCCCGCCATCGCCGTGCCGGTTTCCATCACCGGCACCTTCGGCACGATGTACCTGCTGGGCTACAGCCTGGACAACCTGTCGCTGATGGCGCTGACCGTCGCCACCGGCTTCGTCGTCGACGACGCCATCGTCGTGCTGGAAAACATTTCCCGCCATCTCGAGGCCGGCATGCCTCGCGTCAAGGCCGCGCTGCTCGGCGCGCGGGAAGTCGGCTTCACCGTCGTCTCCATCAGCATCTCGCTCATCGCCGTGTTCCTGCCGATCCTGCTGATGGGCGGCATCGTCGGCCGCGTGTTCCGGGAATTCGCCGTTACCCTGTCGATGGCGATCCTGGTGTCGCTGGCGATCTCGCTGACCACCACCCCGATGATGTGCGCCCTGATGCTCAAGCCGGCCGACCGCCATAAGCCCAGGCGGCGCACCTTGTTCGACCGCGCGCTAAGCCTCTACGAGCGCACCCTGCGGTGGTCGCTGCGCCACTCCCTCCTGGTCATCCTGGTGCTGTTCGTCACCATGGGCCTGAACGTCGCGCTGTGGGTCATTGTGCCGAAGGGCTTCTTTCCACAGCAGGACACCGGCCGGATGATCGGCGGACTGCAGGCGGATCAAAGCACCTCCTTCCAGGCCATGCAGGGAAAACTGAAGGAGTTGTCGGACGTCGTGCAACGCGATCCCGCGGTGCAAACCGTGGTCGGCTTCACCGGTTCCGGCGGCTTCGGCGCCACCAACACCGGCTCCGTCTTCGTTTCCCTGAAACCGCTCGGGCAGCGCGACAGCATCGACACGATCATGACCCGGCTGCGCCGCAACCTGTCCCACGTGCCAGGTGCACGGCTGTTCCTGTTCCCGCTCCAGGACATCAACACCCAGGGCGGCCGACAAAGCAACGCGGCCTACCAGTACAGCCTGCAGGCCGACAGCTCCGCCGAACTCTACGAATGGGCGCCCAAGCTGGTCACCGCGCTGGAACACGACCCAGTGCTCACCGACGTCAACTCCAACCAGCAGCAGAAGGGCCTCGAAACCGACCTGGTGATCGACCGCGCCACCGCCAGCCGCCTCGGCGTCACCGCCAGCCAAATCGACAACACCCTGTACGACGCTTTCGGCCAGCGCCAGGTGTCCACCATCTACAGCGCCCAGAACCAGTACCACGTCATCATGGAAGTCGCCCCCCGCTACTGGCAGAGCCCGGAGACACTCAGGGACATCTACGTCAGCACCTCCGGCGGCAACGCCTCCGGCACCGAAAAGAGCAATGCCGTCGTCGGCACCATCGCCGCGAAGAACGCCAGCACAACCACGACGGCGGCAACGATCGCTGCCAGTTCCGCCCGAAATGCCGCCACCAACGCACTTACCACGATCGGCAAGGGAAGCGCTTCCTCCGCCGCCGCCGTCAGCACCAGCAAGGAAACCATGGTCCCACTGGCCGCCTTCACCAGCTTCGGTCCCGGCAACACCGCCCTGTCGGTGAACCACGAAGGCCCGTTCGTAGCCAGCACCATCTCGTTCAACGTTGCCCCCGGCAAATCGCTGAGCGATGCGACCGCGGCGATCAACCGCGCCATCCGGGAAATCCACATGCCGGCCTCGATCCACGGCGCCTTCGCAGGCACTGCGCAGGTCTTCCAGCAAACCCTGAACAACGAGCTGGTCCTGGTCATTACCGCGCTCACCGCCATCTACATCGTTCTCGGCGTGCTCTACGAGAGCTACATCCACCCGATCACCATCCTGTCCACCCTGCCCTCGGCCGGTGTCGGTGCCGTGCTGGCGCTGATGCTGTTCAACACGGAGTTCAGCATCATCGCCCTGATCGGCGTGATCCTGCTGATCGGGATCGTCAAGAAGAACGCCATCATGATGATCGACTTCGCCCTGGACGCGGAGCGCACGCGTCACCTGCCGCCGCAGGAAGCGATCTTCGAGGCCTGCCTGATGCGCTTTCGCCCGATCATGATGACCACCAGCGCCGCCATGCTGGGCGCTCTGCCGCTCGCCGTCAGCTTCGGCGACGGCGGTGAGCTGCGCCGTCCGCTCGGCATTTCCATCGTTGGCGGCCTGATGGTCAGCCAGGTCCTGACCCTCTACACCACCCCGGTCGTCTATCTGTACCTGGATCGCTTCCGGCTGTTTGCGAAACGGCAATGGCACCGGGCCTTTCCCGACACGGCCACGCCGGAGGCTGCCGAGTAATGCGATTGCCTCACCTCAACTGTCATGGCCAGCCTCATGCCGGCCGCGTGTGCACCATAATCGCCGTCTCATTCCTCCTTGCCGGCTGTATGGTCGGGCCCGACTACAAGCGTCCCGACGCACAGGTAACCCCTGTAGCCTTCAAGGAGCTCGCCGGCTGGAAGATCAGCCAGCCCGCTGACGCCGCCGACAAGGGCGCCTGGTGGTCGGTCTACCGCGACCCGGAACTTGACCGGCTGGAGCGGATGGTCGAGGTCTCCAACCAGACCGTCAAGCAGTTCGAGGCGCAGTACAGCAACGCGGTCGCACTGGTGGCAGAGGCCCGTGCCGGATTGTTCCCCACTGCCGGCCTCAGCGCCGGCGTCACCCGAACCGGCAGCGGCGCCAGCAGCAGCGGGTTCAGCAACCGGACCACATCCAGCACATCATCCTTCGGCAGCTCACGCAGCGCCACGCAATACGACATCAGTGGCACCGTCGCCTGGGACCTCGACGTCTGGGGCCGCATCCGCCGCCAGGTTGAGAGCAGCACCGCCGCCGCCCAGGTCAGCGCCGCCGACCTCGCCAATGCCAGGCTCTCGGCCCAGGCAACCCTGGCGGTCGACTATTTCAACCTGCGCGCCGAGGACGCTCTTGGCCAGCTGCTTGCCCAGACCGCCGCTGACGATGCCCGGGCACTCAGGATCACTCAAAACCAATATCGGGCCGGCACCTCATCCAGCATCGACTACGTCACCGCCCTGGCGCAGTTGCAGTCGACCCAGGCGCAGCAGGTCGCGGTCGGCGTCCAGCGCCAGCAGTTCGAGCACGCGATCGCCGTGCTCACCGGCCACGCGCCCGCCGACCTGACCGTCACCCCCGCTCCGCTCGCCGCCGATGTGCCGGTCCTGCCGCCGGGCCTGCCTTCCGCCCTGCTTGAACGGCGCCCCGATGTCGCCGCCGCCGAACGCATCATGCAGCAGCAGAACGCCCTGATCGGCGTTCAGGTCGCCGCCTACTATCCTGACATATCGCTGTCCGCCCTTGGGGAATATGCCGGCTTTCCGCTGGCGCAACTGTTCAACGCCAGCAACCGCTTCTGGTCTCTCGGCGCGTCCGCCTCGCAATCCCTGTTCGAGGGCGGCCTGCGAGCCGCCGAGGTCGCCGCCGCCCGCGCCAACTATGACGCTGCCGTCGCATCCTATCGCCAGACCGTCCTCACCGCATTTCAGCAGGTCGAGGACGCGCTCTCGAATCTGCGGATCCTGGGGCAGCAGGCCCAGGCGGAGGCCCGCGCCGTCGAATCCGCCCGTCGCGCAGTTGACGCCACGCTCAACGCCTACAGAGCCGGAACGGTCGCCTACACCAGCGTAATCACGCAGCAGAACCTGTTGCTGTCCGACCAGCAATCCGCCCTGGCGGTCCAGCAAAGCCGTCTGGTCGCCAGCGTCGCCCTGATCGAAGCCCTCGGCGGCGGCTGGTCATCCGCCGATCTGCCTACCACCATCAAGACGGCTAATCCGCTGCTGCCGTGACGGGCATCAACACGCACGCGTATGGGTTGAGGCGTGCGGCGCAGTCCGACCGCTGCGTAGAAAAACGTGGCGTCATCTCTGTAAAGCGGGAAGCAAGATCCGTTCACATACTGTATGAGCGCGTTCGACAACTACAGTGACGCACTGAACCGGCCCATCGCCCCGCCTCTTACCGAAACGGGCACCCCGAATGCCGTGCCTCGCATAACCGCCCACCCGACGCGCTGCACAGACCAACACCAGACCCGACCGCCCGTCGAACTAACCCGGCCAGGGCGGCGATGAACCCCGGATCGGCATTCTGCGTCGGCACCCGGAAATACCCCGGCACACCATGCTTCACCGCGAGGTCTCGATACTCGACATCCAGTTCGACCAGCGTCTCGGTGTGTTCGGATACAAAAGCGATGGGCACTACCAGCACGGCCGTCCGGTCCTTCGCCGCCCGCTCCACCTCCATGTCGGTGCTCGGTTCAATCCATTTCTGCGGTGTCGCCCGCGACTGGTAGCAAATCCGCCAATCCAGCCGCTCCCCCAAAGCCTCGACCACCGCCCCAACAGTCCGTTCCACCTGCCACTGATACGGATCGCCTTGCTGCACGATCACCTCCGGCAACCCATGCGCCGAAAACAACACCCGCAGCCCGATCGCCGGATCGAGTGTGGCCCGAGCACGGTCGTATGCAGCTCGCACCAGCGCCGCCGTCGCCGTCGCGAACCCGGGGTCGATCGGATAACAGCACAGCGTCGTGGTTTCCGCCGCCAGCCCGACCTTGGCCGCCGCCTGCCGCCACGCCACCAGCGAGCTTCCCGTCGTGGTGGTTGAGAATTGCGGATACAGCGGCATCAGCAAGATCCGGTTCGGCCCCCACGCCTTCACCGCCCGCGCAGTCTCCAGGCTGAACGGATGCCAGTAGCGCATGGCGATGAAACATTTCGCCTCCAGTTCGGGCAGCGCCGTCTCCAGCGCCGCGGCCTGTTCCTGCGTCAGCCCCAGCAATGGGGATTTGCCGCCCAGCAGCGCATAGTTCGCCGTCGCCGGTGCCACCCGCGCCCGGGCAATGATCCTGGCAAGAAATGGCCGCACGAAGAACGGCACCCGAAGAATGGCAGGATCAAGAAACAGGTTCTGCAGAAACGGCTTGATTGCGGCGGGACTGTCGGGTCCGCCCAGATTGAACAGGACGATCGCTACTTTATGCGGCACGCACCAGCTCCAGCAGTGCCGCCACATGCTCCGGCGGAGTCTGCGGCACGATCCCGTGCCCCAAATTGAATACGAATGGCCGCCCCCGCATCGCGGCCAGGATCGGCGCCACTTCCCCTGCCATTGCTGCACCGCCGGCAACGACCGCCAGCGGGTCCAGATTACCCTGCACCGCCACCGGCGCCGGCACCATGCCGGCGACCATGCCAATATCGCTGCCGGTATCCACGCCAACCGCGGCGACCCCGCTGGTCGCATACTCCCGCGCCATCATCCCCGCCAATCGTGGAAAGCCGATCATCGGCACCCCCGGATGCCGCGCCTTCAGTGCCGCCACAATCCGCCTCGCCGGGGCTATGCAATGGGTCCTGAACAGCGACGGCGACAGCACCCCCGCCCATGAATCGAACAACATCAACACCTCCGCGCCGGCGACAACCTGCGCTGACAGGTATTCAATTGAAGCCTCGGTCAGCACGTCCATCAGCCGCTGGAACAAGGCCGGTTGCGCGTAAGCCATCGCGCGTACATGGGCGAAATCCTTCGACCCGCCACCCTCGACCATGTAGCAGGCGACGGTAAACGGGGCACCCGCGAACCCGATCAGCGTGGTGTCGGCGAAACCCTCCTGCGCCAGCCCGGCCCGCACCAGCCGCACCGTCTGCATGATCGGCGCAACCTTGTCGGCAACACGGGACGGATCCAGCACCGCGACGCCGGCCTCGTCACGCAGCCGCGGCAGCACCGGCCCCTCGCCCTCCTTGAATTCCAACCCATGGCCCAGCGCCCAGGGCAGCATCAGGATATCGCTGAACAGGATTGCCGCATCGAACCCATAGCGCCGGATTGGCTGCAACGTCACTTCGGCCGCCAACGCCGGCGTCGTGCACAGCGCAACGAAATCCTTCACATCCGCCCGGATGGCCCGGTATTCCGGCAGATACCGCCCCGCCTGGCGCATCAGCCAAACCGGCGGCGGCCACACCGCCTCACCGCTTAAGGCCCTGAGCAACGGTTTCATGCAGCATCCATCCATCAAAGATAGGCAGTCAGCGTCCTCTCTCCAGAGTACGGACCCAACCGTCAAGCGACCTGCACAGGCTCGGTCACACCATCTTGACGGGATGCCGCGATCGTCCGCAGCGCCGCGACCGCCCCGGCCATCGCCTCGGTCCAGTCGTTCGGGCGCGACTGGCGGAAAATCGTCAGCAACGGATACCACGGGCTGTCTGACCGCCCGCTCAGCCAGCGCCAGCAGCCATCATAGCGGTCCAGCAACAGCACCGGCTTGCCCATCAACCCCGCCAGATGCACAACCGAGGTGTCAACGCTGATCACCACATCCAGCCCCGCGATGATCGCCGCGGTGTCCGCGAAATCGGCAACGTCCGGCATTGGATCAACCAGCACCAGTCCAGCCGGCCGGTGCTGTCGGGCGGCTGGACCGGCTTGCAGGCTCACGAACACCACATCGGGCACCGCGAATAGCGGCGCAAATGCGGCAAGGCCCGCGCTGCGCCGCCGGTCCAGTGCCGTGAACCCCGGCAGCGACGGCCGAGCCTGGCCGGCCCACACCAATCCCGCGCGCAGGCCGCCGCTCGGTAGCCATGCCGCCCACCGCTGCATCAATGCCGGATCGAGCACCAGGCGCGGCGACGGCGGAATTGTCTCGACCGTCGTTGCGAATACCCGCGGCAGACTGAACATCGGGCATACAAAGTGGTGTTCCGGCAGGTGGTCCGGATCGGTCGTCACCGCCGCTACTCCCGGCACCAGCCGCATCACCCGCTCCAGCGCGGGTGGCACACAGGCCACCACGCGCGCCTTCCGTTGCGCCAGCAGCGGCAGGTAGCGCAGGAACTGCAATGTATCGCCGAACCCGTCCTCGTGCAGCGCCACGATCGTCAGCCCAGCCAACTCATCGTTTGGGCCCAATGACGGCATCAGGCGCGCCGATCCCGCCAATGATTGCTCGGCCAAAGAAGAGCCGGCCAATGCCAGACGCGCCTCATAGTCCTGCCAGGCCCGCGTCCATGCCCCCATCCTCAGCAACGTCACCGCCCGGTTGACGCGAAACCGATGATTGTTCGGCGCCAACGCCACTGCGCGGTCATGCGCCTCCATCGCTTCGGCGAAGCGGCCTTCGACCTTTCGCATCATGCCGAGGTTGGACCAGCTCGCGGCCGCATCCGGATTCAGCGCTACGGCCCGCTCAAAATCGATCACGGCAGCGGAAAACGCGCCCAGTTCACCATGCACCAGCCCCAGCAGGTGATGCCCGGCCGCGCTGTCCGGTCCGTTTGCCAGCACACAGGCTGCCTCCGCTGCCTGCCCCGCATCCAGCAGAAAGCCGGCGAAATCTAGCCGCAGCCGGTCGTCCCGCGGGGCTAGTCGCAGGCACGCCTGAAACTGGCGTACCACCAGCGCCACCGGCAATGCGGGGGACAGCCGAACAAGATCAAGACACGGGTGATCCGCCTCCGGCGCCCGGTCACTGACCGCTATCAGGATTGGTGCCGCCTTGTTGACGTCGCCCATCGCCGCCAGCGCCAGGCCCAGCAGCAACGCGCCATACTGATCATCCGGCTCTTGCACCAGCACAGCCCGCGCCGCGACCTCCGCCTCCCGCCAGGCGCCCGCCGACAGAAGCCGGAACGCCGCCGCAAGGACCTCGGGTGACGCCATTACCTCTGTTCTCCCACAGGCTGATCCCAGCGTAGCGGGCAAATGTTAATCGCGGGTTAATGTCGCGGTGGATGTGTATGTCCCATTAAAGAATTGACCGCCCTCTGTACGGTTTTGCAGGACGGGGTCTCAGCGGCGCGGGGCAAAACCTCTCTTTTCCGATTAGAAAATCCCCTTAATTCCTCTTTGGAGAGATATATCACAATTATCATATCCGGATCCGTGATCCGTTGTGGCAAAGTGGGTGAAAGTTGCATATTATGATCTGCAATTAGTTGCCAATCCAAAAAGGAGTATCCTGAATGGGAACGACTTCTAAGGGTGCGCCGTTTGTTTTCACAAATGGTTTGCCGCCAGTTCACAACGAGCACAGGATCGACGAGGCAGGCGGGAATCGCATTTATCCGTTCCGGCAATGGCGGCCCTCGCCGGTGCAACCGATGTGTTTGGCAACCGTCTCAACCCACGATGCAGACCCGTATCTGTTTGTATTGCTGGCGGATCAGGAATTCAGGGAGCAGCGTCCGGCCCAGGCAGAAAGCCTGATCGACGCCGCCTACGCCGCCTACGATCAATGCAGATGGGGATCGTGATCACGACTGGGGCCTGGAAACAGGCTCTGCAAAGTAACCTCGAAATACTTGCAGATCTCGATCAGGTGGGCCGGCGCGATCCGCATGGAGCCCGCTTCATAAGCAGCTAGTTCTGCGGCACCGATTCCCAGCACCGATGCCAGACGGGCCGTACTGACGCATCGTGCCAGGCGGAGTGCTGCCACCCGCTCGCCAACGATCACGTCGATGGGCTTTCGTCCCAAGCCTTGTCTCCTTCCCGCAGCCATCCAAAACGAGCCATCCCAAAACCTTTGCGTCAGGGCCGGATCGTCGCATCGGCTACGGACGAGATCGGAAGCAGTGACCCGGGCGGAGCAGAGCCTACGTTGCACCACCCGCACGGATACCGGCGGCGCAATTCAGAACCTAATCTTTGTGGTAATGTAGTTCCAGCATTAAATGGTGCGGCTGCATCCGACGCTGCAGACCACGGTAAACAGACACCGAGTTTCTTAAATTTACTTGCGCATGTGATCTCTCAGTCATTTCGCGGCATTTTTAGTCTTTATTTTCTCCTGACGAAACACTAAATGGCGAAATAACAACCTATGCGTGCATTTCACCTCCCTAATTTGCCAAGCGAGATCCTGCAACATCCAAAACGTTAGAACGTGCGGGTGCCGTCGCCGATGCGGCTGTACTTAGGCTCCCGGGGATCACGCGATCCCCAGGATTGCTTCCTCCACATCCCGCAGCCGGTCCTTACCGAAGTACATCGAGTCACCAACGAAAAAGGTCGGGGACCCGAAGGTCCCGCGGGCGACCGAAGCCTCGGTGTTGGCGATCAGCTTCGCCTTCACCGCAGGGTCCTGCATCCGCGCCAGGATTGCATCCACATCCAGTCCCGAGGCTGTCAGGGCCTCATGCAGCACCGCCGGTTCGTCCAGCTTCTTCGGCGCTTCCCACATGTGGTGGAACATCGCCTCAATATATTGTTCCAACCCCCCATCAATCTCGGCCGCCACCGCGCCGCGCATCATCTGCAACGTGTTCACCGGGAAGAACGGGTTGCGTGTGAAACCGTCGATCCGGTGCCGACGGATGAAACGTTTGGTTTCCAGCCGCTCGTAGTCAAGCTTGTTGCGGATCCCGGCGAACGCCTCCGCCGGTGAGCGATTGCCGGTGGCCTTGAATACCCCGCCCAGCAACACGGGCACATAGCGGAACTTTGCCCGTGTCCGAGCCTCCATGGCGGGAATGATGCGGTGGGAGAGGTAGGCGTTCGGGCTACCGAAATCGAAATGAAACTCAACTTGCATCACACGTTTCCTTACCAACTTTCGCCGTTTGGCCGCAGGTCGAGTTCATGGGTCCAGGCGTCCCGTGGTTGCCGATGCAACTGCCAATAGGTCTCGGCGATTGAGGCTGGATCCATCAGCATACGCTCCTGCACGGAACCGCCCCGGGATGCGATCCGCTGGCGCACCCATTCCGTGTCAACACCGGCATCGATCACGAGGTGCGCGACATGGATGTTCTGCGGCCCCAGTTCGCGCGCCGCGCTCTGTGCCACCGCGCGCAGGCCGAACTTGGCGCTGGCGAATGCCGCGTAGCCGGTGCCGCCACGAACGCTTGCCGTCGCGCCAGTGAAAAAGATCGAGCCCCTGCCATGCGGCAGTAACCGCCGCGCAGCCTCCCGCCCCGTGAGGAACCCGGCGTAGCAGGCCAGTTCCCACACTTTGCGGAACACCCGCTCAGTCGTGTCCATCAACGGGAAGTTCACGTTGGCGCCGATGTTGAACACCACCACCTCCAGCGGCGCAGCGGCATCGGTTTGGGCCATGAAATCGGCCACCTCCTGCTCCTTGCGCGCATCCAGCGACAGTCCGGTGCAGACGCCGCCCGCGGCCTCGATCTCCGCGACCAGGGGTGCGAGTTTCTCGCCGTGCCGTCGCCCGGCGAATACGTAGTAACCTTCCCGCGCGAAGCGGCGGGCGATGGCGCTGCCGATATAGTCGCCAGCGCCTACGACAGCCACTGAAGCAGTACACTTTGACATTGACGTTCCGTCTCCACAACACCAACTATCAACATCGTAGTTTGTAGCCGAGAGCTTGTAAAATGCAGCGTAAAAGTTTCAGCGACATGCCGTGCCCCATCGCCCGTGGGCTGGAGCATGTCGGCGAATGGTGGAGCATCCTGATCCTGCGGGACACGTTTCGCGGCCTGACGCGCTTCGACGAGTTTTCCGAAAGCCTAGGTATCGCCCCCAACATGCTGACGCGTCGGTTGAACGCGTTGGTGGAGGCCGGCCTGCTGCGGCGCCAGCAATACAACGAACGTCCGCCGCGCGATGAATACCTGCTGACCCAGCGGGGCAAGGATTTCCGCCCCGTGCTGCTGGCGATGTTAGCGTTTGGCAACAAGCATTTCCCGCCTGACGACCGTACCGTGCAGGTCGTCAATTCCGCCACCGGACAGCCGGTCGATCCGGTTCTGGTTGATCCGGCGACCGGGCTGCGCGTCGATGGCCCGGGTTACCATGTGGCGACCGAAATGCTGCGCAACGCCGCATGATCCGCGAGCGCAGCTTCACCTGGTCCGTTTCACGGGGTTCCGCCGAAGCCGGCCGAATCGTGGTCGTCGAGCGTCGGCTGTGCGCGACTGCCAGCACGACCTGGCTGGTGTTTGCCCTGGCGAAAAACTGACCGCCATGGTCATCGTGTTCGGATCCATCAACCTTGACCTGATCTTCAACCTTCCCGCCATCCCGCATCCGGGGCAGACCGTCCTGGGGCCGGCCACGCGGATCGAGCCGGGCGGCAAGGGTGCCAACCAGGCGGTGGCGGCAGCGCGCGACGGCGCCCGGGTCATCATGGCCGGATCGGTTGGTCGCGATGCCCTGGCGGACGGCGCGCTCGTGCTGCTGCGCGCGACCGGCGTCGACCTGGACCGGGTGCAAGCGGTGGATGCCAGCACCGGCTGCGCGGCGATTGCGGTCGACCCCGCCGGTAACAACGCCATCGCCGTCGGCTCGGGCGCCAACCTGTTTACCCAGCATCAGCAGATTGGGGACGCGCTGTTGGGTCCGTCCGTCACGCTGGTATTGCAGATGGAGGTGCCGGTGGCGGAGACCGCTGCCCTGATCAGCCGAACCCGAAGCGCTGGTGGACGGGTGGTGCTGAACCTGGCGCCTGCGGCGGCGCTGCCGGAGGCTGCTCTGCGCGCGGTTGACGTGCTGGTGGTCAATGAAACCGAGGGTGCCTGGCTGGCGGACCACCTCGGCTGCGGCGCCACCGCAACCGAGCTGCACCAGCGGCTCGGCGGCATCAGTGTTGTCGTGACCCAAGGCGGCGACGGCGCCGACGTTGCCAGCCCTGATGGGCTTTGGCACGAACCCGCCCAGCCGGTTCAGCCGATCGACACCACCGCGGCCGGGGATTGCTTCGTTGGTGTACTGGCCCATCGCCTGGATTGCGGCGTGAGCCTGAAATCCGCGGTCCGTCGCGCCAGCGCCGCAGCCGCCTTGTGCTGCACCCGAGCGGGCAGCCAAGGCAGCATTCCGATTGCGGCCGAAACCGACGTGCTGTTGAGCAACACCTAGCGGCTTCGCGTGGCGGGTCACGCCTGCGGTAGCTGCCAGATGGGCGTCGAACGCGACCGCGTTGGTTATCAGAGCAGGTGATTTAGCGCCCCAGTGATACGACGGGGTGGCCCACCCGCTAATGCGCCTGCCAGGTGTCGAACCGCTGGCGCAGCTTGGTCAGGTTATCGCGCCAGAACGCCGAATCCGCGCGTAATCCGGCTGCCAAATTCGTCGGGTTGGCGGTTGAAACAGCGGCCAATTCAGGCGCCAGTCCGTCGTTCAGGCCCTTTGCCAAGCCGCCTTCGCCGGATTTCTGCAGCAGGCGCAGCTCGACCGCCGGCATGCCGACGAAATACAGGAACTGCAGCGCAATCCGCGCTGTCGTGCTCCCTTTCATGATCGCCCAGCTTTGCAGTTCGAACAGGCTGCCGCTGAACTGCAGCCCGAAATTCTTATGCTCATGCCCCGCCATCACGGCGATCTGGCCGCTCGGCGCGCTGGTCATCAGCACTTCGCCGGACGCCAGGATGTGGGCCGCCTCCACCTCCGTCGACCACCACTGGATATAGGGCTTGAGCTGGTCGAGCTTGCGGAAGGCGCGGTCCACGCCCTCCGACGTGGCCAATGTCTTGTAGACGTCGGCCGGGGCCACCCCATCGGCCAGCAGCGCAAACTCCAGGTTGCCGCGCACGCCTTTGCGCAGGCCCCGCTTGCCGGGATATTTCGCCACGTCCCAGAAGTCCGACCACGACGGCGCGACCGGCAGTTTGTCCTTGTCCCATGCCAGCACGGTGGTGGAAATGAGCGTGCCGACCCCACAGTCGCTGGCGGCGGATGCGGCATAGTGGTCCTTTCCGCCGATGGCCGACCAATCCAGCTTCTCAAACAGGCCTTCGCCGCAGCCGGTTGCCAGTTCCTCGGCGTCCACCAGCACCAGATCCCAACTGTTGTCCGCCGCCTTGGCTTGTGCGCGCAGCGCATCGATCCCGCCGTCCCAAACCTGCTGCTGCACGGGGATACCGGTGACGGCAGTGAAAGGCTGGACAAAAGCCGCTTGCATCGCCTGTTGCAGCGACTGATCCCGGGTAACGATCATCAGGTCATTCGGGCTGGCATCGGCCGCGTGGGAGGCCAACGCCCGGGCGGCGATCAGCACCACGGCGGCCAGGATCGTACGGATGGGCATGAACAGACTGGTTTCCGGCTTCCTGTAATGGGTTGACGCTACAGGCGGGCGCCCCATTGGGCAACGACCCCCCGACAACACGTCTGTGCCACATGTCGTTGCACAGCTGAACCGGCCGCGCGACGCGGTGCCGTAGTCAACAGGCCGCGGCGGATCAGGTCATGTTCCAAGGATCGCTCCCACCTCCAGACCCGCCTCGGCTGCCGCGATCTTCTTGCCACCGTCCCAGCGCACCCGATGAACCTCAATGAAACCGCCCTGGCCGTGGATCAGCAGGCTGGAACCGGTGGCCGTGACCTGGCCGATCTTCTTACCCTTCACTTCCCCGAATATGCGGGCGATGCGCTTGGTGCTTTCGAACAGGAACAGCTTCTTGCCCTGATGCGTGGTCCAAGCACCAGGGGCGGGATTGCAGCCGCGGATCAGGTTGAAGGTCTGATCGACGTGCGTCGCCCAGTGGATCTGCGATTCGGCGTCACGGATGATGCCCTCGTAGCCGGCGTTCGGTTCGTATTGCGCGAGCGCAGGCGCCTTGCCGGCAACGACCATGTCGGCGGTTTCCAGCAGGCCGGCGACGCCCATCGGGAAGATCTTGCCGAAGTACAGGCTGCCAAGCGTGTCCTCGGGTTCGATCGGGACGGATCGGGTGAGGATGACAGGGCCTTCATCAAGGCCGTCGTTCGGCCGGAAGATGCTAAAGCCTGTCTCGGTGCGGCCGAGGATGATCGACCAGCTCATCGACGAAGCACCGCGATGCAGCGGCAGCAGGCTGGGATGGAACTGGATGGTGCCGAATTTCGGGATGTTGCAGAAATCCTGCGGCACGAACTGGGTAACGTAGGCCATGATGCCGATGTCGGCATTGGCGGCCTTGAGCGCCTCCTGCGCTTCTGGGTCGGTGAGCTTGGGGAACTGGTGGGTGGGGATTCCGGCCGCCTCGCCGGCCAGGCGCAGCGGGTCGGGGCGGCCTTTTTCCGGGGCGCAGAATACAGCCGCGACCTGATCGCCGCGGGCGAGGAACGCGTCCAGAGTGGCCTTGCCGAAATCCTGCTGACCAATGATGGCGACGCGCATGGCGGTTCCTCCGTTTCTTGTCGGGCGGATCATGGCGTTTCGGGAGGGGGAGTGTCGAGGGGGGCGGGTTGATCGGTACAATCAGCTTGCGCAGACCGTATGGGTGGCCCGGTGCAGCCTGCGCACTGCGGCAGGCGGGATCATCGATCCCAAATGAACGCGGATAATCGATCGAGGGTGTTCTTTTTTGGCCTTGTTTTGTGAAGCGGCGGCGCGGGCGATTGAGACCGTTCAGGCGGGGGCTGGAAATCCTGCCTGGCGGGCGTTGCCGGCAGCGATGGCCTCGGCGCGTCTCAGGCTGGCGGCGATGCGGGCGTCATCCTCGGTGCGATTGTACGCGCGGGGGATGGGTTGGGCGATGATCACGGTCCGCGGCGGCGTGGGCGTCGGTTTGTCCTGCGGTTCGGGCTGCCTGTGCGGTTCGGGCTGGGCGGGCGGTTCGGGCTGCCTGTGCGGTTCGGGCTGGGCGGGAGGCGGCTGAACGGTCTCCGCGCGCGTCCTATTGCGAGCCGCCACTTCCTGTCTGGCCTGCTGGCACCGGTCGAGGCGGCCTTGGGCGGTGTCCGAGGCGCGGCTGAGGCTGACGGCACTGCCGCGCAGGCGCAGAACGCGCGATAGCGGCAGGTCCGGATCGGCCGCCTGGCCAAGCGCGGCGAGGCCATGCAGGCTGAAGCTGACGGATTGGGCGGCGAGGCAAAGTTCACGTTCATTGACCGGATTATAAGCGGCAAGCATTTGCAGGGCAGCGCGACGGGCCGCGGCATCGTCGCCGTCAACACCAGGCAGGAAAAGTGTCACGAGGTGAGTGACAAAGAAGTCCAGGATCTCGGCTGAAAAGGCGGTCAGCACGGCAGCCTCCTTCGGGTGCATTATTCAATGCCAGGAACAATATGGGAACAATGAGGGATTTGCAAGAATATTTTCTTTGCAGCGCGGCGCTTCAATGATCTGGCGGCGCCGGTATCCGGGCAATGAAGCCGCCGCTATTGCGGTCGCGTGGAGCCATGACCGCTGACCGTGGTGTTAGCGCGTGTGCATCGTGCAGCCTGTCGGTGGCTGACGTCTTCATTCCGGACGGTCGGATGCAAGGCGTGTCTTGGCACGGGCGGATGCGCCCGCTAACACCGTGGCGACCGAGGAGAGCATTGCATGACATCCGAAGCTACAGTCGTCACGAGCCGCGACGGCCGCGTGGGCCGAATCCTGCTGAACCGGCCGCGGGCGCTGAACGCGCTCGACCTGCCGATGCTGCATGCTTGCGCCGCGATCCTGGAAAAGTGGCGTGATGACCCGCATGTGGACGCCGTGGTCATCGAGGGTGCCGGCGAGCGCGCGTTTTGCGCCGGCGGAGACATCATCGCGTTGCGCGACGCCCAGACCTCCGGCAACCGGCCCGCAGCGGATACGTTTTTCCGCGTCGAGTATGATCTGAACCTGACCATCGCCACATACCCGAAGCCGTATATCGCGCTGATCGACGGCATCTGCATGGGCGGCGGCATCGGCATGTCGGTGCACGCACCCTATCGGGTCGCCACGGAGCATGCTGCGTTCGCAATGCCGGAGACGGCGATTGGCTTCTTTCCCGACATTGGTGCGACCTTCCTGCTGCCCCGGCTGCCGGGCGAACTGGGCGTCTATCTGGGACTGACGGGTTTACGGGTCACAGGCGCCGATGCGGTGCATGCCGGGCTTGCCACCCATTTCACCACCCGCGCGCAGCTGGGCGAGCTGTCTGCCGCACTGGCGCAGGATGGTCCGGCGGCATTGGCTGCGTTCAACCAGACCCTGCCGCCGTTCTCGCTGGCAGACAACCGCGCGGCCATCGACCATTGTTTTTCCGCCCCAACCGTGGCCGAGATCGTCCACCGGCTGGAGAGCAATGGCGGCGACTGGACACAGCCGGCGCTGAAGGCGCTGCGACACGTGTCGCCGACGGCGCTGCACTTCACTTTGCGCGCGCTGCGTCGCGGCCGCGACCTGACGCTGAAGCAGGCGCTGGACGCTGAGTTCGCGCTGACCCGGACCACGATGGCCTACCCTGACTTTGCCGAAGGGGTGCGCGCGATGGTGGTGGACAAGGACCGCAAGCCGGCGTGGCAACCCGCCCGGATCGAGGACGTGGATCCGGCGGCGATCGAGGCGCTGTTTGCCGATTGATCTCGCCCACACGATCGCGAGCATCGTTCCGATGGAGAGCGCCGAATGCCTGCCTTCATTTGCACCACCTGCGGCTGCCAGTATCCGAACTCCGAGGCGCCGCCCACAGGATGCCTGATTTGCCAGGATGACCGGCAATACGTGAACCCGGCCGGTCAGGCCTGGACCACGCTGCCGATCATGCGCAAGACCTACTTCAACGCCTTCCGCCGGCTGGAGCAGGGGCTGATGGGGGTGGGCACGTTTCCCGCCTTCGCCATCGGCCAACGCGCCTTGATCCTGCGCACCCCGGTCGGCAACATCCTGTGGGACTGCATCAGTTTCCTGGATGAAACCACCATCACCATCATCAAGGCGCTTGGCGGGCTGGCGGGCATTGCCTGCTCCCACCCGCACTTCCTGGCAACGGTGGTGGAATGGAGCCATGCCTTCGACAGCGTGCCGATCTATCTGCACGCAATGGACCGCAAGTTCGTGACAAGGCTAGACCCTGTCATCACGTTCTGGGAGGGCGACCAACTTGAACTGACGGAACGTGTGACGCTGATCCGCTGCGGCGGGCACTTTCCCGGCAGCACCGTGCTGCACTGGGCGCAAGGGGCCGAAGGGCGGGGCGTGCTGCTGACCGGGGACACGCTGCAGGTTCGGCCGGACAAGGGGCTGACCTTCATGCACAGCTATCCGAACCTGATCCCGCTCGATGCGGCCACGGTCCGGCGGATCGCGGACACGCTGGAACCCTGGCCGTTCGAGGTGCTGTATGGCGGTTGGTGGGAACGGGTGATCGCAACCGGTGCCAAGCAGGTGATGGCACGTTCGGTCGAGCAATACGTCAGCGCCGTTACCGGCGCGCACGCGGATTTCTAATCGGGGGACCAAACGACAAGGACCGGCAGCCCCGGTGGATTTCTCCACCAAGCCTGCCGGCCAATTCGTCAGATACTCGGCCGCCCGGACGCCGGGCGCGCGGACAAGCCTTAGCGAACGGACGTGATCGCGTTCCGGTTCTGCGCCCAGGCCTGCTCGTTGGAGCCCTGTGCCGTCGGGCGATCCTTGCCGTAGCTGATCGTGGACATGCGGGCCGTGGCAACGCCCCTGGCTTTCAGGTATGAGGCCGCGGAATTCGCCCGGCGCTGGCCGAGCGCGAGGTTGTATTCCTCGGTGCCACGCTCATCGCAATTGCCGGCGATCTGCACGTTGACGCTGCCGTACTTGGCAAGCCAGGCGGCCTGCTTGTCGAGCGTGCCCTTCGCGTCGTCGCGCAGGGTGGACTGGTTGAAATCATAGAACACGCGGTCGCCGATGTTGGCGACAAGATCTTCCTGGCTGCCGGGCACGATGCTGTTGGCGGTGCCGCTAGGGGTCGAGACGGTGGTGGGAGCAGGGGTCGAGCACGCCGCCAGCAGGGCGACGGCGGACAGAGCGCCGAGGATTTTGATGTTCATCTTCTATTTCGTCCCTGGAATGGGGTGCAGTCGGATGCGCGAGCAGCACCCGCGCAGGATGAAGCGGTAATCCGTTCCGTCCGCGTGAGCGATTAACGTGTTACAAGGATATTGGTCAAGTTCTGACCGCCAATTTGCCAAGACACGCGCTCCATGTTGCAGGATCAACACGGTGTTGCAGTGCCTTGGTCGCGTCGGCGAATGAAGACGGTCAGTTCACCTTTGAGGTCGCCGCCCGGCGGGCGTTACACGCCGAGCGGCGACCAGGCGGGATCGGATGCATCGGTCGGCGTTACCGCGGGACGCTCGTTGAACCCGGTAATGTCAACCGAAACGAGCCGGGACGAAAATCCGCGCCCACGGGCATCCTGTGATCGCGTCTCACGGTAGAACATGAGTACGCGGCCGTTCGGGGCGAAGGTGGGACCTTCCACCAGCCAGCCCTCCGACAGGATACGCTCCCCCGATCCATCCGGGTGCATCACGCCGATGGCGAAGTTGGAGGAATCGCCGGCGTAACGGGTGAATGCAATCAGGTCGCCGCGCGGCGACCAGACCGGTGTCGCATACTTGCCGTTGCCGAAGCTGATGCGCTTGGCCCCGCCGCCGTCGGCGCTCATGATATAAATCTGCTGGTCGCCGCCGCGGTCCGATGCGAAGGCGATCCGGGAGCCATCCGGGCTGTAGCAGGGGCTGACGTCGATCGAGCCGGAATCGGTCAGGCGGCGAGGCGAACGGCTGCCGAGGTCCATCGCCACGATGTCGGACCCGCCGCCGTTCGACACGGCCATGACCACGCCGCTGCCGTTGGGCGAAAACCGTGGGGCGAACGTCATGCCGGCGAAGTCGCCCAGCACGCTCTGCCGTCCCGAGGTCAGGTCGAACAGATAGACCCGCGGGCGGTTGTTGGCGTAGCTCATGAACGCGATCTCGTCGCGCGTCGGGTGGAAGCGCGGCGTCAGGACCAGCCATGAACCGTCGGTCAGCAGCCGGTTGTTCTCACTGTCCTGGTCCATGATGCCCAGGCGCTTGGTGCGCCGGTCGCGCGGACCGGTGGCCGAGATGTAGACGATCCGTGTGTCGAAGTAACCTTTTTCACCCAGCAGACGCTCATAGATCACGTCGGCCATGATGTGGGCGATGCGGCGCCAGTTGGCTTGGGTGGTGGTGTAGGCGGTGCCCTGGATTTGCGTCTGCGGCAGAATGTCCCACAGGCGGAACTCCACCCGGACCTGGCCGCCGCCCAGGATCGTGACGCTGCCGGTGACCAGGGCCTGGGCGCCGGTCGGCTTCCAGTTGGCGAAGTTCGGCGCGCCGGAGGTCGATGCGCCGGCCTGGATGAAGCCGGACTGACCGATCAGCCGAAACAGCCCGCTGCGCGCGAGGTCGGCACTGATCACGCCTGCCATGTCGCGGCCCAGCTGGGCGGAAGCGCCGTCCGGGCCACCGAGGTCGGGGATGGCGATCGGGATCGGTTCGGTACGGGCGCGGTTGACGTCGATGACCGCGGACGGCCCGCTGCCACCGCCGCCTGTGGCTTGCGGGGCGACCTGTTGCGCCAGAACCGGCACCGGCGCGGCACCGAGCAATCCGGCGGCGGTGGCCATCAGGTTGCGCCGGCCGATGGAGGGGGAAGGAATGTAGATCATGCCATGGTCTTCCATTTCTTGCTGGTCTCATGGAACGCGAACGGCTGTGGCATCGCGTGTCCGGGGCGGAATCGTGTTGTCATCGGTCCCGTCGTCTCAGGGGCTGAACCGGAAGGTCAGGACATTGACCCTTCCGAGGACATTGTTCGGCAATGGCAGGTTGGCGCAACGCGGATCGAGGATCGCGCGAATGGCCCGTTCGGTGAAGGCGCGGAAACGCGGATCGCCCTGGCGGGCGCCATCCGCGCCGGCCACCTCAACCTTGCGGGCCACGCCGGTTGCATCAGTGGTGACGGTCAGCAACACGCGCTGCTTATCGAGGTCCAATGCGCCGGCGTCCTTGGTCCAGCATTCCCGCACATGCTCCCCGATCGCGCCGCGCTGATCGGCGCTGAGTGCCGCGGTGTCATTGCCCATCGGGTTGCCGCCGCCGTTCGGCTGGCCGCCGGATTTCGGGTTGGGCCGGCCCTTCGGTGGTTCGGATTGCGCCAGTTGCTGGCGCAGCTTTTCCAGCGTGTTCTCAACCGACTTGCTGTCCGGAGCCGGGTTCTTCGTGACGTTCGGCTGTGACGTCGTGCTGGGCGGGGCCGGCGGCGGCGGTACAGGTGGGGGCGGCAACGGCAGCGGCGGCTCCGGCTTCGCTAGGGTAGGCGTGGGCGGTGTCGGGGGCGCGGGCGGCGGCGGCACAACTGTCGGCGACGGCGTGGGTTCCGGCGGCGGGGTTGGCGTCGGTGGGGTTGGGGCCGGCGGCGCCGGCTCGGCATGGGTCTGTGGCGGTGGGGGCGGAGGTGGCGGCGGCGGCGCCTCGGTCGGTTGCGGCTTGGGCGGCGTTGGTACCGGCGGTGCGGGGGGCGCTGCCTCTTTCGCCGGCGCGGGGACTTCAGCGGGCGCCTGCGCCTGCATGGAGGATTTTGCCGCCCCGGCGAACACCATCGCAACCGTGGTCTCGGGTGGCGGTTCTTCCTTTGGCGCAAAAGCCGGAAGCCCGAGGATCAGGAACAGAAGCACCGCGACGTGCAGCAGGACCGAGGCAACCATCGCGATGCGCAGCCGGGGCGTGATGCCGGACGCCCGCTCACCGATCCGCTCGCCGCCACGGAAGAGCTGTTGCAGCATGCGCCGTTACCCCACCGCGGTGGTGATCAGGGCTTGCAGCCTGGTTGCCGGATGCACCGATCGAGGTCCTACTTGTGCGGCACTGCGGGTGGTTTCGTAGCCGGGCCGGGCGAGGCGGGTGCTGCAGTCTGCTCCGCCAGCAACGCGACCTTGGTGAAACCACCCTGCGTGATGGTTCCCATCACCTCCATGATCCGCCCATAGGCGAGGTCCTTGTCGCCACGTACGAAGATCCGCCGGTCTGGATTGTTCTTCGAAATCGCCTGCAATTTAGTTACAAGATCACCGACATCCACCGCCTGATCCTGCAGGAAGATGGAGCCGTCGGCCTTGATCGAAACGGTCAGCGGCTCACTGTCGCTGTTGAGCTGCTGGGCGTTGGTCTTCGGCAGGTCGACCGAGACGCCGGAGGTCATCAGCGGGGCGGTGACCATGAAGATGATCAGCAGCACCAGCATCACGTCGACCATCGGGGTGACGTTGATTTCCGCCAGCGGCCTGTAGCGTGCCCGCCCACCGCGGCGCGTGTTGATGGACATTGCCATGGGTCAGCTCCGCCTTGCGGGATGTATCATCAGGCCCGCTCTTCGCTCTGGCGCGACAGGATGGCACTGAACTCGCTGCCGAAATTGTCCAACCGCCCGGCGAAACGGGACAAGCTGTTGCTGATCTGGTTGTAGGCCAGCACGGCGGGGATCGCCGCTACCAGGCCGATGGCGGTGGCAAACAATGCCTCCGCGATGCCGGGGGCGACGACCGCGAGGTTGGTGTTGTGCATGGCTGCGATGGCAGAAAACGAGTGCATGATCCCCCAGACCGTTCCGAACAGCCCGACAAATGGCGCTGTCGCACCGACGCTGGCGAGAAAGATCATCCAACGCTCGATTCGGTCCATCTCCCGTTGCACCGTCACGGTGATTGCCCGATCAATTCGTTCGCGCACGCTGGTGTGGGAGATGTCGGCACCGGCGACACGGACGGAGCGGCGCCACTCGCCCATCGCGGCTGCGAACACCGCGGCCATCGGGTGGTTGGGGTTGGTGCCTTCGCGGTCGAACAATTCATCAAGGCTGCCGCCGGACCAGAAACGATCTTCGAACGCATCGGCCTCCTTGTTGATCTTGCGCAGGGTGGTCCATTTCTCGAACACCACGGCCCAGACCCACACGCTGGCGCCCAGCAGGCCGATCATCACCAGTTTGACGACGATGTCGGCTTGCATGAACAGGCCCCACAGCGACAGGTCGCCGTTCGCCGTCCCGAGATTTACCGCGTCCACTGCCCGATCCACTGCCTAATCCCCCACTTTGATCGCCACCGCGACATCGCGTCGCGTGCGGCTATCCATCGACGTCACCGCGCAAGCCATCCAGCGCGTCCCGCCATTCGGGCGGGATCCGGGCCGGCTTGTTGGCACCGATTCGGACACAGGCGAGCTTGACGCTCAGCCTTGCGCAGATCCCATCGGGGCCGCGCACGGTCTGGCGCAGTAAAACAGTTGCGCCGCCCACGTCCATTGTTTCCGTCTCAACCACCAGCAGATTGTCGAGTATCGCGGCGCGCACATAGTCTATTTCAGCGCGGTGCACCACGAACATCAGACCGAATCGTTCCACCAGGTGCGCATGGGGGAATCCCGCGTCACGCAGGGCCTCGGTGCGGGCCCGTTCGGCATACCGGAGGTAGGTCGCATGGTAGACGACGCCGCCTGCATCGGTATCCTCGTAATACACTCGCAAGGGGTAACGATGGATGGATTGCGGATGAGCAATCATTTATCCGCCACCATCACGGCTCCGCGTCCCCGAGCATGTCCAGCAGCGGCACGCCTGAGCGGGGCGGCTTCAGGCTGAGGTGCCGCCAGCCGGGTTCGCCCAGCATGCGCCCGCGGCTGGTGCGCAGGATCAGCCCTTCCTGGATCAGATAGGGTTCGATGACGTCTTCCAGCGTGTCCCTGGCTTCCGCCAGGGCGGCTGCGAGCGTTTCGACGCCGACCGGACCGCCCGCATGGTGTTCAGCGATCCGCCGCAGATAGCGCCGGTCCATCGAGTCCAGGCCGAGACGGTCGACTTCAAGGCGATTGAGGGCGGCGTCGGCGACTTCGCGATCAACCGGGGTATTGCCCTGGACGGAGGCGAAATCGCGCACCCGGCGCAGCAGCCGGCCAGCGATTCGCGGGGTGCCGCGTGACCGGCTGGCGATTTCCGCAGCACCCTCGTCGGTAAGTTTCAGACCGAGCAGGCGGGCGCCGCGGGTGATGATCTGGCCGAGTTCTTCCGGGGTGTAGAAGACCAGGCGCAGCGGGATGCCGAAGCGATCGCGCAGCGGCGTGGCCAGCAGGCCGGCGCGTGTGGTTGCCCCGACAAGGGTGAAGGGCGGCAGGTCGATGCGCACGCTGCGCGCCGCGGGGCCTTCGCCGATGATCAGGTCGAGCTGGAAGTCCTCCATCGCGGGATAGAGGATTTCCTCAATAGCCGGCTGCAGGCGATGGATTTCGTCGATAAACAGGACGTCCCTGGGTTGAAGGTTGGTCAGGATCGCGGCGAGGTCGCCGGATTTGGCGATTACCGGGCCTGAGGTCGCACGGAAGCCGACACCGAGTTCACGGGCAACGATCTGCGCCAGGGTGGTTTTCCCCAGGCCGGGGGGACCGTGCAGCAGGACATGATCCAGCGAGTCGCCGCGATCGCGGGCAGCCTGGATGAATATCGCAAGATTCTCCCGCGACGATTTTTGCCCGGTGAAGTCGGCCAGGGTCTGCGGACGCAGCGAAGCCTCGGCGGCATCCTCCGGCTGACGGGCGGCGGAGACTTCGCGATCCGGGTTGCCGCTCATCCGGCGGCCCTTTGTGCCAGTATCTTGAGGCTGTCACGGATCAGCGCGTCGAGGGTCGCGCCCTCGCCCAGTCGTTCGAGAACCTGCGCAACCACAGATGCCGCCTCGGTTCGGCGATATCCCAGATTGAGCAGGGCCGACAGGGCATCGTCAGCCGGTGTGGCTGCCGCGATCGGGGCGTAGGACACGCCGCTTGAGGTCGGCATGGCGCCGGTCTTGTCCTTCAACTCGGTCAGCAGCCGGACGGCGAGCCGTGGTCCGACACCCTGCGCGCGTGTCAGGCTGGCTTTGTCGCCGGCCGCGATGGCGCCGATCAGGTCGCGCGGGGCCATTGCAGACAGGATCGCCAAGGCTACCTTGCCACCGACCCCCTGGACCGTCGTCAGCAGCCGGAACCAGTCACGCTCAGCGGAATCGGCGAAACCGTACAGAATGATGGCATCTTCGCGCACCTGAGTCTCGATCAGCACCTTCGCAGTTTCGGGGGATTGCGGCAGTGCCGACAAGGTGCGCGAGGAAGCCTGCACCAGGTATCCGACGCCGCCCACGTCAATGACGCAGGTGCCGTCGGAGAGCGCATCCACGCGTCCGGTCAGTTGGGCGATCATGAGGCTGCGATCCTGCGCCGTTGCCTGCCGCGAATCGGGCGGTGGACGAGTATAACCCGGATCGGCGGATCGCAGCGGTCGTGGATCAAGTTTGATCCTAAGCGCGCTTACGGCCCTTTCGCCTGGGCCGGGCGCGATCCAGCTGCACCCATGTCGGCGCATGGTCGCTGGCGTTGGGCTCACCGCGTACTGCACGGTCCACGCCCGCATCGGTCAGGCGCTGTGACACCGCGGGGCTCAGCAGGATGTGGTCGATGCGCAGCCCGGCATCCCGCGGCCAGCGATCGCGCTTGTAGTCCCAGAAGGTGTAGACCGGGCCGGTCGGATGGCAGGCCCGAACGGCGTCGGTCCAGCCCTGGCCCAGCAGGCGTTGAAACGCGGCGCGGCTTTCCGGTTGCAACAAGGCATCCTTCGTCCACGACTTGGACGGATAGATGTCCTGGTCGGTTGGAACGACATTGTAATCTCCGGCCAGCACGACCGGCAGTCCGCTTGCGTGAAGTTCGGCCGCTTGCGCGATCAGCCGCTCGAACCACGCCAGCTTGTATGCGAACTTCGGCCCCGGCTGGGGGTTGCCGTTCGGCAGGTAGATACAGCCGATCAATACGCCCTCGACCGCGGCCTCGATATACCGGCTTTGTTTGTCTTCCACGTCACCCGGCAGAGCGCGACGGGTCAGCACCGGATCGGCCCCGCGTGCAAGGATCGCCACGCCGTTCCAGGTGCGCTGACCCTGCCATACCGCACCGTAGCCGGCGTCGCGGATCGCTTCGGCCGGAAAATCAGCATTGCTGGCCTTCAATTCCTGCAGGCAGACGACATCGGGTGCAGCCTCGGCCAGCCAGGCCAGCAGGTTCGGCAGGCGCCGGTTGACGTTGTTGATGTTAAAGGTGGCGATCCTCATTAAGCCCCGCTTGTTGCACCGACACGTGCCCGCCAGATCAGGTTTCAAACCATCGTGTTGGGCCGACCACCACAACGCAGGCGCGGCGTTGTTGGACGAGATCCGCTGGAGAGAAGAATGAGCGATACCACCCCGAACAGGAAGCAGCCCGACGCGGCGGTGACGGGGCAGACGCGTCAAGGCCTGAAGCAGGCGGAAAAGGGCGACACCAAGGGGCCGGCGCCGACGCCCAAAGGCGACGCAGCGGGCATCGAGGCTGCCGAACAGGAGGCCTCGGATGGCCCGCCGGGGCGCGGTGTTGCCAGGTGAGGCTTTAACCACCCCGCCTGTTCAGGCAGGGCGGTAAAGTCCTGACCGACACTATTTGGAACGACGCCGGGGAAACCGCACCATTGCGCCGCGCGCCTCATCCCACAGGGTGAAGGTCGGTGCCCGCAACGCCTGCCAGAGGGTAAGGCCGGTTACGTTGGCGGCCAGCGCCGGGTCCGCCCGATGGGCCGCCTGAAGGCGATAGTTCGGCACCCGCGGCATCAGATGATGCACGTGGTGGAAGCCGATATTGCCGGTGAACCACTGCAGCACCCAAGGCAGCCGTAACCACGAACTGCCATGCAGCGCCGCCCCGGCCGCGGTCCAGTCGGTTTGACGCGCCCAAAGCGAATGCTCGAACCGGTGTTGGACGGAGAAGAGCCAGACGCCGATGATGGAGGCCATCACGATCACCGGCAGCTGCACCAGCAACACCGGTTCCCAGCCCAACAACAGGATCATGGTCAGCAGGAACGAGCCGATGACCAGATTGGTCAGGTAGACGCTGAGACGCTCCTTCCGCCAGCCCTTTGGGGTGTCGAACGGGACGCGATGGAGCAGGATGAATACCACCGGCGGCAGCAGCAGTTGCGACACCAGGGGATGCAGCGCCACCCGATAGAACCGTTGCCGCATTGGCGACAATGCTTGGTACTCCGCCAGTGTCAGGCAGCCGGAATAGATATCGCCACCGCCAGGCCGCTTGTCGAGATTGTTCCAGACCGCATGGTGCAGGGAATGATGACGACGCCACAGCGCATAAGGCGTGTAGGTGGTCATGCTGCACAGCCAGCCGACAAGTTCGTTTGCCCAGGCCGCCTTGAAATAGGCTCCGTGCCCGCAATCGTGCTGGATGATGAACAGCCGCACCACAAAGCCGGCTGCCGGCAACGCCAGCGCGAGGCTCAGCCAGGGGGAGATGTGGTAGTAGGCATAGTACATGAAACCGACCAAGGCCGCATACGGCATGGCGGTTAGGACGAGTTGCAGGATGCTTCGATGCGTTGAAGGTGCCTGGAACCGCGCCAGGCCGGCAAGCAATGTTCTACGATCGGGAGCCGCCACGGCGTCGCGGGGCGGCGAGGTCTTTGAGCCCATCAGGATCTTCATGAAAAAGGGTTGGCGGCGTCCGGATGTGGACGGCTTCGCCTTGGGCGTAGTCAACCTGAGCCTGGAGCGCTTGCAGGCCCACTATAAACAGTTAGTGCGCCCAATCTGTTATTTGAACGGGTAATTTTATCACCCTGCCTGTTCCTTCAGGGTGATGTTGCTCTAGCAGAAAAAGATGCCGAAACAAAGGCGCGATGAGGTTCCTGCGTCCGAATCGCGCAGCGATCGGCGACGCGCCTCAGGAGGGGTTTCAGCCCGGAACGGCAGCATGGGATTCGCCGCCGACCGGACCATAGAAGATCACCCATAGCGCCAGGTCCGGGGTGAAGCTTTCGAACCGGTGCGACTGGCCGGCGGCAACGAATAACGCATCGCCGGGACGAAATGCAACGCGGTCATCCCCGCGGGTGAACCAGCCGCGCCCGGCCACGACGACATAGACCTCATCACGGTCGTGCGGGGTCTGCGTGTCGGCCTCCTTCGGCGCATACCATCGCAGTTCCATCGAGCCGTGCCGCATCAGCAGCGTTGACAGGCGCCCGGGTTCGAGCGCCTGCGCCCCCGCCATATCGCGGGAGAGCAGGATCGGCACGTCGTCGGGCATGGCTGAACCTTTCATCGCAGTGGTCGATGCGCGGTTTCCCGCAATCCGGCAATGGTAATGAAACTAATCGCCGCGGCCGCCATCACGTAGGCCGTCGGCGCCATTTTCGAGCCGGTGATATCGATCAGCCACTGCGAGATGAACGGCGCAAAGCCCCCGAAGATCGCCACTGCCAGGGCGTAGGACGACGACATCCAGGTGGACCGGCCACGCGTCGGGAAGATCTCCGCTATCGCTGCGGGGCCGGGACCCGAGAACAACGAGATCGCAAAGGCGAAAACGATCTGGATCAACACCACGCTGAAGAAACCATAGCCTTGCGTCAGCACGTAGAAGGTGGGGATCGGCAGGACGAAGCACAGGACACATGACGTGAGCAGAAGCCGCTTTCGTCCGATCCTGTCCGACAGCGCCCCCATCAGCGGCACCAGCACCACCAGAGCCAGCAGGCTGGCGGTCGATGCCCACAGCGATTGCGCCGCCGTCAAATGCAGTTGGGTGCGCGTGTATGTCGGCATGTATGTCAGGAACACATAATACGATACGGTCCAGAGGATGGTGAAGCCGAATGCCTGCGCCGCGTGGCCGAGTGTGGAGGCCTCCGCCGCCTCACCCTCGGCCAGCGTTTCACGAAACGGCGGAGTCTCCTCCACCTCTCGGCGCAGCCACAGCCCGATCGGGCCGAACAGCCCGCCCAGCAGGAACGGGATCCGCCAGCCCCAGTCGTTGATCGCCTCGCCGCCGAGCGAGGACGTCAGCAGCGCCGACAACCCGACGCCCAGCAGGCCGCCACCGGCGACGGACATTTGCTGGAAGCTGGTGTAGAGGCCACGTTTGCCTTCGACCGACCACTCCGCCATGAACGCTGTCGCCCCACCCCACTCACCGCCGGTGGAGAAGCCCTGCAACAGGCGGGCGAGCAGCAGCAGGATCGGTGCCAGCACCCCGATCGACGAGTAGGTTGGCAGGATGCCGATGATCACGGTGGCGGCCGCCATCATCAGGATGGTCAGGATCAGGGCCGGCTTGCGGCCTCGCCGGTCGCCCAGCCGGCCGATGACGATGCCGCCGAGGGGCCGAAAGATCAGGCCGACGCCGAAGATCAGGAAGGTGTTCAGCAACGCAGTGCGGGGATCCTCCCTGGGGAAGAAATTCAGCGCCAGGGAACCGGCCAAAAAGCCGAAGACGCCGAAATCATACCATTCCATGATGTTGCCGATGGTCGCGGCATAGATCGCCTTGCGGCTCTGCTCCTCGGTCGGTCCAGTGGTCGCAATCCCCGATGCTGATGACGACATGACCCATCCTTTGCTGCGCCGGTTTATCGAAGCATACGAGTAGGCGCGCTGAAAGCAGGTAAGGGCTTTTTCCGGATCACGAACCGTGCCGCGGCGTTTTGGCGGGTCTGGGACAGACTGCCGGTTTTCCTCAATCCTGGTCTTCTTCAGTCCCGACCTTTTTTAGTCCAGGTCTTCTTCAGGCCCGGTCTTCGTCAGGCTTGGCCTTTTCAGTCCTGGGTGGCGCGTGGGGCCAGCGCGCGCCAGCGCCCGACGGCGGCGTCGTGAGCCTCGTAGTTGCGCGAGAACACATGCCCGCCGGTTCCGTCGGCAACAAAAAACAGATCGTCGCTTGCTGCCGGATGAAGCACCGCCAGCAAGCTGTCCAGGCCGGGCGAGCAGATCGGAGCCGGCGGCAAGCCGACGCTGCGATAGGTATTGAACGGGTCGTCGCGCCCGAGTTCCGCCCGCGTCAGCCGGTGATCCAGAACCCCTGCCCCGTTGCTGGCCAGGTAGACCACGGTCGGGTCGGCCTGCAGCTTCATCCCCTGCCGCAGACGATTGAGGTAGACCGCCGCGATATGGGCCCGCTCCTCCGGCTTGGCGGTTTCCCGCTCGACGATGCTGGCCAGGATCAGCGCGTCGCGGGGGCTGGAGAGCGGCAATCCTGGCGCCCGATCCGCCCAGGCCGCCGCCAGTGCCTTGTCCATCGCCGTCCTGGCACGGGCGATCAGCGCAGCCCGGTCGGCACCATATTCATATTCATAGGTCTGCGGCAGCACGGAGCCTTCGTCGATCGCCTTGACTTCGCCGGTTGTGGCCTCGGCGCGGGCCAGTTCGGCGATGATCTGGCGCGCCGTGAGCCCCTCGGCAATCGTCAGGTGATGCGCGACGGGATGCCCCGACCGCAGGATGGCCAGCACCTGCCTGACCGACGCATGAGGGGGAAACAGGAATTCAGCCGCGTGCAATGCGCCTTCGCCGCGCGTCAGCCAGACCGCGGCGCGGAACAGCAGAGGCTGAGGGAGCACGACACCATTCGCGGCCAGTGACGTTGCGACCTGGCTGACGCCCCCGCGCGGCACGACGACCGCCCGCGCTTCGGCCAGCGGACCCGGCGCCTGGAGTGTTTCGTCCCACCGTTGGTGCCCGACAATCGCAGCGCCGCAAAACGCAGCCGCAAGCAGGAGGCTCAGTGCGCCCTGCTTGAGCCATGACCGCCGCTTTGGCTGCGAGTCAGGAGGCGCGGAAGATGACAGAGGCGTTGGTGCCCCCAAATCCGAAGCTATTCGACAACGCCACCCGAATTCGCCGTTCCTGCGCCACTTTGGCGACCCGATCGATCACACTCTCCCGGCTCGGTTCATCGAGGTTCAGCGTCGGGGGCGCCACGCCGTCGCGAATCGCGAGGATGGAAAACACCGCCTCGATCGCCCCGGCGGCGCCGAGGAGATGGCCGGTGGCCGACTTGGTCGACGACATCGCCAATCCACGCGCGGTGTCGCCGAAAAGCCGCTCGACCGCCTCCAGCTCCAGGTCGTCACCGAGTGGCGTGGAGGTGCCATGGGCGTTGACATACTGGATGTCGCCGGGCCCGAACCCGCCGCTGCGCATCGCCGCCCGCATCGAACGGTACGCGCCATCATGCCCCTCGGCTGGGGCGGTGATATGGTGGGCGTCGCCCGACATGCCGTAACCGGACACCTCGGCATAGATTTTCGCACCGCGCCTACGGGCGTGCTCGTATTCTTCGAGCACCAGGCAGCCTGAGCCCTCACCCATCACGAAGCCGTCGCGGTCCTTGTCCCACGGGCGCGACGCCGCCCCCGGGCGGTCGTTGAAGGCGGTGGACAAAGCCCGCGACGCGCAGAAGCCGGCGATGCCAAGTTCGCAGACAGTGGCCTCGGCCCCGCCCGCGAGCATCACGTCGGCATCGCCGAACCCGATCAGGCGCGATGCGTCCCCGATGGCATGTACACCAGTGGCACAGGCCGTGACGACGGAATGGTTCGGGCCCTTGAAGCCGAACTTGATCGACAAATGGCCGGAAGCCAGGTTGCCCAGCGCGGACGGAATAAAGAACGGCGAAAGACGCCGAGCCTTGCCCTCATGGACCTGGATGGAGGCGTTGTAGATGGTTTCGAGGCCGCCGATTCCGGACCCGATCATCACGCCGGTGGCATCACGATCCTCCTCGGTCTGGGGGACCCAGCCGGAATCCTCGACCGCCTCGGTGCCTGCCACCATGGCCAGATGGATAAAGCGGTCCATCTTCTTCTGGTCCTTGACCGGGACCCACTCGTTGATATCAAGGCCGCCGGACGCCCGGACACCGGGCGGGATCTGCCCCGCCACCTGGCAGGGCGAATCCTTTGGATCGAACGCCGTAATCGGGCCGATACCGGATTCCGCATTGATCAGTCGGCGCCAGACGTGTTCCACGCCCACACCGAGGGGACAGGCGATCCCCATGCCCGTCACCACCACACGCCGCATCACCGCAGGCCTTTCACGCTGGTCAGAATGCAGGAATTACTGCTTCTGCTTTTCGATGTAGTCGATCGCGTCCTTGACGGTTGCGATCTTTTCCGCCGCATCTTCGGGGATCTCAACGTTGAATTCCTCTTCAAACGCCATCACCAGTTCGACCGTGTCCAGGCTGTCCGCGCCCAGGTCGTCGATAAATGACGCTTCAGGGGTCACCTTGGCTTCATCCACACCAAGATGTTCCACGACGATCCGCTTAATCTTGTCCGCAATCTCGCTCATTGGGTCCGCTACTCCTGAACTACTGTTCGGTTATGGTCATTGTCCGGCCTTCTTCCTGACCGGCGCCTTGTCCCGGTTCACGAAGCGAGCCCGCGCCAGACATAGCGTGCCGGCGCTTAGCATGGTTTCCCAAAGCCGGGAAAGGGCGACGGGCTGTCACGTCTATGCCTAGATCATCGCCATGCCGCCATTGACGTGCAGTGTGGCGCCAGTGACCCACCCAGCCTCATCGGAGGCCAGATAGGTGACCGCGGCGGCGATGTCCTCCGGCTGCCCAAGCCGCTTCAGGGGAATTGAGTCGGTAAGCTTGGTCCGCTGCGCTTCGGCCAGCGCATCGGTCATCGGGGTCACCACGAAGCCGGGCGCGACGACGTTGATGGTGATCCCGCGTGAGGCGACTTCCTGCGCCAGTGCCTTGGTCATGCCCACCAGCCCGGCTTTTGCCGCGGCGTAGTTGGCCTGGCCGGCGTTGCCGGTGGAGCCGACGATCGAGGAAATGTTGATGATCCGCCCAGCCCGACGGCGCACCATGCCGCGCAGGGCCGCCCGCGCCAGGCGAAACGGTGCCGACAGGTCGACATCGAGGACACCCTGCCAATCCTGGTCGGACATCCGCAGCGCCAGCATGTCGCGCGTCATGCCCGCGTTGTTCACCAGTATATGGAGTGGCCCGGCCGCTTTTTCCGCCGTTTCGATCAGCCCATCTGGTTCCGAGGCGTCGCGCAGGTCGGCAGGGCAGACATGCGCCCGTTCGCCCAGTGCGATCGCCACTGCCTCCAGCGCGTCCCGCCGGGTTCCGGACAGCACGACCGTGGCGCCCTGGGCATGCAGTGCGCGGGCGATCGCGGCTCCGATGCCGCCTGAAGCGCCTGTGATCAATGCCGCCTTGCCGTCCAATCGGAACATCGGCGTCTTCCCCTCCCTTAGAGACTCTTCAGCACCGCCTCGATCTCCGCCGGTGTGCCGGCTGCGGCGCCGGAGGCATCCGGTGCGATACGCTTTATGAGCCCTGTCAGCACCTTGCCGGCACCGAGTTCAATAAATCGGTCGACCCCCATTGTGGTCATCGCCTCGACACAGTCCCGCCAGCGCACCGTTGCCGTCACCTGCTGTATCAGCAGGTCGCGGATTCGCCCAGGATCGGATTCAGGTTTGGCCGACACATTCGCCACCAGCGGGACACATGGAGCCCCTGGGGCGGTCTTTTCCAGTGCCTCGGCCATCGCCTCGGCGGCCGGACCCATCAGGGCGCAATGGAACGGCGCGGACACCGGCAGCAGCATGGCACGCTTGACGCCCTTGGTGCGGGCGATCTCGATCGCACGCTCAATCGCGGTGCGATGGCCGGAGATGACCACCTGGCCGCTGCCATTGTCGTTGGCGGGCTGGATGACTTCCTTGCCGCCGGATTCCGGCACGACCGCGGCTTCGCTGCAGATTTCCGCCGCCTGGGCCATATCGGCGCCCAGCAATGCGGCCATTGCGCCGAGGCCCGCCGGAACCGCCTTCTGCATCGCCTGGCCACGCAGCTTCAGCAGCCTTGCGGCATCCGCCACGGTGAACGCGCCGGACGCGGCCAGCGCGGTGTATTCACCCAGCGAGTGACCGGCCACGACCAAAGCCTTGCGTTGCAGCGTGGTGCCGCCCTCCCGCTCCAGCACCCGCAGCACTGCCAGCGAGTGCGCCATCAAAGCCGGCTGGGTGTTCTCGGTCAGGATCAGTTCCTCGGCCGGGCCTTCGAACATCAGCTTCGACAGCTTCTGCTTCAGGGTCTCGTCGACCTCCTGGAACACGTCGCGCGCGGCGGCGAAGGCCGCGGCGAGGTCGCGGCCCATGCCGACAGCCTGGCTGCCCTGGCCCGGGAAGATGAACGCGTTGACCGCCATGGCGCTGTGTCTCTCGCAGAGTTACGGACTGGTAGGATAGGCGCGGGGGCGTAGCGGTGGGTCACCGGACTGTCAAGGAACGGACTGTGCGGGAATGGGCTGCGAGGGAAGCGGGCTGGTGGCGGAACGGCGATGGCTGTGGCGCCCTGCGCCATGGTGGTTTGGCCGAAACCGTTTTAACGTGGGACCTGATCGTCGCCGGAGCCCCAAATGCGCAATACCCCGAACCTTTTATTGTGGACCGATACGCCGGATGCCTACATCGATGCCATCCAGCGCGCCGGCCTCGCCGAACGCGTCGCGGTGCAGACGCTGAGGCGCACGGAGACGCCGTCGGCCGCGCAGCGGCAACAGACCCATGCGATGCTCGCCATTGGGGTTCCGGCCGGGTTGCTGCCGACGATGCCCAACCTGCAATGGGCGCAGTCGCTGACCGCGGGTGTGGAGGGCTGGCTGGCGCTGCCGGACCTGCCGGCTGGCCTGACCCTGACATGCGCCCGCGGCACGCATCGGGAATCGATGCCGGAAAACATCCTGGGCGCGCTGTTCCACATCACCAAGCCGTTCGCCGCGATCGAGCAGGACAAGAAGCAGAGCCTGTGGCGGCAGCGCATCGCAACACCGCTGAACGGGCAGACACTGGGCATCATCGGTCTTGGCGCCATTGGGCAGGAAGTCGCGCGGCTGGCAACCGCCCTTGGCATGCGGGTGATCGGGACCAAGCGACGCCCGGCCCCAATGCCAGGACTCGCGGAGGTGCTGCCGGCGGAGCGGAGTGGGGAGGTGATGGCGCAATCCGACTTCGTGCTGCTGCTGTTGCCGGCGACGGCCGAGACGGAGAATTTCATGGACGCGGAGCGGCTGGCGCAGATGAAGCCGAGTGCATGGCTGCTCAATTTCGGCCGCGGGCACCTGATCCGCGATGACGATCTGATCGCGGCCGTGCAGTCCAAGCGGATCGCGGGGGCGGTGCTGGACGTCTTCCGGCAGGAACCGCTGCCGAAGGAACACCGGTTCTGGACCACCGATGGCATCCTGGTGCTGCCGCATGTCGGCGGCCCGCATCCGCAGCGCGACAGCATCGTTGCGAAGCTGTTTGTCGATAACCTGGAGCGTTTCCTCGACGGCCGACCGCTGCGGGAGGTGGTGGACCGCGGTGCGGGCTATTGAGCCCTGGGCCGTAGGGGCTTGGGTTGTTGGCGCCCAGACTATTGGGGGCCGGGCGATTGGGGGCCCAGGCTATAGAGGGCCGGGCGATTAGGGGCTGGTTAGACCTGCTGCGATGATGGGGCCTGGGGGCGTGTGCGGCTGAGACGGCTCCGGCGGAATGAGCGGTGGGGGAATGGGCGTTTCGGCTGGGCCGCCGGGCGCCTGGTCGGGCGGTGATGCCGGCGGCGGGGCTTCAGGCGGGTTGTTCGGTGGCATCGGCATGATGGCGTCTCCTGCAGGCACCTTAGCGGTTTCAGGGCGAGTGTGAACCGTCAGCGCGCGCAATCTTGTCGTTTGAAACGAGCAACTTTGTCATTCTGCCCGTTTAGCCATGGCGCGGTGGCCTGACACGGCAGGTGCCGCTGCCGATTGCCGTACTTGTTCAGACGACGCGTTGAGCGCGGTCGACGATGTCAGGGCTCGACGTCGGCCTCGGGGCGATCGTCGCCTTCGGACAGCTCGACATGCCAGCTTCCCTCGCTGTCCTGAAATTCGATGCGGGTGGTTTCGCCGGGGATGCGCTGCTCCGCCGCCACGCGGCGGGCGGCGGCCAAGGCGTGCGCCTTGTCTTGAAACGGTTCTGAGAAGACGCCGTTCAGCGTGTAGGCCCAACCGCCATCGTGCTGAACGACTTTATAGTGGACGTGTGCCATGGCCGGTGCCTCGCTGCGAGCTTCGCTGCGGATGGGTCGCACACCGGAATTGCTGTGTCCAGACACACTTCACGCTCTGGACGGCGATGGCGCCATAGCCCGGGCCTTGGACCATGGCGCGCGACTTCAGACGGGGGTCGGGTCCAGCTTGTAACCGCCGGGCGCGGTCATCAACAGCCGGCAGTTGGCCGGATCGGCCTCGATCTTCTGCCGCAGGCGATAGACGTGGGTCTCCAGCGTGTGGGTCGTGACGCCGGCATTGTAGCCCCAAACCTCGTCGAGCAGCATTTGCCGCGGCACCACCTTGTTGGCGTGGCGATAGAGGAACTTCAGGATGTCGACTTCCTTCGCCGTCAGGCGCAGGCGCTGTTTCTTGTCTGCGCTGATCAGCAACTTTGCCGCTGGGCGGAAGGTGTATTGGCCGATGGTGAACACCGCGTCCTCGCTGGTGTCAAACAGCCGAAGTTGGGCCTGGAGGCGAGCCAGCAGCTCATTCACCCGGAACGGCTTGGCAATGTAGTCGTTGGCGCCGGCGTTCAGGCCGCTCACGACATCGCCTTCCTCGGATGCTCCGGTCAGCATGATGATTGGCATAGTGTGGCCCTGCTTGCGGATGCGGGCGCAGAAGTCGCGGCCGTCCCCGTCCGGCAGGTTGACGTCGAGGATTATGGAGTCAAAGCGCGCCTCTGTCGCACCGAGCTGCTTGCTCGCTTCGTCGAGGGTGGCTGCTTCGAAGGACTGGTAGACGCCGCTGGATTCAACTTGATCCGCCAATACCTGCCGGAGCGCATCGTCATCCTCCACGATCAGAATGGGTCGTGCAGCCGACATTGTAATTACCTCACGATGATGTTGTTAGGTCGTATCTATATCGGATTAGATTTCTTATCGCAAAGAACGTTTCTGTGATCGCACAGCAATACATACCGATGCACGGGCGCGATTCGGTTGAAATACTTTCGATCTTTGCAACTGTAAATCCTAATTCCCGGCCGACGAAGGTCACATACATTGGTGGGCCGAGGCTGGAATCTTTACCGAAACCCTCCCTTACGTCCTAATACGGGCTGAAACGGGTTGATAGCCAACTGGTTCAATTGATCGGTTGGTTCACAGAAAGGATGTGCGTTCGTGGCAGGAAAACAACACCGCTATAGCGTGCAAGTAGAATGGGTCGGCAATAGCGGCGCCGGAACTACAACTTACACTGGTTACGATCGTGACCACACAATTTCCGCCGGCGTGAAGCTGCCGATCCCCGGATCATCCGACCCCGCCTTCCGCGGCGACCCCACCCGCTGGAATCCCGAGGAGCTGCTTGTTGCCTCGATCTCCAGCTGCCACCAATTATGGTATCTGCATCTGTGCAGCGCCGCCGGCATATCGGTGCTGAGCTATCGTGACGATGCGGAAGGCATCATGCAGGAAGACCCGAATGGCGCGGGCCGCTTTATCGGTTCGGTGCTCCGCCCGCAGGTCGTCATCCGCACCGGTGACGATCTTGATAAGGCGGTACACCTGCATCACGACGCACACCGGCGTTGCTTCATCGCGAACTCGGTGAATTTCCCGATCACCTGCGAGCCTGCCGTCACACACGGCGCAGCACCCTGAACCGACAATGGCAGCCGACCGGTATTTCAGTCACATCGCGAACCGCCGCCACGCCAGGGCGGCGCGCGTAACGTCCGGACCAACCAAGACGAACGCAATCTTGTCGCTGATCTATATTATTGGGGCTGCGCGGTTTCCAATTCACAGACCGCCCGCCGGCGTCGCTATACCGCCTCGTCCAGATCGTCGCCCCACATCTTCTCCAGCGCGTACATCGTCCGCGCGTCGGGCTTGAACAGATGCACCACGATGTCGCCGGCGTCGATCAATACCCAGTCCGATCCGCCCGCGCCCTCGACCTGCACGCGTTTCAGGCCGGCTTCCTTCAGTTTCTCACTGAGATGTTGCGCCATCGCGGTGATCTGCCGATCCGCCAGCCCGGAGGCGATGACCATGCGGTCGCAGAACATCGCCTTCCCGGCAAGGTCCATCGTGACCACGTTCTCCGCCTTGTCGTCTTCAAGACTGGTCACGATCACGCCCTGCAAACGATCCAGCTCCGACGCCTCCGTCTTCAGCTTCTTCGTTCGGGGACCGGCAGCCGGCTTCTTGGGCCCGGCGGCGATCGTCTTCTTGCGTGGACTGCCTGGCACGCTGCCGGCCTCCACCAGCTTTGGCTGTGCGGTCGTCTTGCGTGGCACCGGCTTGTGCCGGGCCGGTGAGGCGGCGATCTTCGGCGACTTGGTTATAACACGGTTCCTTTTGCGGCTTGGCGGATGGCAGTCGCAGACACGGCATTCTGCCGAACCGGCAGGAACACCCAACCCGGCGCGGCACCCGGCAGCAATGCGGCCTGCCGAACCGGCCGGCGCGCAGCGCGTAGCCGATGCGCTGCCTGTCCCGCAAGCGCCCGATTGGAATATCGCGGGCGCGGCAGCACGACGAATGGCAGCCGCCGCACGATGTCACCCCATCGGCGCCAGCGTGGCAGTTGCAGCAGGATGTCCGCCCCCATGACCCAGACGAAGCGTATGAGCGGAAATCGCCGCAACAAGACACGCATCGTGTCAACCGTGTAGCGTGTTTTGAACGCTGCCTCGATCCCGGTGGCCAGCACCCGGCGCCCGTCGGCGATGCCCATTGCCGCGGCCAGCCGCTGATCGAACGGCGCCATCCCGATGGCCGGCTTCAACGGATTTCCCGGCGACACCACCAGCCACACCTGATCCAGCCGCAGCCGCCGCATGGCTAGCTCCGCGACGTGTCGATGGCCCTCATGCGCCGGGTTGAACGAGCCGCCCAGCAGCCCGACCCGCATACGCCGACGGTCGCCAAATCGCGGTATCGGGTCGGCCGCCGCTGTCATCGTGTTCAGGGTCGGACCTGACCTGACCCGCGGACGACATAGCGGTACGTCGTCAGCTGCTCCAGCCCCACCGGGCCGCGGGCATGGATGTGGCCGGTGGCGATCCCGATCTCGGCGCCGAAGCCGAACTCTCCGCCGTCGCAGAACTGGGTCGAGGCGTTCCACAGCGCAACCGCACTGTCGACGCCGCGCAGGAATTGTTCAGCCGCCGCGGCATCCTCGGTGACGATGGCATCTGTATGCTCGCTGCCATGCGCCGCGATGTGGGCAAGCGCCCCATCGATCCCATCGACCACGGCAATCGACAATATGGCGTCCAGCCACTCGGTGTCGAAGTCGGTGGATTCGGCAGCCGGCAGCCATGCCAGGATTTCGCGCGCCGCTGTATCGGCGCGAAAGTCGCAGCCCAAGGCCCTCAGGTCGTCGACCAGCAGCGGCAGCAGGGCTGGCGCAACCGTCCGGTCGATCAGCAGGGTCTCGGTAGCGCCGCATACGCCGGTCCGCCGCATCTTTGCATTGGCGACGATCCGGCGTGCCATGACCGGATCGGCGGCGGCGTGGACATAGGTGTGGTTCAGCCCTTCCGCGTGCGCCAGGACCGGCACCCTGGCCTCCCGCTGCACGCGTTCCACCAGGGACTTGCCGCCGCGCGGGATGATGAGGTCGAGCAATCCGGCCCCCGCCAGCATTGCTGCCACGTAGGCGCGGTCGGAATTGGGGGCTACCTGGACACAGGCCTCCGGCAGTCGGGATGCCGCCAGGCCACGCTGCAGTGCCACATTGATCGCCTGGGCGCTGTTCGCACTATCCGAACCGCCGCGCAGGATGACCGCGTTTCCCGATTTCAGGCACAATGCCGAGGCGTCAGCGCCGACATTGGGCCGGCTCTCATAGATCATACCGATCACGCCGATCGGTGTGGCGACACGCTGGATGCGCAGCCCGTTCGGGCGGGTCCAGTCGGCCAGGGCGCGGCCCAGCGGGTCCGGCAGGGCCGCAACCTCCTCCAACCCACGGGCCATCGCCTCGACCCTTGCCTCGGTCAAGGTCAGGCGATCAAGAAACGCAGCGGTCCCGAGGTAACCGCCCACATCAAGCGCGTTCGCCGCCAGGATCGCCCGCATGTCGTCGCGCAGGGCGTCCGCCATCGCTGCCAGCGCGCCATTGCGCGTGGCCGCGCTGCTGCGCGCCAGCACGTGCCCGGCCGCGCGTGCGGCGCCGGCTGCTATCCGAAGATGTTCTGTCGCTTCCATCCCACCAATCTGCCCAAGTATTCTGATGCTTTCCAGGGCTGTATTCCACGTTTGCGTTGACGCTGCCATGTCCTTCGTGCTGCGCTACCCGCAAGTAAGGGAGGAACAAATGAACGCGCCCGTCAATATCGACCCTTCGACATTACCGCTGGACCAGTTCGACGTCTCCGACCCCAAGCTTTACCAGGACGACACGTGGCGCCCGTATTTCGACCGGCTGCGCCGCGAAGCCCCGATCAAGTATGTGCCCGACAGCCCGTATGGCCCATATTGGGCGGTGTCCAGGTACAAGGACATCATGCACTGCGAAGTGCATCACGAGGTATTCTCCAACGAGATCGGCGGCATTCAGATCGAAGATCAGCCGAAGGACCTTGCTCGGCCCAGCTTCATCCGCATGGACCCGCCGCGCCACGACGACCAGCGCAAGGTCGCCAGCCCGATCGTGGCACCCGCCAATCTAGCCAACATGGAGCCACTGATTCGCGAGCGCACCCGCATCGTGCTGGACGCGCTGCCGCGTGGCGAGACGTTCGACTGGGTGCAGGAGGTTTCGATCAAGCTGACCACGATGATGCTGGCCACGCTGTTCGACTTCCCGTTCGAGGAGCGGGCGAAGCTCACCTACTGGTCCGACGTCGCGATCTGCAACGTCAATGCACCCGACGCACCGGTTCATTCCGAACAGGAACGATTCGACGTTCTGAAGGGGATGGCCGAATACATGAGCCGGCTGTTCAATGAGCGCCGCGACGCGCCGCCGAAGTTCGACCTGCTGTCGATGCTGGCGCACGGCGCTGCAACCCGGGACATGCCGCTGAAGGAATTCATGGGCAACCTGGCGCTGCTGATCGTTGGCGGCAACGACACCACCCGCAACTCCATGACCGGCGGCCTCTATGCGCTGAACCAGTTCCCGGCTGAATACGACAAGCTGCAGGCCAATCCCGGCCTGGTGGACAGCGCGGTGTCGGAAGTCATCCGCTGGCAGACCCCGGTGATCCACATGCGGCGCACCACGTCGCGGGACACTGAACTCGGCGAGCAGCGCATCAAGGCGGGGGAGAAGGTCGTGATGTGGTACATTTCCGGCAATCGCGACCCGGACGCGATTGACAGCCCGGAGACGTTCATTATCGACCGCGCCCGGCCGCGGCAGCATTTGTCGTTTGGATTTGGCATCCATCGTTGCGTGGGCAATCGATTGGCCGAGCTGCAGTTGAAGATCCTGTGGGAGGAAATCCTGACGCGCTTCCCGAAGATCGAAGTGATGGGGGAACCGCAGCGTGTGTATTCCAACTTCATCCGGGGCATCAAATCGATGCCGGTATGCATCCCGGCGTAGTTCCTGTCGCCAGCAGCCGCAGGGCAACATGAAGCGGCGTCCGAAGCTGCATCGGCGATGCCAGCCGGTGTGGGGACGCCGAAGGGAGCGGGAAGGCGTGTCGGCGCCGACCTGTCCTGCTGAAATTGCTGATGGCCTGCGGCGGGATGACCGCAAGTCATTGAGCAGGACAGCCTGAGTCTGGACAGCATGGGCTACACGGGAGCGGTTGCTGCATTCTATCGGTCGACTTGGCTGAACCAGACAAGCCAGCAACACGCACTGTAGCCGCTCGCTGCCGGTGAGACACACTATGGCGGCCCGCTGCTGCTCAGGGTAAACCTTCCGAAGGAAAGGACCTTGCCTCATGCCCGACACTGCCCTACCGGCCGCCAATCTGCTGAATGCCATCCGCGCCATTGTCGGGGACCGCGGCATTCTTACGGCGACTTCAGACACCGCGCCCTACAGCGAGGACTGGCGCCGGCTTTATCAGGGGCGCACGCAGGCTGTCATCCGCCCCGGCACGACCGAGGAGCTCGCCCGCGTGGTCAAGCTCTGCGCCGAGTCCGGCACGCCTGTGGTGCCCCAAGGCGGCAACACCTCCATGGTGGGTGGTGCGGTGCCGAACGAGGATGGCTCTGAACTGATCCTTTCCACCGCACGGCTGAACCGTATCCGTGAGCTTGACCCGGCGGACATGACATTGACGATCGAGGCCGGTGTCACCCTCAAGGCCGCCCAGCTTGCGGCCGCTGAACAAGGATGCCTGCTGCCGCTGTCGATTTCGTCCGAAGGCACCGCACAGATCGGCGGCGTGCTCGCGGTCAACGCCGGCGGCAACAACACGGTTCGTTACGGAAATGCGCGTGATCTGGTGCTGGGTCTGGAGGTTGTTCTGCCAGATGGCACCATCTGGAACGGTCTGCGCCGGCTGCGCAAGGACAACACCGGTTACTGCCTGCGCCAGTTGTTCGTCGGTTCCGAGGGCACGCTTGGTATCATCACGGCGGCCGTTCTGAAACTCGCGCCCCAGCCGAAGGAAATTGCCGTCGCCCTGTGCGGGGTGGAAACACCGGAGGCGGCGCTGACCTTGTTCACGCGCTTCCAGGCACACGACGCTGCGTCGATCAGCGCGTTCGAGCTGATGTCGGGCCTTGGGATGTCCTTCGTCCTGAAGCACATTCCGGGTGCTGCCCTGCCGCTGGAATCCGCCACGGCGTTCTATGTCCTGGTCGAGCTGGCCTCGCCGCGCCCCAGCGCCGGCCTGCGCACGATGTTGGAAGAGATCCTTGAACATGCGCTGCACGACGACATCATCAAGGATGCCGCGATTGCCGAGTCGGATGCACAACGGGCAGCCATCTGGAAACTGCGGGAGGAACACTCCGAGGCGCAAAAGCGTGAAGGCGCGAGCGTCAAGAACGATGTTTCCGTTCCGGTCTCGAAAGTGCCCGCTTTCATCCGCAAGGCTACTGCTGCGTGCGAAAAGCTTCTTCCCGGTGTACGTATCGTTCCGTTCGGCCACATGGGCGACGGCAATATTCATTTCAATCTCGAACAGCCCGTCGGGTCCGACGCGGCTGGATTCCTTGCCCAGGACCATGCCATCATGGATGCGGTCAACGAGGTTGTCCGCGAGTACGACGGCAGCTTTTCCGCGGAGCATGGTATCGGCAAGCTGAAGCCGTACATGATGCCGGACTGGCGCGGGGGCGCCGAACTTGCCCTGATGCAGCGGATCAAGGCGGCGATCGATCCGGGCGGGATCATGAACCCTGGGAAGGTGCTGCCATAGCGGTCGTCCCGCTGCGGCCCGGCGCTGCCGAGGATTTGCCGGCGGCAATTTCTGAAAGCGACCTGTATGCCCCGGTCAAGGCGCACCTTGAAGCGCTGGGCTATACCGTGCGCGCCGAGGTGGGGAAATGCGACATTGTCGCCATCTGCGATGAGACCGTTGTCGCGGTTGAGCTGAAACTGTCGTTCGGCCTGCCTGTGCTGTACCAGGCGCTGCGTCGTATCCCTGCCGTGGATCTGGCCTACGTCGCCGTCGCCGTGCCGGAAGGCCGCCGCGCGCGTGCGCGCTGGGACGCCCAGATCCCGGACGCCACCCGATTATGCCGAATGCTGGGCGTCGGCCTGCTGTCGGTCCGAAACGGTGCAATAACGACGCATGCCGACCCGACGCCCTACCGACCGCGCAAAAATCCGCAACTGCGGGCCCGTTTGTTGAGTGAGTTCGTGCGCCGTTCCGGCGACCACAATATTGGCGGCACCAGAAGCCGCCCCCGCATGACCGCCTATCGCGAAGATGCCCTGGCCTGCGCCAATGCGTTGATCACAGGCCCGATGAAAGCCGCCGCCGTGCGCGACGCCGCCGCGGTTCCAAAGGCCAGCGCCATCCTGCGCGCCGACGTCTACAAGTGGTTCGAGAAGGTCGCTCGCGGCACCTATGATCTTTCCCCCGCCGGCCGTGCCGCGTTGGAGCTATACGCTGATGTCATCAGCGTTCGTCGGTCCCCCTTCGACAGTTCCGCTCCGCCTTGAGGCTGAGCCTATCGGCGCTGACGGCTCGCCTTGCCGAACATCAGGTGCGATGCCAGGGTCCCGGCAGATCACAGGGGCGTCCGATGACCATGCTCACCGCAACAGTTCGCCTGCTCGTCGCTGTCCTGCTCGCCACGACGCTGACCACTCGCGCGCAGGCCGCTGCGCCGAAGTTCATTGTCGCTTGGGCTGCTTCCGCCCATGGTCCTTACCCCGTTGGCAATCCCACCGCGCAGCCTGACCTGAGGTTTGCGTTTCCGGATCCGGCCAAAGGCGCGACCAATCAGACTTTCCGCCTGATCATCCGGCCCGACATCTGGGGGCGGCAGACCCGCATCCGTCTATCCAACGCATTCGGCACCAAGCCGGTGACATTCGACGCGATCCAGGTCGGCCTGCAGCAATCGGGCAGTGCCGTGGTCGCCGGCACCAGTCGTCCGATCACCTTCGGCGGCAAGACCACCATCACCATAGCCCCGGGCGCCGCCTCGGTCAGCGATCCCGTCACCCTGCCCTTCGTTGCCGATCCCTATGACAAGATGCTTGTCGGTCGCCGCCTGGCGATCAGCTTCCATGTTGCCGGCGAAAGTGGTCCGATGACGTGGCACGCCAAGGCGCTCACGACGTCCTACCTCAGCCCACCCGACAGTGGCGCGCAGACGGCCGAAACTGCGTTCCCCTACTCGACCACGTCCTGGTATTTCCTGGACGCCGTGGAAATGAGTGCCGCTGCCGGCACCGGCGCCATCGTTGCCTTTGGCGATTCGATCACTGACGGCACCGCATCGACAATCAACGGCGACGACCGCTGGCCCGACGACTTCGCCCGCCATCTCCACGCCCAGTTCGGCAGCAAGTTCTCGGTTGTGAACGCCGGTATCGGCGGCAACATGGTCATCGGCCCGGCCGACTATAAGGCCAATCCGTTTGCCGGGGGCCCCGCGGCAACGGAGCGTCTCGATCGTGACGTCGTCAGCCTTGCGGGCGTCAGGACCGTGCTGTGGCTTGAGGGCATCAACGATTTCGGGGCCGGGAATGCCAAGCCGGAAGATGTGGAAGCCGGCGTTCGCGATGTGGTGAAACGCCTGCGTACGAAGATCCCGGGTGTGCGCATCTTCATGGCGACGCTGACGTCGTCGCTGAACAGCACCAATGCCGCCTACGGCACGGCATCCGTCAACGAGAAACGCCAAGCCTATAACCAGTTCATCAAGAGTTCGGGCATTTTCGATGGCGTGCTCGACTTCGATGCCGTCACGCTTGATCCAAAGACCGGGGAATTGAAAGCCGAGTATCAGCCGAACTCGTCCACCGGCGGCCCTGGGGACAAGCTGCATCCAAATCGGCCCGGCTACCTTGCCATGGGAATGTCCATCGATCCGAAGGTGATCGCCGGTCGCCACAGCACCCCCTAACGAAAGCCGCGGGCAGCCCTACATCCAAGTGAACCTCTAGGATCCCCCGTGACCCAGGCTTGGATCAACCGCATAGCCACCGCGGTTCCGCCGCATGACATCCATCAGGAGTTTGTCGCGTTCGGCCGGGACACGCTGACCAGCTGGCACAAGCGGGCCTTGTTCGACCGCATGGCCAGCCTGGCTGACATCGAACATCGATACGCCATATTCGAACCCGGCCCGAAGCCGCGTGACACCATGCTGGACGTCACCGGTTTCTACCGCCGCGGCGCCTTTCCCTCCACCGCTGCCCGCATGCAATTGTATGAGCCGCACGCCCTGGATCTGTCGATGCAGGCGGTCCGCAGGCTGCAGGCTGACGGCGTCACCCATCTGATCGTCGCCAGTTGCACCGGCTTTTCCGCACCCGGCCTGGATTTTCAGATCATGCGCGCCGCCGGCCTGCCCGACAGCACGCAGCGCACCATTGTCGGCTTCATGGGGTGCTTTGCCGCGGTCAACGCCCTGAAACTTGCCGACCAGATTGTGCGCGCCGATCCTGCGGCACGCGTGCTGACGGTCAACCTGGAGCTCTCAAGCCTGCACCTGCAGGAGGATTTCCAGGACGTGCCAAAGATGCTGAGCTTCCTGCTGTTCGCCGACGGCGCCGCCGCCGCGCTGGTGACGGCCGACCCGCACGGCATTGCCCTGGATCGTTTCCGGGCCACCGTCATCCCGCGCAGCCAGGACCTGATCACCTGGCATATCGGCAATACCGGTTTCGAGATGACGCTTTCGGGCCAGGTCCCTGGCCGCATCCGCCGCTGGCTGCCGGATCAGGGCGTCGCGCTGCTGCCCCCTGATCCGCCGGACCTTTACGCTGTTCATGCCGGCGGGCGGTCCATTCTGGACGCGGTGCAACAGGGGTTCGGTCTTGCCCCTGACGCCCTTCGCCATTCCCGGGAGATTTTGCGCAACTACGGCAACATGTCCTCTGCGACGCTGATGTTCGTGCTGCATCGCATCCTGACCGACGCAGACGCCGTTGGCACAGGCCTGGCGATGGCGTTTGGACCGGGCCTCAGCGTGGAAACCTTTGCCTTCCACCGCCCATGAATCTGTCCCGGCGCAGCAGCCAGCCGGAGCGGATGGACACCGATTGCCGGGATTTCGATGACTACGCCGCCTGCCTGCGCGATCTTTCCCGCGTCAACACCGTCACGCTGACCCATCGGCCGATGCTGGCCTGGCTTGGCGGCCGCGCCACCGGGGATTTCTCCGTCCTTGACGTCGCCTGCGGCCATGGCGATGCGCTGCGGGCGATCCGGCGGCGCTTTCCCGCTGCCAACCTCACCGGCATCGATCTCAATCCCTGGGCAATCCGAGCTGCCACCCGGGCAACCGATCCGGCCGCGCGCATCAGCTTCATCAACGGCGACATCTTTGCGCACCAATCGGATCGCAAACCCGATTTCATCATCACCTCCCAGTTCGCGCATCACCTGACGGATGACCAGGTCGTCGATTTGCTGCGCTGGCTTCAGGACAATGCCGCCAAGGGCTGGTTCATCAGCGACCTGCAGCGCCATCCGATTTCGTATTACGGCTTCCCGATCCTGGCCCGCACCGCCTTCTGGCACCGCTTCGTCCGCGAGGACGGCCAGATATCGATCGCACGCAGCTTCACCCGGGGTGAATGGGCGTGCCTGCTGCGCCAGGCCGGGCTCATGGACCGTTCTGCCATCACCTGGCACATTCCGTTTCGCCTGTGCGTCGGGACCCGCTGATCATCGGTGCCGGGCCGGCCGGCACGGCCGCGGCCATCAGTCTTGCCCGCGCCGGTTATCGCCCGGTCCTGCTCGAACGGAACCGCGGTTCGGCCGACAAGGTTTGCGGTGACTTTCTCAGCCAGGACGCGATCCGCCAGATCCGATCGCTGGGCATCGATCCGACGGCGCTGGGCGCCATGCCGATCAACCGGGTGCGCGTCATCGCGGGCAAACAGGTCGCCGAGGCTGTCCTGCCGTTCCCAGCATTCGGCCTGTCCCGCCGTAGCCTCGATGCCGCGTTGCTGCGACGGGCGGAAGCAGTCGGCGCTCTACTGCACACCGGGCAGATCGTCCGCCACCTTGCCCATGACGGAGCGGTCTGGACGGTCCGGACCGACATCACCCGAACCGCGGAAACCGTGTTTCTTGCGACCGGCAAGCACGATCTTCGCAGTTCGCCCCGCCAGCACGCCGGCGACGGTGCCGTCGGCATGAAGACCTACCTGGCACTGGCGGGCGACGCCCACAGAACCCTTACGGATATGACCGAGCTGACGCTGTTTCCCGGCGGTTATGCTGGCATGCAGCACGTGGATAACGGCCGGACCGTCCTGTGTGTCGCGATCCGCCGCGTCGCGTTCCAGCGACTGGGCGGAACCTGGCCCAGCCTGCTCATGGCGATCAAGCGCAGCAGTCCCCGATTCGCCGCGATCCTGGATGGCGCGCGGCCCCTCCTGCCGCGGCCGCTGGCCATCGCCGGCATACCCTACGGCTTCCAGGCGCCGCCCGACGCGATGTTCCGGCTCGGCGACCAGGCGGCGGTGATCCCCTCCTTGACCGGTGACGGCATTGCGATCGCGCTGCAAAGCGGGCGGCAAGCCGCGAAATGCTGGCTTGGCGGCGGTCAATCCGGCGACTACCAGAGCGCTTTCGCCAAGGCGCTGACGCCGCAGATGCGCCTGGCCGGCCTGTTGCACCGGGCGGCGACAACAGCCGGCCTGCAGAATGCGGCGATCCAGGTGCTGCGCCATACGCCCGCCCTGCTGCGGTGGTCGGCTGCCAGGACGAGGTTGCCGGCTGACGGCGGCGCTGAGGACATCAGTGCCACACTGTCGGACGCTCTGCCGCAGCAGTGAAAAGCCGGGTTGCATCACCCCCCATCCTGCCGCAGAAAGCGCCATGCGCTCCGGCAAGATGATCTCCAGGCTGGATATTTATATCTTCCGTCAGGTGCTGCTCGCTCTGGTCGTGGCCACGGGTGGTCTCACAGCGCTGATCTGGCTGACCCAGTCGCTACGCTTCGTTGACCTGGTGGTCAATCGCGGCTTGTCGCTGTTGGTCTTCATCCACCTGACTTCGCTGCTCATTCCCAGTTTTATCGCGGTCATCCTGCCGATCACGACCTATGTGGTGATCCAGTTCGTCTACCAGCGCATGGCGACCGATCGCGAGCTGACGGTGATGCGTGCCGCCGGCCTGTCGCCCTGGGCGCTCGGCCGCCCTGCCCTTGCGGTCGCTCTGCTGGCGACGCTCATAGGCTATGGCCTCAGCCTGTGGGCGGTGCCCACCGCGACCTCCGACTTCAAGGCGTTCCAGTGGGAGATCCGCAACAAGCTGGCCGCCTTCCTGCTGCAGGACGGGGTGTTCACGCCGCTGTCGGACAAGCTGACGGTTTATGTCCGCTCCCGCGACCCGGATGGCAGTCTGCGGGGCATTCTGGTCGACGATGCCCGCGACCCCACAGCCCATGCCACCATCCTGGCCGAACGCGGCCGGCTGCTGGACGGCCCTCACGGCCCGCTTGTCGTCCTGTTCGACGGCAGCCGCCAGGTGATCGACCACCAGTCCGGCCGGCTCGATATCCTGACGTTCAAGCAGAACCAACTCGACCTGAACGACGCCACATCCAAGGATGGCGGGGTCCGCCCTGCCGACATGTCAGAGCAGCCGCTGAGCGCACTGCTCGATCCGCATCCGTATTTCGAGCGTGACCGGTCGAAGTGGAAGGCCGAGGGCTACCGCCGCCTCACTGAACCGCTGACCACACTGTCCTATGCAATGGTCGGTCTGTTTTCGGCGCTTGGCGGGATTTTCCGTCGCCATGGCGGCGTTGTCCGTCCGCTGGTCACGGTCGGGGTCATGATCGGACTGCTCGCCCTCGGCCTGGCCTTCAGCACGCTGGCTGCGCGCGACAATGATCTGCTCGTTCTGATGTGGGTACATGCAGTCGTACCAGGCCTGATCTGCATCTGGCTGTTGTTCGCGCCGACACTTCGCCTGTCATTCCTGCAGCCTGTTCGGACCTGACGCGGTGACCGCGGCCCTCACGCTCTCGTTGTATATTGTCCGCCAGTTCGCGCTGTCCGTCGGCGGCATGCTGCTCGCGTTGTCCGGCCTGGTCGCGATGTTCGACTTCATCGAGCTGCTGCGCCGGTCCGCCAGCCACCCGGAAGTGAGCTTCGGCACGGTTGCCCAGATCGCGGCGCTGCGCCTGCCTTACGTTTCCATGCAGATCCTGCCCTTCGCGATCCTGCTTGGGGGCGTATTGTGTTTCTGGCGCCTGACCCGCTCGTCTGAACTGATCGTTGCGCGTGCGGCCGGGATCTCGGCGTGGGAATTCCTCACCGCGCCGACCTTGTGCGCATTCCTGTTCGGCGTTGTCGCCACCGCGCTGATCAGCCCGGTGTCATCCGTGATGCTCGCCAAGGCGGAGGCGATGGACAACGCCTACCTGCGTACCGGTGGCGGCCCGCTGGCGTTGAACGGCGGACAGCTCTGGCTGCGCCAGTCGGATCGCCAGAGCTCGCCGCAGGGTGTTGCGATAATCCACGCCCAGCGGGTCGAAATGCACGACAAGCATTTGGTCGGCGAGCAGGTCAGCGTGTTCCGTCTCGATGGCTCCGACAAGTTGCTGTCGCGGGTCGAGGCAACCAACGCCACGCTGACCCGCGGCGCCTGGGTGCTGGAGAACGCCCGCACCATCAGGCCGGACCAGCTTCCGCAGCCACCGGAGTTGATGAACCTGCCGACCGACCTGACCGTCAGCCGCGTGCAGGAAAGCTTTGCCTCACCCGACACCTTGTCGTTCTGGGCGTTGCCGGGGTTCATCGCCTTGCTGGACCGGTCCGGCTTTTCTTCGATCCGCCATCAACTGCATTTCCAAGCGTTGCTTGCCTTGCCGCTGCTGGCTGCGACGATGACCCTGGTATCGGCCGGCTTCTCGATGCGCCCGGCCCGCCGCGGCGGCGTCGCCAAGATGATCGGCAGCGGCGTCGCAGCGGGTTTTGCATTGTTTGTCGTATCCAACATCGCACAGGAAATCGGGCAGTCGGGCGCACTGCCCGTGGCATTGGCGGCCTGGGCGCCCGCCGCGTCCGGGCTTATGCTCGCCGTCGCCCTGTTGCTGCACACGGAAGACGGTTGAGAATGAACCATGTGGATCGTTTGTCGCGAACGGGTGCCGGGCACGCGGTGGGTGCCTTGACAGGACCAGCGGTGCGGATCCTCGCGGTCCTGCTGGTAGTGTCGGCCGGCTTCGCCAGCCCGGCGCGGGCGCAATTCGGTGCGCTGACCGGCCAATCGTCCGGCCCACCGCTCAGCACCAGCGAACCCGTCACGTTTTCTGCCGATGAGGTCGACTACGACAAGGACCGGGCGCTGGTGACAGCAACCGGGCATGTCGAGGCTTGGCAGAACGGCCATGTGATGCGTGCCGATAAGATCACCTTCGACCGCAATACCGGCGTCGCCGCAGCCACCGGTCACGTCGTGCTGCTGGAACCCGACGGCGAGGTGCTGTTCGCCGACTATGCCGAGATGCAGAACAACATGGCTGACGGTATCCTGAAGGATATGCGCGCGCTGCTGCAGCAGAACGGCAAGCTGGCCGCGAACGGAGCCCAGCGTACCGGCGGCCAGATCAACGAACTGTCCAAGGTCGTGTACACCACCTGCAATCTGTGCGCGAAGGATCCCACAAGGCCGCCCCTGTGGCAGATCCGCGCCGCGTCAGCCGTGCAGGACCTGGAGCACAAGAAGATCGAGTTCCAGGATGCCACGCTCGATATGTTCGGTGTTCCGGTTGCCTATTTCCCGTATTTCTGGACCGCGGATCCCTCGGTTAAGCGCGAGTCGGGTTTTCTGCCGCCGCTGCTGGGCAGTTCGACCCATATCGGCGCGTTCTACGGCCAGCCCTATTACCTTGTGATCGACGACCAGTCCGATGCGACGTTCCTGCCCATGATGACGACGGAAGCCGGGCCGCAGATGGATGTCGAGTACCGGCGGCACTTCAACGACGGCACGCTGCTGGTGAACACGTCCGCCGGGTACGTGGACAAGTCGCTGCAGGGTTCCTTCGCCTCACGCGGGCAGTTCAGCTACGATGACACCTGGCGGTGGGGATTTGACATCAACCGCGCATCGTCGACCCAGTATGTCACCGACTACCACCTGACCTCGGGCCTGTCCGGCGACCCGAACATCCTGACCAGCCAGCTTTATATCGAAGGGTTCGGCGAGGGATCGTATGCGCGCCTGGACTCGAAATTCTACCAGGGCCTGAACGGCGTCATCAACACCAGCACGCTGCCGATCGTGTTGCCGCGCTACCAGTACAGCTACTTTGGCCGGCCCGATTCGCTGGGTGGACGGTTTTCGCTGTCGACCAGCGCGTTCAACCTGATCCGCTCCACCGGCACCAATACCAGGCGGGCCGCGCTGACGATGGAGTACGAGCGGCCGTTCGTCGGGTTGCTGGGCGATCAGTGGAAAATCACCCTGCACGGTGACGCTGCCGCCTATGACGCGTCTTCATTTACCGGGCCACCCAATTTTGGTCCGTTCAACAATGTTGATACCGCGCGCGCCCTGCCGCAGGTGGCGGTGGATTTCCGTTGGCCGTTTGCCCGGGACAGCGGCGCCTGGGGCACCCAGTTGATCGAGCCGATCGCCCAGTTGATCGTCGCGCCGCAGGTTGGCGATTCGCAGATACGGCGTATTCCGAACGAGGACAGCCTGGATTTCGAATTTACCGATGCCAACCTGTTCGGCTTCAACCGTTTCACCGGCATCGACCGCCAGGAAGGCGGTGTGCGCGCCAACGTTGGCCTGCACGGCGCCTGGTACCTCGGCGGCGTGACGTTCGATGGCCTCGTCGGGCAGTCCTACCGCACCAACAAGGACAATGTGTTTCCCGAGGCATCGGGGCTGCACGATCAGGTGTCCGACATCGTCGCCCGCGCCAGCTTCGCGCCGACGACCTGGCTGGACGTCACCTATCGCACCCGGCTCGACAAGAGTTCGCTCGCCACGCACTACGCCGAAGCGATTTCCACCATCGGGGTGGACCGATTCCGCCTGTCCGGCGGCTTTATCTACACCAACTTCGATCCCTACACGTTTTACGATCAGCGCCCGCCGCCACCGGCCGGCAACCAGTACTATTTCCCGCGCAATGAGATCACGCTCGGCGCGTCGTCGATCTGGGGCGCCTACCGGTTCAGCGCGACGGCCCGCCGCGACCTGGCAACCAACCAGATGGTGTCGGTCGCAGGTGACGCGATCTACGAGGACGAATGCTTCATCTTTGATCTGAGACTCTACCGCCGCTATACGACCATCAACGGCGATAGCGGCTCGACCGCCATCCTGTTCCTGATGACGTTCAAGACGATTGGCCAATTCGGCTATCGCGCCATGTAGAAGCTGGAGTGTCCCTGGTAGTGCCTCACATGCCGACCCTTCGCCGTTGCCCCCGCCCGCTGTCGTGGGCCGTGGCAGCCGCAACCGCGGCGGTCCTGGCGCTCCCGGTCGCTGGCTTCGCGGCCGACGCGCCGGCGAAATCCGCCCGCCCGCCGATCAGCCATCCCGCTGCCACGGCCCAGCCGCCCTTGGTCGACCGCAGCCGTATTGCGGCGGTCGTCAACAGCGATGTCATCAGTGACGCCGACATCGCCAACCGGGCTCGGCTGTTCGCGATCTCCACCGGCATGCCGATGTCGCCGGACGTGATCGACCGGCTGAAGACCCAGATCCTGCGGCAGTTGATCGACGAGCGCCTGCGGGTGCAGGAGGCGCAGCGCCGCAAGATCGTCATTCAGGATGCTCAGATCGCCGCGGCCATCAAGGAAATCGAGGCACGCAACAACATGCAGCCGGGCGCGCTGCGGGCTAAGCTTGCGGCCGACGGCGTCAGCAACCGGACCCTGATCGACCAGATCCGCGCCCAGCTCGTCTGGACGCAGTTGCTACGGGACACAGTCGGCGACAGGGTCAACGTGACCGACGCCGATGTCGCTGAACAGGAGCGGCTGACCGCTCAGCAGGTGGGCCAGACCGAGTATCGGCTGGGCGAGATTTTCATTCCCGTCGACGACCCGGCCAACAGCGCCGACGCCCAGCGCTTCGCCGAAACGGTGATCTCCGAACTGCATGCCGGCGCGCCATTCGCCTTGGTCGCTGCCCAGTTCAGCCAGACCCAGACTGCCTTGCAGGGTGGTGAGCTGGGCTGGGAGCAGGCCAATCAGCTCGATCCCGCGGTGGCGGCGGTTGTCAGCCAGATGCCGCCCGGCGCGGTCAGCAACCCGATCCGGGTCCCTGGTGGTTTTTCCATCGTCACACTGCAGACCAAGCGGCAGATCGGCAATCAGATGGCCACGATCGCGACCCTTCGCCAGGCGTTCTTTCCGTTCACCGCGCCGCTGGTCGATCCGCAGAACCCAACCGACCAGCAGCGCCAGGCGCTGCTGAAGGCGCGCTCGACACAAAATACGATCAAAAGCTGCGACCAGATGGAGGCCTACGCCAAGGCCAACAACCCGGCTAATCGGCCGATCGACCCAGGCGAAATTCGCGTCGAGGGCGTCAATCCGCCAGCCTTCCGCCAGCTGCTGCAGACGATACCGCTGGGCAAGCCGACGGAACCGCTGATCTCACGCGACGGCATTGCAGTGATCACTGTCTGCACGCGGGAGCAGAAGAATGTCGGCGAGATTACCGCCGCCGAAATCCGTAACCGCCTGGTCAATGAGCGGGTGGAGATGGTGTCCCGCCAGGCGATGCGCGACCTCCATCGCAAAGCCACTATCGACATTCGCAACGGCGGCGTCTGACATCTGAACCAGTCGGTGCCAGACCTTCCACCGCTGCGCGAGGTCATTGCCCGGTTCGGCCTTGCCGCCCGCCATTCGCTGGGCCAGCACTTCCTGCTGGACGGCAACCTGACCGACCGCATCGTGCGCGAAGCCGGCGACCTCACCGGCCGCCACGTCATTGAGGTGGGTCCGGGACCGGGCGGACTGACGCGATCCCTGCTGGCCTCCCGCGCCGCCAGCATTACCGCCATCGAGCTGGATCGCCGGGCGATTGGTGCGATCAGCGAACTGGCGGATTCCGCCGGTTGCCGGCTGCGGGTGATCGAGGCCGACGCCCTGGCTGTCGACCTTGCCGCGCTGGTGCCGGCACCGCGCCAGGTGATCGCAAACCTGCCCTACAACGTGGCATCGCCGCTTCTGGTGGGCTGGCTGCGCTGCGCCGCGGCGTTTGAACGTCTGACGCTCATGTTCCAGCAGGAGGTCGCCGAACGCATCTGCGCCGGACCGGACACGCCGGCGTATGGGCGGCTGTCGGTGCTGACCCAGTGGACCTGCGACGCCCGCATTGTACTGCGGCTGCCCCCCGCGGCGTTTACCCCGCCCCCCAAGGTATCATCCGCGGTCGTCAGCCTGACACCACACGCGGTCCAGCCGGACCCCGCGATCTTCACCCGCATGGAAGCGCTGACCGCCGCCGCGTTCGGGCAGCGCCGCAAGATGCTGCGCGGGTCGTTGCGCGCCCTCGGCGGTGAGGCCCTGCTGACCCGCGCCGACATCGCCCCTGACCGGCGTGCGGAAACCCTGTCGGTGCAGGAGTTCGATCGGCTCGTCGGCCTGACCTGAGGTTCTGAAGACGGCGTGACCGGCTGAACGCCCTGTTGCATTACCGCAGCCTGCGGCATCAGCCAGTTTGTGCGATGCGATCTCCGGACGGAACCCACCGGGTAACCCGATCAGGCGGGCGCCTGATATTGGGCAGCCTTAAACCCATACTATGGCCGCAACAACCGCGGCGGCCACGGCCAGGACCACCAGTGCCCACGCAGCGCTCACCATCCGTGGTGCCGTCGCATCCGGCGGCATGGACTTCGTCCCCGTGAGCATCGGCCGCACCAGGTTTTGTCGCTTCAGCGCCGCATAGGCCACGATCGCCAGCACGTGCAGCAGGATCACGGCCTCAACCAGGTTGAAATTCAGCGCGTGAATATGTCCCAGCCAATCACTCTGATCCTTGCTCACCAGGTGCATCAGCGGCCCTTCGGTGTTGCCGCCATCATCGAGGTCGTTGGCGAACAGCCCGGTGCCGGCCTGGACGCCGACCAGCGCCAGCATGACCAGCACCATCCAGCCGCCGGCTGCGTTATGCCCGATTTCATGGTCCGGCTCCCGCCGCCCCAGATGGGCCAAGTGCCGTAGCGCCGCGACCGGGCTGCGCAGGAACCGCCCAAACCGAGCCGTGTCACTGCCCATGCAGCCCCACACGACACGGAACAACAGCAGCGTCAGGATGGTGTAGCCGATCCATTTGTGCCAGTTCATGCGGTTCCATTCCTGGGTTCCCCAGGCCGAGGCGATCAGCACCACCAGCACCCAGTGGAACAGCCGAATCGGCAAGTCCCATACCTTCATCGGCCGCATCCCAAACCCTCCATCCTGTCCCCCTGTTGCGTCCCGCCCGCGGATACGCTTCTCTCCGCCCCAGTTCCTTTCCGATCAGGCCAACCGGAGGCCCCACAATGCGCGTCAGCGTGATGCAGATGAACCCCGGCGCGAACAAGTCCGAAAACATCGCCCAGGCGCGTCATCTTATCGAACAAGCCGTCGAGCAGGACCGTCCCGACATCGTCAGCCTGCCGGAAGTTTGGGATTCGCTTGGCGGCGACCGCGCCACGCGAACCGCCAACGCTGAACATCTGCCGCCCAAGGGATCCAACGAGCCCGGCGGCGAGGCTTATGAATTCCTGCGTGACACGGCACGGCAACACAAGGTTCACGTTCACGGCGGCTCAATCATCGAGCAGGGGCCGGAGAAACTGTTCAACACCACCGTCGTGTTCAATCCGGACGGGACCGAATTGGCCCGCTACCGCAAGATGCATCTGTTCGACATCACCGCGCCGGATGGCACGGGCTACCGTGAAAGCAACAGCTACGGCGCCGGCGACGAGGTGGTCACCTACACGGCTGACGGCGTCACGGTGGGCTGCGCCATCTGCTACGACGTCCGCTTTCCGGACTTGTTCTGGAAGCTGCGGGAACAAGGCGCGGAGCTGATCTTCCTGCCGAGCGCCTTCACGCTGGCCACTGGGAAAGACCACTGGGAGGCGCTGATCAAGGGACGTGCGATCGAAACGCAGTGCTGGTTCGCTGCCCCCGCCACCTGGGGCAAGCATCTGGAAGGCAAGGGTGAGGCGCGCTTCACCTATGGCCATTCAATGGTCATCAATCCATGGGGCCACCTCGTCGCCCAGGTCTCCGACGGCGTTGGGTGGGCTACCACGCGGATTGACCAGGAGCTCACCAAACGGGTCCGGCGCGACATGCCGGTCCTGGAACACAGGAAGCGCGTTTGAGCGACCCTCTTCTCGTTCCTCCCTTGCCGGAGGATCGTGATGTCCAGGCTGGGCAGATCGCCTTCGTTGCCGCGCCCACCCAAATCGCCAACGACGCTCGCGCTTCCCTGACTGTCCGCTACGGCGACTGCCCTGTAGAGCAGGCCGCGGTCGTTGTCGCCCTTGGCGGCGATGGTTTCATGCTGGAGACGATCCACCAGGTCCTGCCGCTCAACATCCCGGTCTATGGGATGAATCGCGGATCGGTGGGTTTTCTGATGAACACCTACAACGAGGACGACCTGCCTGGCCGGCTGTCCGCGACCCAGGCTGCGGAACTGCACCCGCTTCGCATGCATGCCGTTACAAACACGGGCGCTGTCGAGGAAGCCATCGCATTCAACGAGGTCAGTCTGCTGCGCCAGCTTCGCCTGGCCTCGAAGGTCCGCATTTCCATTGACGGGCGCGTTCGCTTGGAGGAGCTGTCCTGCGATGGCGTGCTGATCGCCACGCCTGCCGGATCCACCGCCTATAACCTCTCGGCACATGGGCCGATCGTCCCGCTGTCGGCCAACCTGCTGTCGCTGACCCCGATTTGCGCGTTCCGTCCCAGGCGCTGGCGCGGCGCGCTGTTGCCGAGCAGTGCGGAGGTGCTGTTCGAAGTTTTGGAAACCGACAAGCGGCCCACGGCTGCAGTCGCCGACTTCACCGAGGTCCGCAATGTCGTTTCCGTTGCCGTCAGTGAGGATCGCTCGGTCACCGTCAACGTCCTGTTCGACCCGGACCGTGGGCTGTCCGAACGGATCATCGCGGAACAGTTCACCGTGTAAGAGGCGCTCAACGCCGCGATGTATCGCTATTTGCTGAACAGCCCCTTCTTTGGGTCGTCAAGCGACTGACTGTTCTTGGTTGCGGTTGGGTTTCCCCGGTCGATCGGCGTGTTCGGTGCCCGATCCTGGCCATTTGAGCCGGGCGGTGGGGCGTTGATCGTCGTTCCGATCGGATTGGTCGTTGTCGTCGTTTTATTCTCGGCGCCGGTGCCCTTGGCATTTTGCGCCACCGCCGGGGTCGCCATGCACAATGCCAAGCCTGCCAAGATAACGTATGTCCTCATCGCCTTGCTCCTCGGTCGCACACCAAACAACCGCCAATAGGCCCTCCCGGTTTCCGGTGCCGGCGCTAATCTGTCGCCCGGCGGCGCGACCGAGACCTTTATCCGAACAGCTTCCCGGCCACCTCGGCCACGCGGCGGCCCTGGTAACGAGCGCCGTCTAGTTCCCGCTGCGACGGCTGGCGCGAACCATCCGAACCGGCGATCGTCGTCGCCCCATACGGCGTCCCGCCGCTGACTTCATCCACCGGCATCTGCGCACCGAAGCCGTAGTCCATTCCAACGACGACCATACCGAAATGCAGCAGGTTGGTGATGATCGAGAACAGCGTCGTCTCCTGCCCGCCATGTTGGGTGGCCGAGGATGTGAACGCTGCGCCGACCTTGCCATTCAGCGCGCCCTTGGCCCAAAGCCCGCCTGCCTGATCGAGAAATGACGCCATTTGCGATGACATCCGCCCGAACCGCGTTCCGGTTCCGATGACGATGGCATCGTAGCTGGCGAGGTCCGCCACAGCGGCGACCGGCGCTGCCTGATCCGTCCTGAAATGTGACGCGGCCGCCACCTCCGGCGACACCAGTTCGGGCACCCGCTTGATGTCAACCGTGGCGCCCGCCGAAGCGGCGCCTTCGGCTATCGCCCCGGCCATCGTCTCGATATGGCCGTATGCCGAGTAATAGAGAACCAGAACCTTCGCCATCGCGTGCTCCTGTGCGCGTTGCAATGAGGTCGACATATTTACGGCGGACATCCAAACAAATAGAAACATTGGCAACACTGGATTTCGGATTCTTATGCCAAGGCTCCCTGACCTTGAGGCCATGGCGATTTTCGCCAAGATTGTCGAAACACGGGGCATTGCTGCGGCGGCGATCGAGCTGGGTGTTTCCGCGCCCACCGTCTCCAAGGCTCTCGCTCGCCTTGAGCAGCGGCTGGGCTCCCGGCTGCTCAACCGGACGTCGCGGCGCTTTGCCCTGACCGATTCCGGCCACGCGCTTGCTGAACGCGCCGGACGTTTGCTGGCTGATGCCGAAGCTGCCCAGGATGCGTTGCTGGCGCAGTCAGCCGCGCCGCGCGGCTTGGTTCGCCTGGCTGCTCCAATGTCGTTCGGCATCACCGAGTTGGCGCCGATCCTGCCGGATTTCCTGAAGCAGCACGAGCAGATCTCCATCGACCTGCATCTCAGTGACGCCCTGGTCGATGTGATCGGTGACGGGTTCGACATCGTGCTGCGCATCGGTGCGCTGACGGATTCGTCACTGCTGGCGCGCCGCCTGAACGTGATCCCAGGTGTGATCGTCGCTGCGCCGAGCTATCTGGACCGGCGCGGGCGTCCGGCACATCCGACCGACCTGATGCAGCACGATTGCTTCGGTTACGCTTACCTGCGCACGCGCGACACCTGGCATTTCACCAACACATCCGGGGAACAGGTCAGCGTCCGGCCGTCCGGCCGCCTGCGTGTCAACAATGGCGATGCGGTGCTGCCGGCGTTGATCGCCGGCCTTGGCATTGCGGCGCTGCCCGCTTTCATCGTTCGCCCCAGCCTTGCCGATGGTCGGCTTGAGCAGATCCTGCAAGACTGGAGCGGCTCCGGTTCCAGCCTTCATCTCATCACGCCGCCCAACGGCCCACGTCCGGTTCGGGTGCGGGTAATGGCTGATTTCCTGGTCCAGCGGCTTTCGAGTCAAATCTGAGCGGTTCAGGTTTCCGCGGAATGCAATGGTTGCGTGAGCGCCTTTGTCAGGCTGCCGTTCCGGTCAGGGTGATGTTGCCTGATGCCAGAGGTTTCGCGAGCAACTTTATCACCCCGCCTTGTTCCAGCGGGGTGGATGTTGATCTAGTGCCCGGCGTGGCTGCCGGAGAAATCCGGTTCGGCCAGCCCGGATGCGGCCAGATGCTTCACCAGTGCCGCCTTCAGACGCTCCATCCCCGGCGCGGTGGAGGCCTCGCAGCGGGCAACCAGAACGGCCTGGGTGTTGGACGCGCGCAGCAGCCACCAGCCATCCTCGGTCTGCACCCGAACACCGTCGATGGTGGACACCTTGGCTCCCTCGGCTGCCAGGCGTTCGGCGACTTCCTGGATGACACCGAATTTCCGCCGATCGTCGCAATCGAACCGCAGCTCCGGCGTGTTGAGGACATGCGGCAAGGCCTGGCGCACCGCTGACAGCTTGCCGGTCATGCGGGCGATGATGCCAAGGGTGCGGACGGCGGCGTAGAGAGCGTCGTCGAAGCCGTACCAGCGGTCGGCGAAGAAGATGTGGCCCGACATTTCGCCGGCCAGGGGACTTCCGGTCTCCGCCATTTTCGACTTGATCAGCGAGTGGCCGGTTTTCCACATCAGCGGCGTGCCGCCGGCTTTTGCCACCTCATCGAACAGCACCTGACTGGCCTTCACGTCGGCAATGATCGTGCCACCGGGGTGGTCCTTAATGACGTCGCGGGCCAAAATGACCAGCAACTGGTCGCCGAACAGGATTTCGCCAGTGTCGTCGACCAGGCCAATGCGGTCGGCGTCACCGTCGAATGCGATGCCGACATCGGCTTCCCGGGCGCGGACCTCGGCAATGAGCTGGACCAGGTTGGCAGGGACCGTCGGGTCCGGATGGTGGGCCGGAAAATTGCCGTCGATCGTTCCGTTCAGCACCTCGTGCTCACCCGGCAGCGAGGCGACGAGTTTTTCCAGCACGTCACCGGCGGCACCGTTACCGTTGTCCCAAATGACCTTGAGCATGCGGTCGCCGCCGTCCCAGTCGGCCAGCAGGCGGGCGATGTAGTCGTCCGCGATCTGGATGGTTTGTTCGGACCCGGCGGTTTCCGGCACCACGTCGCCGGTTTCGGCCAAGGTGCCGATCTCGGCGATCTGCTGGCCGAAGAACGGCTTACGGCCCAGCATCATCTTGAAGCCGTTGTAGTCGGGCGGGTTGTGCGATCCGGTGACCATCACGGCGCCGTCGGTCTGCTGAATGGTGGCGGCGTAGTACAGCATCGGTGTCGGGCCGCGGCCAATGCGCAGCGCGGTCATGCCGCTGGCCATCAGACCGTCGACCAGCGCCTGTTCCAGTTCCGGGCTGGTCAGACGGCCGTCATAGCCGACCGCGACCTTGGAGCCACCGCCACGGCTGACGATGGTACCGAAGGCGCGGCCGATGGCAAAAGCATCGGCCGCCCGCAAAGTTTGCCCGACAATGCCGCGGATGTCGTATTCGCGCAGGACTGTGGGATCGAAGTGGTGCGAGAATTCCATGCTGGGGATCTAGCCTGTTTTCAGTCTGATTGCGCAGGCTGAAAACCATCTATCCGTTTAGTGATCGGCAGATGCACACAAAACGCCATAGTCCGGCGGCCAGCGTGCCGCGAAATGTGATCATGCGCCGCTCTCAGACGTAATTTTTCAGGAACGCATGCACTTGTTCTGCCATGTCCGGGCGTTTGAGAGCGAACGCGATCTGCGCCTCCAGGAAGCCGATCTTGTCCCCGCAATCAAAACGGCGACCTTCGTATCGCAGGCCGTGGAACGGTAGCTCACCGATCATCCGAGCCATGCCGTCGGTCAACTGAACCTCGTTGCCGGCGCCACGCTCCATGCGGGCCAGATGCTTGATGACCTCAGGCAGCAAGATGTAGCGACCGATGATGGAGAGGTTGGATGGGGCGTCCTTCGGGGCGGGTTTTTCGACCAGACCGGTGACCTCCACCAGGCGGCCGTCGTCCGAGCCGATCTTCAGGATGCCGTAACGGTTGGTTTGTTCACGCGGAACCTCCGTGACCGCAACGATGTTGCCGCCCGTTTCGTAATAGGCCTCGGCCAGTTGCTGCAGGCAGGGCTTGTCGGCGAGCACAAGGTCGTCCGGGAGCAGGATGGCGAACGGGTCATCGCCGATGAAGGCGCGGGCGCACCAGATGGCGTGGCCGAGACCGAGCGGGGTCTGCTGGCGGACGGTGGTGATGGAGCCGGGTTCGCTCTGGGCGCCTTTCAGCGACGCCAGGGCTTCGTTTTTATTACGTTCTCTCAATGTCGCTTCCAGCTCGAATGCGACATCGAAATGCTCAACCAGCGCGGTTTTGCCGCGCCCGGTGATCATACAGAACTGCTCGATGCCGGCGGCGCGGGCTTCTTCGACCGCGTACTGGATCAATGGCTTATCAACGACGGGCAGCATTTCCTTGGCGGTTGCCTTGGTGGCTGGAAGGAAACGAGTGCCCAGGCCGGCGACGGGCAGGACGGCTTTGCGTAGTTTTTTGATCACGCATCGACTCCGATCTGTAACAACCCGCAAGATTGACTGAACGCGGGCAAAAATGGGCGGACTTCAAAGTCGATAGATAGGCAAAGGCAGGCTGCTACCCAAGAAGAATATCGCGGGCCTGGTTGATTCTGGCAGCGAGCCAGTCGGAGCCGCCGTGGTCGGGGTGGGCGCCGCGCATCAGCCGGCGGTGGGCCTCGCGGATGTCCGTCTCCGAGGCGTTCGGGTGGAGGCCCAGGACTTCATACGCCTCCTGCCGCGTCATTGGGCCGGTGGAGCGGGGGGGTGGGGGGGCGCCGCCGATCCTGGTGCCGCGGGCGGCTTGCCACTTCTGGTAGAGCAGCGGCCCAAACATGACGAGCGCGCCGAGGGCGGCCCCACCTTTGCCGGTCAGGATGAGCAGAAGGGCGAGGCTGATGCCGCCCAAGGCGGCGATCCATGCGAACAGGGATTTGATCGAGGTGACAGGCGCGCGCTCGAACGCCCGGGCGCCGCCGATCAGGAGAAACAGGACGACGGCGCCGAGGAGGAACCAGAGCATGTTGGATGGGATCCAGTGGGAGGGGTATGGCGGCGGCTTATGATACAGGGGTTGCACGGAGACGGGGCGGGTTGCGACGGGGCGGGTGCTGGAAGAATAGAAACTCGTTACTTCGTGCCAGACATCACCTTCTGTATTCGCCCTCACACCTTACCTTAGCGCCCCTCCTCAACCACGTGCCGATCGGACAAAGCCGCCCGTGCCGCCTGCTGACGGCAATTCGATCCTGCAATCCGCGGCTACCCTGGCGCGCCGGCCTGTTCCTGCGCCTCCACCACCGCCAACGCGCTCAGATTGACGATGCCGCGGGCGGTGACGCTGGGGACGACGACGTGGATCGGCTTGGACATTCCCAGCAGGATCGGGCCGACCGGCAGGCCGTCGGCGGCGGCTTTCAACACATTGAACGAAATATTGGCGGCATCCAGGGTGGGCATGATCAACAGGTTGGCGCTTCCGGTCAGCCGGCTGTCGGGCACCGCCTTGTCGCGGATCGCCTGCACCAGGGCCGCGTCGGCGTGCATCTCGCCGTCGATCTCAAGGCCAGGGGCGCGTGCGCGGATCATCGTCAGGGCCTGGCGCATCTTGCGCGCCGAGGCGCTGTCGCTGGCGCCGAAGCTGGAATGCGACACCAGGGCCGCCTTCGGGATCAGGCCGAAGCCGCGCACCGCCTCGGCGGCCAGCAGGGTCATTTCGGTGATCTGCTCGGCGTTTGGATCAACCACCATGTAGGTGTCACAGATAAACAGCACGCCGCTGGGGATGATCAAGCACGACAGCGCATAGACCCGATTGACATCGGGCCGGCGTGGGATGATCGGCAGGATATACTGGATCTGGCGCCACCAGGCGCCGGTGCCGCCGCAGATCGCCGCGTCGGCCTGGCCGTTGTGCAGCAACATGGCGGCGGCGACCGAAGGGCGGGTGGCCATACGGCGGGCTGCCGGATCAGGCGGGGTGCCGCGGCGGCCGGCGAGGCGCTGATAGTCCGGGATCAGCTGGTCAAACACCGTGCGATCGGTGGTGGGGTCGAGAATCTGGACCGTCTCGCCAAGTTTCAGTCGCAGCCCCATCTCCTTGACCTTGGCGTGGATCACGTCGCGGCGGCCCAGCAGGATCGGACGGGCGATTTCGTCATCCACCAGGGTCTGGGCCGCGCGCAGGATGCGCTCATCCTCGCCCTCGGCGAAAACGACGCGTTTCGGATCGCGGGAGGCAGCCTCAAACACCGGGCGCATCAGGTAGCCGGAGCGAAACACGAAGCGCTCAAGCTCACGCTGGTAGGTCTGAAAATCCGTGATCGGGCGGCGGGCGACACCGGTTTCGATGGCCGCACGGGCAACGGCGGGGGCAACCTCCAGGATCAGGCGCGGATCGAAGGGTTTCGGGATGATGTATTGTGGGCCAAACACCGGCGCTTCGCCGCCATAGGCCGCGGCGACGACCTCACTTGCCTCGACCCGGGCCAGTTTGGCGATGGCTTCGACGGCTGCGATCTTCATCGTTTCGTTGATCGTGGTGGCACCGACATCCAAGGCCCCGCGGAAAATGAACGGGAAGCACAGGACGTTATTGACCTGGTTCGGATAGTCGCTGCGGCCGGTGGCGATGATGGCGTCCGGGCGACTGGCGCAGACGATGTCGGGATCGATTTCCGGATCGGGGTTGGCCAAGGCAAGGATGATCGGCTTTGGGGCAAGCAGCGACAGCCATTCCGGCTTCAGGACGCGCGGCGCGGACAGACCCATGAAGATGTCGGTGCCCGGCAGCGCGTCCTGCAATGTGGTGGCGTTGGTGTCGCGGGCATAGCGGGCCATGTTGGGCAGCATGTCGGGGCGGTTCTTGGTGACCACACCCTTGATGTCGGTAAGCGTGACGTTTTCCGGCCGCAGTCCCATGGACACCATGAGGTCGACGCAGGCGAGGGCGGCGGCACCGGCGCCGGAAGTGACCAGCTTGACGTCCGACAGATCCTTGCCTTGCAGCATCAGGGCATTGCGAACCGCGGCGGCGACGGTGATGGCGGTGCCGTGCTGGTCATCGTGGAACACCGGAATGCGCATGCGCTGGCGCAATTCGGCCTCGATCGCGAAGCACTCCGGTGCCTTGATGTCTTCCAGGTTGATGGCGCCGAAGGTGGGTTCCAAAGCGGCGACGACGTCGCAGAAGCGGGCCGGGTCGGCGCTGTCCACCTCGATGTCGAACACATCGATGCCGGCGAACTTCTTGAACAGGACGGCCTTGCCCTCCATCACCGGCTTGCCGGCCAGGGCGCCGATATTGCCGAGACCCAGCACGGCGGTTCCGTTGGAGATGACACCGACGAGGTTGCCGCGGGTGGTGTAATCGTAGGCGGCGTTGGGATCGGCCTTGATCGCCTCACAGGCGGCGGCGACGCCGGGGGAATAGGCCAGGGCCAGGTCACGCTGTGTAGCCATGCGTTTGGTCGGCTCGATCGCGAGTTTCCCGGGCCTGGGAAGCCGGTGGTAATCGAGCGCGGCCTTGCGGAAATCTTCGTCCATCGTTGCCTCGGAAAGTCTGGATTGTTCAACGCACCATGGTGGGCGGCGGGCATGGTGGCAACACGCGGATGGATTTTTCTCCGGCCGGGCTCAATGGGGGGATTTTTACTGTTTTTAAGGCGTTCAGAGCTATCTTAGGCTAATCTCTATCGATCCTCTTGCAGATTTTAGAAAAATATCCTCCTTAGGTGGCCTAACACTGAGGCGTGGTGGGTTCACCGAACGCCTGGTCGATGGATTTTCCCGGTTTCGATGGCCGGATGAGGGAACACAGGATGCAGACCGCCCCCATGCTACCCGATACCGCTCCGTTCGCACGGGAACAGATCGCCGCGCTGAACGGGGTAATATCAATAACGACGGCGGAGCAGCGGGCCTGGCTGTCGGGATACCTGGCCGGATTGCAGGCGGCGAACGACCCGGGGGCCGCGGCACCAGCTGCGCCGCCGGCGAAGCGAGTGCCGCTGACCATCCTGTTCGGCACCGAGTCGGGAAATGCCGAGGCGCTGGCGGGTCAGGCGCGCAAGGTTGCGGCCAAGCTGGGTTTCGCCCCCAAGGTTGTCGACATGGCGGATTTTTCTGTCGCGGACGCGGCGGCGACGGAGAATCTGGTGATTGTCGCATCGACATGGGGCGAGGGCGATCCGCCGCAGCGGGCGGTGGATTTCTACGAGGCGCTGATGGCCGATGACGCGCCGCGGTTCGAGAAAACGCGGTTCGCGGTGCTGGCGCTGGGCGACCTAGCCTACGCGCAGTTCTGCGAGATCGGGCGACGCATCGATGAGCGGCTGGCGGCGCTGGGCGGAGCTCGTGTCGTGGATCGCATCGAGTGCGATCTGGACTACGAGACTGCGGCAACCGGCTGGATCGAGGGCTTGTTCGAGCGGCTGAATGCCGAGGTCGGGGTGAAGGAGGCCGGGGCCTCGGTCATCCATGTCGATTTCGCTCGTCCGGGGGCGGAGGCGCCGACGCGGGCGCAGCCGTTCGAGGCAGAACTGGTCGACCATGTGCGGTTGAGCGGGTCGCGCTCGACGTCGGACACGCACCATGTGGCGGTGTCGCTGGAGGGGTCCGGCATTCTGTATGAGCCGGGCGATTCGCTGGGCGTGGTGCCGTCGAACGATCCGGCGCTGGTGGATGCGGTGTTGCAGGCGGCGGGGCTGGATGCGGATGCGGCATTGCGCGGGGCGCTGACGGACCGGCTGGATATCACTACGCTGACCGGTAAGCAGATCGAGGATTTCGTTCGGGAGACCGGGGTGGAGGCGCCACCGGCCGACTGGGCGGCGGGCCGGCAGATCATCGACCTGCTGGCGCTGGCGCCGCAGGCGTTGTCGGAGGCACAATTGACCGCGCTGCTGCGGCCATTGCCGCCGCGTTACTACTCGATCGCGTCAAGCCGCAAGGCGGTGGGCGACGAGGCGCATCTGCTGGTGGCGGCGCTGCGGTATGCCTCGCACGGGCGCGAGCGGTCGGGTGTGGCGTCGGTCGACATCGCCGCGCGGCATCGGGCGGGGGACCGGCTGAAGGTCTTCCTGCGCTCGAACCCGCATTTCCGGCTGCCGGCGGACGCTGATCGGCCGGTGGTGATGATCGGGCCGGGAACCGGGCTGGCGCCGTTCCGTGGGTTCCTGCAGGAGCGGGAGGCGGTGGGTGCCGGCGGGCGCAACTGGCTGGTGTTCGGTCACCGCAACTACACCCATGATTTTCTGTATCAGCTGGAGCTGCAGGACTGGGCGAAGAGCGGGCTTTTGTCGCGGCTGGATGTGGCGTTTTCACGTGACCAGCCGGAGAAGCGCTACGTGCAGGGGGCGCTGTGGGATGCGCGCAAGGACCTGTTCGGGTGGCTGCGTGATGGCGCGGCGCTTTACGTCTGTGGTGACGCCAACGCGATGGCCAAGGACGTGCACACGGTGCTGCTGCGGATCCTGGCGGACCAGGGCCGGCTGGATGAGGCCGGCGCCAAGGCGGAACTGGACGCGATTCGGCGCGATGGCCGGTATCTACGAGACGTGTACTAGGGAATCGGGCGATGGACGTTGAACGGCCACTGTCGGCGAACGAGCGTATCAAGGGTGAGAGTCGACTGCTGCGCGGGACGATTGCGGAGGGGCTAAATCGTCGCGAGACCGGCGCGCTGGCGGACGACGACACGCAGCTGACGAAATTCCATGGGTTTTACCAGCAGGACGACCGTGATCTGCGGGCCGAACGCGGCAAGCAGCGGATGGAGAAAGCGTTCAGCTTCATGGTGCGGATGCGGGTGCCGGCAGGCATCCTGACGCCGGTGCAGTGGCTGAAGGTGGACCGGCTGGCGATGGAGCGGGCGAACCACACGATCAGGCTGACGACACGCGAGACGGTGCAGTTCCACGGCATTCTGAAGGGCAACCTGAAGCCGCTGATGCAGGGGCTGCATGACGATCTGCTCGACACGATCGCGGCGTGCGGCGATGTCAACCGCAACGTCATCGCCACCGCCGATCCGTGGCGGCGGGATCTAAATCAGGAAGTCACCGGGCTGGCGCGGGCAATCTCCCAGCATCTGCTGCCACGGACGCGGGCCTGGCATGAGATCTGGCTGGACGAAAACAAGGTGGAGGGCGGCGAGGTCGAAGACGAGCCGATCCTGGGCCGCACCTACCTGCCCCGGAAGTTCAAGATCGCCGTGGCGCTGCCGCCGCACAACGATGTCGATGTCTTCACCAACGATCTCGGCTTCATCGCGATCGTCCAGCAGCATCGTATCGTTGGATACAATGTGGTGGTCGGCGGCGGCATGGGGATGACCCATGGCGAGCCGGAAACCTATCCCCGCACGGGCGACGTAATCGGGTTCTGCGAACCGCAGGATGCGATCGCTGTGGCCGAAGCGGTGGTCACCGTGCAGCGCGACTACGGCGATCGATCCAATCGCAAGCACGCTCGGCTGAAATACACCATCGATTCAATGGGCCTAGAACGGTTCGTGGCGCTGGTGCGGGAACGATTGCCGGCGCGGCTGCATGACGTTCGCCCGTTTGCATTTACCTCGACCGGGGATCGTCTGGGCTGGGCGCATGACGAGGACGGGACTTCCCACTTCACCGTATTCGTGGAGAACGGGCGCATTCGCGGACGGATGATGGCTGGATTGCGCGCGATCGCGGGACTGGGCGTCGGGCGGTTCATCATGACGCCGAACCAGAACCTGGTTCTGGCTGATATCCCGCCCGGATCACATCATGCGGTGGCCGCGCTGCTGGACGAATACGGGCTGAATGGAGCGACGAGCGGATTGCGTCGCAACGCCATGGCGTGTGTGGCACTGCCGACCTGCGGATTGGCGCTGGCGGAGAGCGAACGTTATCTACCCGACCTGATCGGGCGATTGGAGGACGTGCTGGACCGGTTCGGCCTGCGCGAGGACGAGATCACCATGCGCATGACCGGTTGTCCAAACGGCTGCGCCAGACCGTACGTGTCGGAAATCGGGTTGGTTGGGCGCACACCTGGTATCTACAACCTGTATCTCGGCGGGGCCCATGAAGGCACCCGGCTGAACAAGCTGCATCGGCGCGATGTCGACGGCGACGGGATCGTTGCCGCGCTGACGCCGTTGTTCGAGGCCTATGCCAAGGGCCGGGAAACGGGAGAACGATTTGGCGACTACGTAATACGAGTGGGGGTCGTCAAGGAAACGACCACCGGCCTCGACTTTCATGACAACTTGTCCGCCGATGTGGAGGCCTGACCGATGCGTGCTGTACGTGCCCTGACGGGTGGCTTTGGCTTTGCCGGCGATCAATCCTGGCTGCCGGGACTACCGCATGTCGCTGCCGCGCTGGCGACCTACTTTGTGTTCGGCGGGCAGGCCTGCCTGACCGGGCTGCTGCTGGCGACGCTGGCCAGCTTCGTGGTGTATCTGCCGCTGACGGCGCTGACGTTGAATGGCGGCCGGGCGATTGCTGCCGAGGCCGCAGCCCCCGTGCTGACGGCGCGGGCACAGGTGGTGCTGCTTGGGCTGTGGACACTGACCGCGTGGGCCGGGGCCGGGCTGGCTGCGGCGATGGGCTGACACATTGGCGGGCTGGTCGGCCGGATCTCCCGGTTGACCGAGCGATTAGAAGACGGATGCAGAGCCGGCGCTGGATGTGGCTTGTGCAGGTCGCAAGGTCAGCGCCAATTTGTCGGCTTGGCCGCCGGTTATGGGATGCGGGCCCGGCTCGCTGGACCAAAAGTCGCGGCCGGGCGCGAAACGTCGAGCGGGTTAGCCGCAAGCGCCTGACGTGACCAGGGCTCGATCGCCGACCAGGCAGATAAATCCATCGATGATCAGGGTATAGAAGATCGCGCCAGGCGGCCGGTGGCGGCTTCAGCATCAAGTGCGACCGGCGACGGCTGGCCGGTCAATCAATGCGACGGATTATGGATTTGGTGCGGTCGAGAAGACTCGAACTTCCACGAGGTTACCCCCACAAGCACCTCAAGCTTGCGCGTCTACCATTCCGCCACGACCGCACCGTGGTAGGCAGGGGCCGGCATATAGCGGATGAATGGCGGCGGTTCAATGACCTCAATTGATTGGCGCATCGAAGACGGACTGACGGAGTACCCTGCAGCGCTGGCAGCGATGCAGGCACGCGTGGCAGCGATCCGTGCCGGGACGGCGGGGGAGCAGGTGTGGCTGGTGGAGCATCCGCCGCTTTATACCGCCGGCACCTCGGCCAAACCAGCCGAGTTGACCGACCCGGGCCGGTTTCCGACGTTCAATGCAGGCCGTGGCGGGCAATGGACGTATCACGGGCCAGGGCAACGCACCGGCTATGTGATGCTGGACCTGATGCATCGGCACGGAACGGTGCCGGCGCAGGATATCCGCTGCTATGTGAACGGCTTGGAGGCGTGGCTGATCCGCACGCTGGACCGCTTCAACGTGAAGGGGGAGCGCCGCGAGGGGCGCGTCGGGATCTGGGTGGTCGACCCGACGACTGGCGCGGAAGCGAAGATCGGGGCGATCGGGGTGCGGGTGACGCGTTGGGTCAGCTGGCACGGGGTCGCGCTGAACGTGGAACCCAATCTGGGGCACTTCGGCGGCATCGTGCCATGCGGGTTGCCGCAGTTCGGGGTGACCAGTCTGGCAGCCCTTGGGATCCCGGCGTCGATGCACGATGCGGATGTGGCACTACGGGCGGCCTGGCAGGAGGTGTTTGGGACGCCTGACCTGCCGACCTGATTGAGAAAACGTTGTTGTTCCGATACCTCAAGCGATAGTCTGAGGCAGATCGCCATGCTGATTGAACGGGAGGATCGGCAAAACGCCGGCCTGATCGTCGAAACAAGGGTCTGGCCGCCGTGCTCACGCTTCGCGACGTTACCGATCACCCACTGGGCGCCAGCGCGCTGGAGGAACTTCGCAGGGATTACGATATTTGCGAAGTTGCCGGGGGGCTGCAGCTCAGTCAACGGGACGCCGATCTTCGGCTGTACCTCTACGAGGTCGACGACATTCTGGGGGCGGCACGCCGGAACGCCCAACGCGATCGGGACGCGAAGGCGGCCAGTGGATCCAGTCAAGGGTCAGGCAGCAAGCGCTACGGGCTGGAAGACATCATTTCGGGCGCCGCGGACCTGGCCTCGGCCCGCCGTGCGATCGCCCAGCTTGAGGAACAGGTCCTGCAGCTGCGCGTGATCGGTAAACTCGCCGCCGATCAACGGGAAAAATGGAAGCTGCGCGCGCAGTTGGCGGAATTGAAGCTCAGCAGGCTGAAGGACACGACCGCTGATCCCGGTGACCAGCGCTATGGGGCCTTGCGGCGCTTCCTGGCCAAGCGGTTCCATCCCGATCATGCGCCGGGAACCGGGACCGAGAAGCTGATCCGCAGCGAGATCTTCAAGGAAATCTGGAGCGAGGTTGGCCGGATCGAAGGGCGGTAGTTCAACCCGGGTCGTCCCACGTGTGTGCGAGGCTTCCTGCTGACGCACAACCGAAACACGGCTACAAGACTGGGGTGAATCCTTCCATTGCGCTGCCTGACGCCCCGTGTGTGGTCGCGGGACACGGCCGAGCCGCCATCCTGACAATGGACGGCGAGGTGCTGGTGCTGCCGACGGCTGATGCTGTCGCAAGGCTGCGCGGGCTGCCGCCACCGATCCTGGTGCATGCGCCGGCGACGTTTCGCCGCTTGGGCATACGCCCGGTGCCGGCGTTCGACCTGCTTGACCTGTTCGCGTTTGTCCTGCCCGCCCGCACCGCGGCGCCGACGCCGCGCGGCCTTGCGATTGTGCTCGACGAGGATCATCCGCCGATCGGGCTGGAAGCGGAGGTGACGCGGCTGCCGGATATTGCTGCTGCGCTGCTGAACCATCTGTCAGCGGGGCGGGACACATTGCTGAACCGCGATGGCGCAGCGCTGGCGGCGCGAATGCTGAAGGCCGGCTGGGGCTGGGGCACCTTTGTGATGCATGCACTTGGGCGGCCTGATGCGCCGGCAGCAAACGAACCACTGAAAGTGTGGAAGAAGTTGCCGGAATGGGAGGACGCGGCCCCCCTGCCCCCGCCGTCGTCGCATCCGGTGTCGGAGGCCGAGGCAAGGGCGCGGCTGGCTGCGATGCTGGGTGACCATGCCGAACAGCGGCCCGGCCAAGGGGATTACGCAGGCGCGGCGGCAGCGGCCTTTGCACCGCGAGAGGTCCGCGGTGATCCGCATCTGGTGCTGGCGGAAGCCGGCACCGGCACCGGCAAGACCCTGGGCTATCTCGCGCCGGCCAGCGTATGGGCGGAGAAAAACAAAGGTGCCGTGTGGATCAGCACGTTCACGCGTCATCTGCAGCGGCAGATCGATGGCGAGCTAGAGCGGCTGATCCCCGACCCGACGGAGCGGCGGCAACGCATCGTCGTGCGGAAGGGGCGGGAGAACTATCTGTGCCTGCTGAACCTGGAGGACGCGATTGGTACGGCTTCCAGCGGATTTATGAACCAGAACGTCATACCACTCGGGTTGATCGCCCGATGGGCGATGGTGACGGACGACGGTGACGTGCAAGGCGGCGACTTGCCCGGCTGGCTGCCGGAACTGTTCGGCGGCGCGCTGATCGGGTCCCTCGCGGACCGGCGGGGGGAGTGCATCCATGCGGCCTGCCCGCACTGGCGTCGCTGTTTCATCGAGCACACGATCCGCCGGTCCCGCACCGCCGATCTGGTGGTGGCCAACCATGCGCTGGTGATGACGCAAGCCGCGTGGGGTGGCCTGGACGACAACGTGGTGCCGACGCGCTACGTGTTCGACGAAGGTCATCACGTGTTCGATGCGGCGGACAGCGCATTCTCGGCGGCGCTGTCGGGGGCGGAGACGGCGGAACTGCGGCGGTGGCTGCGTGGCGCGGAGGGGGGGCGATCGCGGGCGCGCGGGTTGCGCAAGCGGGTGGAGGAACTGGTGGCTGACCGGCCGGCGCTGGAGGCGCCGCTGGACGCGGCGCTTCAGGCTGCCAACGCGCTGCCGGCGTCGGACTGGGCCAGCCGCATGCAGGAGGCAGAGGGCGGCGGCTTCGACGGCGTTGAGGCAAGCCGGCCCAACCCGACCGAGGCATTTTTGCGCCTGATCCGCCGGCAGGTCCTGGCCCGCACCGCTGGAGCGGACGCGCGAACCGGCTTTGGATCAATCGAATGCGACGTCTTCCCGCTAAACGATGAGGCCGCTCAGGCGGCGGAGCGGCTGGCACGGGCGCTGGCGCGCATCTCTGAACCGCTGGCAACCCTGCGGGAACGGCTGCTTGGGCGGCTGGACGACGAAGCGGAGGATATGGACGAGCCGACCCGCAACCGGATCGAGGCGGTGGGCCGTTCGCTGACGAGGCGCGCGCTGAACCCGTTGTCGGCGTGGCAGACGATGCTGTTGAGCCTGACCCAAAGCCAGCCCGATCCAGGCCAGCGGCCCAGCCATGTGATGTTCCTGCGATTGGACCGGCGCGATGGGCTACGCGATCTGGATGTCGGGCTGCACCGGCATTGGCTGGACCCAACCATTCCGTTTGCCACCACACTGGCGGCGCCGGCGCAGGGTGTCCTGGTGACGTCTGCGACACTGCGGGATTCCGGCGATGGCGATCCTGAAATCGCATGGGCCGCGGCCGAGGCGCGGGTGGGCGCGCCGCATTTGCCCTCGCCGGCGATACGCGCGGCGGTGGCGTCACCGTTCGACTATGCCGAACAGACCCGCGCGTTCGTGGTCACCGACGTGGCGGCGGGTAACCTGGATCAGCTTGCCGCGGCCTATCGCGCGCTGTTCATAGCGTCCGAAGGCGGGGCGCTTGGACTGTTCACCGCGATCAGCCGGTTGAAGGCGGTGCATCAACGGATCGCGCCTGACCTGGAGCAGGCGGGATTGCCGCTGTATGCGCAGCATGTCGATGCCATGGGCAACGCCACGCTGGTCGACATCTTCCGCACCGAGGAGGAAAGCTGTCTGCTCGGCACCGACGCCATGCGCGACGGGGTCGATGTGCCGGGCAACGCACTTCGCCTGGTGGTGTTCGAGCGGACGCCATGGCCGCGGCCCGATATCCTGCACCGCGAGCGGCGAATTCATCTGTCCGAGGGCGATCCGAAGGGCTACGATGACCGCATTGTCCGGTTGCGGCTACGGCAGGCGTTCGGGCGGCTTATTCGACGGGCATCGGACCGCGGCGTATTCGTGCTGTTGGACCGGCAGGCGCCCAGCCGGCTGATGTCGGCATTCCCGACGGGGGTGGTGGTGCAGCGGCTGGGTCTGGCACAAGCGGTGAACGCAACTGGCGCTTTTCTACGGACTCGTGCATCTCTAACGCCAGGCTCCCCGGCTTAAGGCCTGTGTTTCCCGTCAGCGGCGGTTCCGCCCCCGGGGATCACGCGCTAAAGCGTTCGCTTATCTACAAATCAGGAGAATTCAATGCGCTCCAGCGATGCGATCAACGCGCCCGAGGCGCTGGTCTTGACCATGGTTCTGGTGTCCGCCGCCGACGGCGGCATCACCGACCGGGAAATCGGCATCATGTCAGGTCTGGTGCAGACCTTGCCGGCGTTCCAGGATTTCACGTCCGAGGAACTTGCCGACGTTACGGAACGGGCGGCGGAGCTGCTCAATGATGATGACGGGCTGGCGCGTGCAGCCAAGCTGATGCAGGCGGCATTGACCCCGAAGCTACGGGAAACCGCATATGCATTGGCATGCGAGGTCGTCGCCGGCGGCGAGGGCTCGCGCCGCCAGTCGATGGAGATGCTGGATTACGTGCGGGCCGAACTTGGGCTGGACAAGTTGATTACGGCCGGGATCGAACGCGGCGTGCGGGCGCGTTACCAGCGTGTGGAACCCAACGAGTAGGCCACAGGCCGGCCCGAGGCGGCCGGGATGAGAGCTTTCGGGATCGCCGCTGGCGTCGCCGGTGTGCCGGTGGCGGTGCTGGCCTTTCTGGCGGCGGGACGGTGGCTGGCATTCTGGCCGGCGGTGCTGGGTGTGGTGGTAATCATGACCGGGGCCGCCGCGTTTGCCCTGGTGTGGGGTCGCGACCTGGACCTGTTAATCAATTCGGCGCGCCATATCGGCCGCGATGAGGCCGATCCCCTCGCCGAGGCGGAAAATCCGGTGCTGATGGCCGCGTTGGGGCGGGAGCTGGAGCGCCTGTCGCGCCGGCTGGCGCTGCGGACCGCGGTGCAGGCGCAACACCGGCGCGCCGATACACTGATTTTGGAGCGGTTGCCGGACCCTGTGATCGTGCTTGCGCGTGACCGGTCGGTGCGGCGGACCAATGCGGCGGCGCGATCAGCCTTTGGCGACGATCTGCCGGCGGTGCTGCGCCATCCCGGCGTCCGCGGCGCGATCGAGCGGGCGTTGTCGACGAATTTGCTGCAAAGCGCCGAGGTCGGGCTGCGGGCGCCGGTGCCCCGCGACCTTTATGCGACCGTGGTACCGATGGACCCGCCGCTGGCCGATGGCGGCGATGCGCTGGTGGTGCTGTCGGACCGGTCCCGAGAACGGGTGGTCGAGCGGATGCGGGCGGATTTCGTCGCCAATGTCAGCCACGAGTTGCGCACGCCGCTGGCATCATTGATCGGGTTCGTCGAAACGTTGCGCGGGCCGGCCGCGGACGATCCGCCGGCCCAGCAGCGCTTCCTGGCGATCATGGCTGAGCAGGGCGCGCGGATGAACCGGTTGATCGATGATCTGTTGAGCCTGTCACGGATTGAACTGACGGAACACCAACTGCCGTCGGAGCCCCTGGACCTGGCGCAGCTTGTGCAACTGATGGTGGCTGGCTTCGAGCCCCGGCTGGCGGAGCGGCGGGTGCAACTGGCGATGCGGATCGAGGAGGGACTGCCCACGCTAGCAGGCGATGCCGACCAGCTGGCGCAGGTGTTGCAGAATCTGCTGGACAATGGACTGAAATACGGCCGGGACGGCGGCGTACTGACGCTGGACGTTATATCGGCGCCGCCGGATGATCGCTGGCCCAGCCGGCGGGGTGTCGTGCTGTCGGTCGGGGATCAAGGGGCCGGAATCTCACGCGAGCATCTGCCACGGCTGACGGAGCGGTTCTATCGCGCGGATAAGGGGCGATCCCGGGCAGTGGGGGGCACTGGCCTGGGGCTGGCGATCGTGAAGCACATTGTCAATCGCCACCGCGGACAGTTGCTGATCGAGAGCCAGGAAGGGGTTGGCACCACGGTCCATGTCTGGCTGCCGGTGGCTGTCGCGCCGGCGGGGCTGGCCAACGCAGACTGACGACATTCGGTATCGTTTTTGGTTGGCAACGCCTAGACAGTCGGAAATCATTTCTATTGAGGTAGTATGCGCGTGTCCCGTTCCGTCATTGGGTTGTGTCTTCTTGCCCTGGCGGCGGCACCGGCGCGGGCACAAACCGCCGGCCAGGAAGCCGACACGCTGAAGGCCGGCATGATGGAAGTTTTATCGCTTGCCACTTTCGGCATGATACCGATGTCGGACCAGGCGATTAAGGTGACCCAGGAGGGACCGGATTACCGGATGCGGTTGCCGCTGTCCGGCTTCGTCGCCCCGCCAGATGCCGCGATCACTGCCATAGCGCGGCCGCTGCCAGGCGGCAGGTTCGACATCGAGTCGATGGCGTTTCCGTCGAGCGGCACAATTGAGATTCCAGCCAGCAGCGGACTGCGCAATTGGGCTGAATTCAGCCTCGGCAAGCAGGCCATTTCCGCCACCGTCGATCCAGCCCTGGCGACTGAATCAGCCTATACCGCGGACTTCGGCAACGTGCGGGTTGCGACCGTGCGAGGCGAACGGCATGGTGAGCAGACCATCGATCATGTTGCGACCGACGGCACGTTTTCAGCCGATGGGAACGGGCGCCTGACATTCAAGGCGCAGAGCCGGGGAACCGGGCTGCATATGACCGGGGGCGGCCCGAACGGATTCGTGTCGGACACGAGCGCCCGAGCGCTGGCCGGCCGCTTTTCCGTGGAGGGGCTGGATCGGGCCCAGGGCGCACGGTTGCTGGACGCACTGCGTAGGCTGCTCGCCGCGTATGCACCGACGCCGGCGCAGCCGGCCGAGGTCCAACCGGGTAAGGCGCAAAAGCCAGATATGTCAGTGGAGCAGCGGCGGGATCTGGGCAAGATCCTGGCGGCGGCGGATGGGCTGCTGAACCGGATCGAGATCGACGAAACGATGGAGGGGGTCCACGTCCTGGTCAGCAGTGCAAGCGGAAGCGGTGCAGGCACGATCGGGAGCCTGCGGCTTGCCCTGGCCGGCGATGCAGTGGATGACCGATTGAACACCAGGCTGGGCGTCACGCTCGACGCGATCGAGGTTCCAGCCCTGGCGGCGGAAGCAGACGGACTGATCCCGCACCATATCAGCCTGAAGGCCGCGCTGGCCGGGGTGCCGGTTGTTGGCCTCAAGGCATTGCTGCGCGAGGCGGCGCAGGGTCATGCCGATTCCACCCAGTTGGAAGCGCGTGCGCGGACGCTGCTGGGTGACCCGCGGACGCAAGTCGGGATCGAGACGCTGGCATTCGACGCCGGTCCGCTATCGGTTACCGGATCGGCGCGGTTGCTGCCTCGCGCGGACGGCAAGCTCGGGGGTGAGATCCATGTCGCGGCGCGTGGCGTGGATGCGTTGCTGGAGCGGGTGCAAGGCCAGCCCAAGCTGCAGCAGGCAACGCCGCTGATATTCTTGGCCAAGGGCATGGCGCGCGCCCAGGGCGACGCTTTGGTTTGGGATATCGTGCTGGGGGACGGGGTGCCAACGATCAACGGCACGACATTCGGTCAGCCCGCTGGCAAAACCCGATAAAGCGTGACCTCGCGGCTGGTGCTATCCTCAAGTTCCAGCGTGGTCTCAATCCGATAGGTCGCCAGTGGAACCATGCCGGATTTCGGCAGGTAGGCGCGGCCGGGGTCGGCGATCCAAACCTCGGCCTTATGCGCCATTGCGTTCAACCAGGGCATGATATGGCCGGTCATCGGCGCCTCGTAGCAGACGTCGCCGCACAGGATCAGGTCCCACCGGCAAGTGGCGCCGACAACGTCGCCCAAGGGGATGACGGGCACGCTGTTGGTCGCGGCGTTCAGTGCAATGGCGGCAAGCGCAAGGTCGTCGATCTCGGCCGCCTCAACGTGAGCGGCGCCGGCCATGGCACAGGCGATCGCGGCGATGCCACCGCCGGCGGCGAAATCCAGCACATGCTTGCCGGCGGCCAAGCCGGGATTATCGAGAATGTGGCGAGCCAACGCCTGGCCGCCCGGCCAAGCGAAGGCCCAGAACGGCGGGTCGATGTTGCGTTCGGCCAGCCAAGTCTCGCTGGCCTGCCAGATCGGGGTGATTTCGGTGGCGAGGTAAAGGCGGATTTCGGGCACGTGGTGGGCAGTGGCAAGGGCCGTATTGTTGCGGATAAAGGCGCTCGCCGTGGTCAAAGCCAACCCGCCAGGATGGCCAGCGCCACCGCGAACCCGACCTCCCGGTTGGCGCGGAACAGACGTAGGCACAGCGCGGGATCGTCGATGTCGAGGGCGATGACCTGGCGGGCCAGCAAGGCCGCCGGCAGTATCAGCGCGGGATAGAACCACGGACCGAGCGCGGCGAGCCAGCCGGAGACGGCGAGGGCTATCAGGGCAGCGACGTAGCAGACGGCCAGAAAGGGACGCGTGTGTTCGCCGAACAGACGCGCGGTGGAGCGGACGCCGACCAGGGCGTCATCCTCGCGGTCCTGGTGGGCGTAGATCGTGTCGAACCCGAGGTCCCACAGAATCGCCGCGACATAAAGCGAAAGCCAGGCGGGATCGACCCGGCCGGAGGCGGCGGCGTAGCCGAGGGGCGCGCCGTAGCCGAAGGTAAATCCCATCACCAATTGCGGCCACCAGGTGATGCGCTTGGCCAGCGGATAAAGGCCAACCAGCAGCAGCGACGCCACGCCAAGGCCCTGGGACAGGTGGTTGAGCTGCAGCAGGATCACCAGCCCGGCCAGCAGAAGTGCTGCCAGGAACATCAGGGCGTGGCGTGGTCGCAGTGCCCCGGAGGCGAGCGGCCGGCCGGCGGTGCGCGCAACCTTGCGGTCGATGTCGCGGTCCCACAGGTCGTTGACGACGCAGCCGGCAGCTCGCATTACCAGGCTGCCAATGGCGAACAGAGTGATCAGGCGGATCGTGTCGGCAGCCGGCGCGCGCACCAGCAGGATACCCCACAGGCCGGGCAGAAACAGCAGCCATGTCCCGATCGGCCGATCGAGGCGGGCGAGCAGCAGGTAAGGTAACCATGGGCGTGGCAGACGAGCGACCCAACCGGTGGCGGCGATGTCGGTGTGCATAGGCAAGAGGTGTGTTCGCCATTTTCGCGATCCGTCAAGACACCATATGTGATGAATATGATCCGATTGCATGTCGACACTGGATTGGAAGCCGGGGCCACGGTCGATGCTACCGAGGGCCAGGCGCATTACCTGGGCAGCGTGATGCGACGATCGGTTGGCGACCCAGTGCATCTGTTTAACGGGCGAGACGGCGAATGGGCCAGTCGCATTACAGCTTTGTCGCGCGGCAAGGCGGCTTTCGGGGTGGAGGCGCTGGTGCGGCCGCAAGGCGCGGACGCGGATCTGTGGCTGGCGTTTGCCGTCTTGAAGCGCGACACCACGGACCTGGTGGTGCAAAAGGCGACAGAGCTGGGGGTTTCGGCGCTGCTGCCGGTGTTTACGGAGCGGACCAATGCCGGGCGGGTGAACCTCGACCGGCTGCGGACCATTGCGGTCGAGGCAGCCGAACAGTGCGAAAGGCTGACGGTTCCGGAGATCCGTCCGGCGAGGCGATTGCATGACGTTTTGGCCGCCTGGCCAATGGGACGAGCCCTATTTGCAGCACTGGAACGCGTAAATGCGCAGGCATTGCGGCGTGTCACCGGCCCGAACGGGCTGCTGATCGGGCCGGAGGGCGGATTTGGACCACGCGACCTGACAGAGTTGGACCGCTGCCGGTTCGTTCATCCAATTTCGTTGGGACCGAGGATCCTGCGGGCAGAGACCGCGGCAATCGTTGGCCTGGCCTTGTTGCAAGCACCGGGCTGTGGCTAGTACGCTGGATTTAACAGTCAGGCGCGTTGGCATACCGGCGCGCCATATTGCCCTTTGGGCGGTAGCAACCGAAATGCCTTGGGAATCCAATGTCCAATCCCGGTGACACCGACGACACGCCGATTTCGTCGGTCCAACAGATGGCTGAATATCTTGCGGTCGGCTGCAAGCCCCGCAGCCAGTTCCGCATCGGCACGGAACATGAAAAGTTCGGTTTCCGGCAGGCCGATCTGGCGCCGCCGCCATACCTGCCATCCGACGGCCAGCCGGGCAGCATCCGTGACCTGCTAGCCGGTCTCACCAAGTTCGGCGGCGCGGTGATCCTGGATGGGGATAACGCCATCGGGCTGAAGCAGGGGGCGGCATCGGTTTCGCTGGAGCCGGCGGGGCAGTTGGAGCTGTCCGGCGGTCCGGTGGAGACGCTGCACGAGACGCGGCAGGAGATCGAGACCCATTTCGAGCAGGTTCGGGCCGCATGCGAGGGCCTGGACATGGGGTTTGCACCACTGGGGTTTCATCCTCAGGCGACGCGGGCGGCGATGCCGTGGATGCCGAAGGGACGCTACGCCATCATGCAGCGGTATATGCCGCTGGTTGGCAGTCTTGGGCTGGATATGATGACCCGCACCTGCACCGTGCAGGTCAACCTGGATTTCTCATCCGAAGCTGATATGCGGCGGAAGCTGCGCGTGTCGCTGCTGCTGCAGCCGCTGGCAACCGCGTTGTTCGCCAACTCCCCATTTACCGAGGGCAAGCCAAACGGGTTCGTGTCGTACCGGGCACATATCTGGACCGACACGGATAACCAGCGGTCCGCCATTCCGCGCGTGATGTTCGAGGACGGGTTCGGCTTCGAACGGTATGCCCAATGGCTGACCGAGGAGGTTCCGATGTATTTCGTCTATCGGAACGGCGGCTATATCGACGTTGCGGGAGAGTCGTTCAGCGAGTACATCGCCGGGCGGGTTTCGTCACTGGCGGGGACGCCAGCCACGATGGGCGATTTCGCCGATCACGTGACGACTGCGTTCACCGATGTGCGGCTGAAGCGATTTCTGGAAATGCGTGGGGCCGATGCGGGACGGGCCGACATGATGCTGGCCCAGTCGGCGCTGTGGGTCGGGCTGCTGTATGACGACGCTGCCCTGACCGCGGCGGAGGCGCTGTTGCGTGGTGCGGGATGGGAGGATGCGGTCGCCGCGCGATCGGCGGTGCCCCGGCTTGGTCTGGATGCGCCATGGCGTGGCGGCGTGCTGCGCGACATCGCCGCGGACGTGGTGAGGATTGCCACCGACGGATTGCGCGCACGCGGGTTTCGGGATGCAGGGGGCAACGACGAGTCCGCTTACCTGGAGCCGTTGCGGGCAATCGCGGCCGGCGCACCGACGCAGTCGGAACACTGGCTGGCGCGATATCATGGCGCCTGGGCGGGCGACAGTGGCCGGATCTTCGGTGAGGCGGCGATCTGATAGCAGCCTTGCAGTTGGCGTCCTAAACTTCCATAACCCCGCGCCTGATGGCCATTACAGACGATATTCGCAGCGTTCTCGCGCCCCCGCATCCAGCCGGGCGCCCCTTCATCCTGGGTGGGGTGGTCGCGCTGCTGCTGGGCTTTGCGTTCGGCACGTGGCTGATCTGGTTAGGGCTGATCTTCACGCTGTTCTGCTTCTTTTTCTTCCGTGATCCGGAGCGTGTGCCGCCACCGCGCGCGGGATTGTTCCTGGCGCCGGCCGATGGCCGGGTGGTCTCGGTCAAGCCAGGTGTGCCGCCGCCGGAACTGGGGCTGAGCACCGGGCCACGATGGAAAGTCTCGATTTTTCTGTCGGTGCTGAATGTGCATGTGAACCGGGTGCCGGCGGATGGCGTGGTGACCCGGATCGCCTACCGGCATGGCGCCTTCGTCAGCGCCGGCCTGGACAAGGCGAGTGAGCTGAATGAGCGCAATGCACTCGCGATCCGGTTGCCGAACGGGCAGGAGATCGCCGTGGTGCAGATCGCCGGGCTGATCGCCAGGCGGATCCTGTGTTCGGTGCGTGAAGGCGATCCCGTGACAGCCGGCGACCGCTTCGGGATGATCCGCTTCGGCAGCCGGACGGATCTTTATCTGCCCGAAGGCGTTCTTCCCCTGGTGGCGGAGGGCCAGACGATGATCGGCGGCGAGACAGTGATCGCGGAACTGCCGGAATGAGTAACCGCCCGCATGTGTGACCGCCCGTATGAGTGACCGGCCGCCGGTTTCGCCGATCCACCGGCTGCGGCGGGTACGGGGGCGACCGCGGAACCGACCGCGCTACAACGGACCATCATTCAACCGGATGGTGCCAAACCTGATGACCATGCTGGGCTTGTGCGCCGGCTTGACATCGATGCGGTTTGGGCTGGAGGGCCGGTTTGGCTCTGCGGCGGTGGCAATCGCGGTGGCAGCGGTCATCGATGGGGTGGACGGGCGGCTGGCGCGCATGCTGAAGGCGACGTCACGGTTCGGCGCCGAGTTCGACAGCCTGTCAGATTTTCTCTGCTTCGGGGTGGCCCCGCCATTCGTGCTGTATATGTGGTCACTGGAACGCGGTGGAGCGATCGGCTACGCGCCCTGCGTGCTGTTCGCGGTGTGCATGGCGCTGCGACTGGCGCGGTTCAATGCGTCGTTGGACGGGGCGCCGAAGCCGGCTTATGCCTATAATTTCTTCACCGGCGTTCCGGCCCCGGCTGGGGCGGGACTGGCGTTGTTCCCGCTGTTCCTGGGGCTGGAGGCGCAATCGCTCCATTGGGACTGGTTGGAGGAAGCGGCTCGGTTTCCGCTGCTGAACGCCGTCGTGTTGATCGGGACCGCCCTGCTGCTGGTATCGACGCTGCCGATCTGGAGTTTCAAGAACTTCAAGGTGCCGTCGGAGTATGTGCTGCCGCTGCTGCTGGGCACCGGGGCTTACGCCGCGGTGGCGCTCGCGGAGCCGTGGGCGGCATTGGCCGGCGCCAGCCTGTTGTATTTGGCCATACTGCCATTCAGCGTGCGCAGTTTCCGCCGGCTGCGGCGCGAAGCCGAGGCGCCGCACGACGAATTGGATACGGTGCGACGAGGCAATATATGAATTATCTGCGGCGGAGGCGGCGGGCGTTGGCCCTTGACCGGACCAGATAAGGCGCAAGAACGGCAGCATTGCCGCGGCCGGTCATCATCGCCAGGCTTGCGGCCTGCATGGCGGCTGCCTTTTCCATGACCATCCGCTGATATTCAGCGGCGCTGCAGGTTCCCTGCGCCATCATGACGCTGCGATGGAAGATCGTCTCCCACGACGACAGGGTTAGCTGGGTCATCATCGCGGATAAGTTACGGCTGCGCTTCGTCATGCAATCAAGGTGAGTGGCGTGAGGCACAGATGCAAGCCACAGCTGCGCGACCCACCACGGCAATCGGTTTGTGGCCCGACAGTCGAGCTAATGGTCCCCTTGGCAATCAGGATGGAGCGGGTTACTCGGCCGCCTTGCGTGCAGTCCTAGGCGCGGCCTTCTTGGCTGCCGGTTTCTTTGCAGCTGCCTTCTTCTTCGGCGCGGCCCGTTTTTGCGGTGCGGTCGACTCGCCGGCCGGGGCTGCCTTGGCAGCCGCTTTCGCAGGCGCCTTGCCCTTGCGGCCACCCTTTTGTTTCAGCGCCTTGCCCTTCTCGGCCAACAAGCTAACCGCGGCGTCGAGCGCGATGTCGTCCATGGCCACCCCACGGGGCAGATTAGCGACGGTTTTGCCGTGCTGGACGTAGGGGCCGAACCGACCCTTGCGGACGGTGACCGGTTCCTTGTCGCCGGGGTGCGGGCCGATGTTGCGCACGCTGGCCATTTTCTTCGCCAGCAGGTCAACCGCGCGGTTCAGACCGAGGGCCAGAACGTCGTCGTCCTTGTCCAGTGAGCCGAAGATCGCGCCCATCTTCACGTAGGGCCCAAAGCGGCCAATGCCGGCCTGGATCTTCTCCTTGGTCTCCGGATGCGTACCAATGTCGCGTGGCAGCGACAGCAGACCCAACGCCTGATCCAGCGTCAGGCTGTCACCATCCATGCCACGTGCGAGCGAGGTGCGCCTGGGCCTGACCTTCTTGTCCTCACTGGTCTCGCCCTGCTGGACATAGAGACCGTAGGGCCCGCGGCGTACGGTGATTTCCTCGCTGGTGTCGGGATGCACGCCGAGAACACGCATGCCATCCTTGAGCGTTTCGCCCCCGTCGTCGCCACCGATCTCGATCGCCAGGCGGCGGGTGTATTGGCACGTGGGGTAGTTGGAGCAGCCGATGAAGCTGCCGTAGCGTCCGAGCTTCAGACCCAGGCGGCCGGTGCCGCAGGCGGCGCAGACACGAGGGTCCGACCCGTCTTCACGCGAGGGAAAGAAATGCGGGCCGAGGTCCTGGTCGAGCGCGTTGATGACGTCGCTGATCTTCAGGTCGCGGGTTTGCTCAACCGCCCTGGAGAATTCGGCCCAGAAGTCGCGCATCACCTTGCGCCATTCCAGCGAGCCGGCGGAAATCTCGTCCAGTTTTTCCTCAAGCCCTGCGGTGAACCCGGTGTCGACGTAGTGCTCGAAGAAGCTGACCAGGAAGGCCGTCACCAAGCGGCCGCGGTCTTCCGGGACAAAGCGGCGCTTGTCCAACTTCACGTAATTGCGATCCTGCAGGACCGACAGGATTGAGGCGTAGGTGGAGGGGCGGCCGATGCCGAGTTCCTCCATTTTCTTGACCAGGCTGGCTTCCGAATAGCGTGGCGGCGGCTGGGTGAAATGCTGGCTGGCGTCGACCTTCTGGCGCTTGAGCGGGTCGCGTTCACTCATCGGCGGCAGCATGCGGTTGTCGTCTTCCTCCGTCGCGCCCTCGGGCTTGTCGTCGGTGTCTTCGCGGTACAGCTTCAGGAAGCCGTCGAAGGCAACGATCGAGCCGTTGGCCCGCAGCTTGATCCCCTTGCCGTCAATGACGTCTACCGAGACCTGGTCGAGTTCGGCCGACTGCATCTGGGAAGCGACGGCGCGCTTCCAGATCAGTTCGTAGAGCCGGCGCTGGTCGCTGTTCAGCGCGTGGCCGAGGCTGTCGGGCGTGCGGGTGACGTCGGTGGGCCGGATCGCCTCATGCGCCTCCTGGGCGTTCTTGGCTTTACTGGTATATTCGCGGGGCGCGGCCGGCAGGTAGTTCGGCCCAAAGCTGTCCTTTACGTGGTCGCGGATGCTGTGAATTGCCTCCTGCGCCATCTGCACGCCGTCGGTCCGCATATAAGTGATCAGGCCAGTGGTTTCGCCGCCAATATCAACGCCCTCGTACAGGCCTTGTGCCTGGCGCATGGTCTGCTGGGCGCCGAAGCCCAGTTTACGCGATGCCTCCTGCTGCAGCGTGGACGTGGTGAACGGCGGCGGCGGGTTGCGCTTGACGCGACGACGCTCAACGGTGCCGACGGTGAAGGTGCCGGCCTCGACAGCGGCCCTAGCGGCCAAGGCAAGGGTCTCGTTGTTGAGGTCGAACTGGTCGAGCCGCTTGGCGTTGAGATGGGTGAGGCGGGCGGTGAACGGGGCGCCGCCGGGTGTCAGGAACAGCGCCTCGATGGTCCAGTATTCGCGGGCCCGGAAAACCTCGATCTCGGCCTCACGGTCGCAGATCAGGCGCAGCGCGACGGACTGGACGCGGCCGGCGCTCCGGCTGCCGGGCAATTTGCGCCATAGCACCGGCGACAGCGTAAAACCCACCAGGTAGTCGAGCGCCCGGCGGGCCATATAGGCCTCAATCAGCGGCTGATCGAGATCACGCGGATGGGCGATCGCGTATTGCACGGCGTTGCGGGTGATTTCGTTGAAGCTGATGCGATGGACGTCGATGCCTTTAAGCGCGTTCTTATCCTCGAGCATGGCGCGGACATGCCAGGAGATCGCTTCACCCTCGCGATCCGGGTCGGTGGCGAGATAAAGGGTTTTGGCGCCCTTCAAGGCCTTGGCTATGGCGCCGACCTGCTTGTCGCCGCGTGCGTCGGACTCCCAATCCATGGCAAAGTCATGATCCGGCCGAACGCTGCCGTCCTTGGGCGGCAGGTCGCGCACATGGCCAAAGCTGGCAAGAACCGTATATCCACCGCCGAGATAACGGTTGATGGTCTTGGCTTTGGCAGGAGATTCGACAACGACGACATCTGACATTGGGCGGTGCGTTATCCTACTCTGAAACGTGGGGGGCGAGTGCCACGCGGTTGCCGACGAGGGTCTCTACACGCCCAGCCAGTTCTAATTCCAGTAGAACCGCCATAGTGACGGAGGGTGTCAAGTGGCAGCGCCGCAGCAGATCGTCAACCAGTGTCGGTTCCGGCGACAGCAGCGCAAGGATTTCCGCCGTCGCCTCTTTTGGATGCTCCGCCGGCAGCGGTTGTTCGTCGAAAGATGGCCGAGGCTTCCTGAAGCCCAGGCCGGTTGGGTGCGCGGCGACCGGTGCGGGCGGCAGGTTGTCCAGCACATCGGCGGCGGTTTCAACCAGGATGGCGCCCTGTCGGATCAGGTCGTTGCCGCCGCGGGCCCGGGGGTCGAGCGGCGAGCCGGGGACGGCGAAGACTTCCCGCCCGGCTTCCTGCGCGAGCCGGGCGGTGATCAGGCTGCCCGATCGCAGGGCTGCCTCGACGACCACGACACCCAGGGCAAGGCCGGCAATGATACGGTTGCGACGCGGGAAGTGGCGGGCCTGGGGAATGGTGCCGAGTGGAGCTTCGGTGATCAGCAGGTGGGTTTCGCCGATGCGGCGGTGCAGGTCGGTGTTTTGCGGCGGATACGGCGTGTCGATGCCACCGGCGATGACGGCGACAGTGTGGCCGGCGCGCATCGCCCCATTGTGGGCCGCGGTATCGATGCCGCGCGCCAGGCCGGACACGACGGTCAGGGTCGCTGCCAGTTCAACGGCGAGGATCTCTGCCATGCGTTGGCCGTTGGCCGAGGCGTTGCGACCGCCGACCATGGCGACACAGCGGCTTTGGGCCAATGCGATGTTGCCGCAGATGGTTAGGCAAGGTGGCGCGTCGTCCAGCAGGGCCAGCAGCGGCGGGTAGTCGGGGTCGTCGAGGAAGATGAGGCGGCCGCCCAGCGCCTGGGTGCGGTCCAGCTCGTGTTGTGCGTCTGCTGACGACACCGGGGGTGGCGGATTGGTTCGGCCGCCGGCCCGAACGAGACGGGGTAAAGCGGCAAGGGCAGCAGCGGGCGTGCGGTAGCGATCAAGCAAGCGACGATAGGTGACCGGACCGACGCCCTCGGTGCGAACCAAGCGGAGGCGGTCGATCTGATCCGACATGATAGTCTTCCTGACATCTGGGGCATGTGATTCGCGTCCCTTGGCCTACGGCCCCGGACGATCACACGACTGACTCCGCCGCCAGGGATTGGCCGGCGGACCGGTCAGGCCCGTTTCGTCTTGCCGCGGCCGATGCGGGGTTCGGTTCCGGCGAACAGGCGACGGATGTTGGCCTGGTGGCGGACGAACACCAGCACGGCAATGGTAAACGCCAGCTTAACGAGGCCGAATTCCTCCAGAATCAGGCTGACAACCGGAGCGGCGGCCAGCGACGACAGCGATGCGAGGGACGATATGCGGGCAATGGCGGCGACCAGCAGCCAGGTGGCGCAAGCAGCCAGGCCAACCGGCCAGGAGGCGGCGACCAGCACGCCGAGCGCGGTGGCGACTCCCTTGCCGCCCTTGAAGTTCAGCCAGACTGGGAAGAGGTGGCCAAGGACGGCGGCGAGGCCGGCGAACAAGGCGGTATCCTGGTCCCTCAGCGCCGAGCGGGCGATCAGGATGGCGGCAACGCCCTTCATCGCGTCAAGGATCAGGGTGGCTGCGGCCAACGCTTTGCGGCCGGTGCGCAGGACATTGGTGGCGCCGATATTGCCGGAGCCAATGCCGCGAATGTCACCAAGGCCGGCCATCCGTGTCAGCAGCAGGCCGAACGGGATCGAACCCAGAAGGTAGCCGAGGAGACAGACCAGAATGGCGGGCAGGTCGTCGGACATGAATGTCAAACTGCCGTCTGGTTGGTTGCTCCGGCATGGACCGGCGGGCTTTGGGTAGCCGGGTCCCTGTCGCGGTCGGCACCGAGAGGAACCGGCAAGGCCAAACCGGTATCGAAGCCGTCAATGCTGCGGGCATTCCTTTCATGCCAGTAGGCGGCGATGCCGTCCTCGCCTTTGCCCGCGGCCCAGCGCAGAAGGGTGGGGCGATCCTCCTTGTAGTCGAACAGCGGGACGCCGTAGCCGCAACTGGTCTGCACCATGTCGACATCCAGCCGGATGATCTGGCGGGCGCCGGGGGGCTCCTTGTTGGCATATGCGGTTTCCAGCAGGGCCTTATAATCAGGTGTCCCATGCCACAAGGAGCGGCCCTGGCCGTAGAGGCGCAGGATCATCGGCACGTTCTCAAAACCGCAGAACATGATGGTGAGGCGGCCGTCGGCACGAAGATGGGCCCGCGTCTCGTTGCCGCTGCCGGTCTGGTCGAGATAAGCGACGGCGTTCGGACCGAGGACGCGAAAGGCTTCGGCGCCACGCGGAGAAATGTTCACGTGGCCGGCAGAGGCGGCCGAGGCGGTGAAAAAGATATGCTGCTGGGCAATGAATGCGGCCTGGGCCGGCTCGATGTGGTCAAAGAACTTGGCCATTGATTTCCTCCAGCGCGACGATTTCGATTGTGTTGTCCCGATCGCCTGAGGCGGGCTGCCGAAACAGAGTAGCGGAACGATACCACGGACCGTCGGTCCGCCCCAGTTGTCAGCGCCAGCTTGTGTCGAATTCATTCAGCTCCCGGACCGGGACGCCGGGGGCGCCGGTCAGATGCATGATTGCTGGTCGAAAGCTGGCGCTGGTCGAAAGCCGGTCCTGCTGGTGCACAGCGCCGGCCTCGCCAAGGGCGGTCAGAGGTTTCGGGTCAGAAAAGACCTTCGATTTCACCGTCCTCACGCAGATGGATCGACTCGGCCGAGGGCACGCGCGGCAGGCCGGGCATGGTCATGATGTCGCCACAGATCGCCACCACGAAGCCGGCGCCGGCGGACAGGCGAACCTCCCGGACCGGCAGGATGTGGCCGGTCGGCGCACCCATGACGGTGGCGTCGGAGGTAAAGCTGTACTGAGTCTTGGCGATGCAGACGGGAACATCGCCGTAGCCGGCGTCCTCGAAGGCTTTCAGCCGGCGCGCCACGGCGTCGGGCACGGAGATGTCGGAGGCGCGGTAGATCTCGGTGGCGATGGTGCGGATCTTGTCCGCCAGTTTCAGGTCCAGCGGATAAAGCGGCTTGTAGGCGGCGTCCTTGGCGTCGATGCGATTGACGACGGCACGCGCGAGAGCCTCGGCCCCTGCCCCGCCATGCGCCCAGTGGGTGCACGAGATCGCCTCGACCCCGATTGCGGCCATGGCGTCCCGGATGGCGGCGAATTCGGCCTCGGTATCGGACGTGAAGTGGTTGACGGCGACGACCACCGGCAGGCCGAACTTCTGCAGATTTTCGACGTGGCGCTGAGCGTTGGCGATGCCGCGTTTCACAGCTTCCACGTTTTCCGGGCCGAGCGCGTTGCGGGCGACGCCACCATGCATTTTCAGCGCGCGGACAGTGGCGACGACGACGGCGCAGGAAGGCTTGAGGCCAGCGGAGCGGCACTTGATGTCAAGGAATTTTTCGCCGCCAAGGTCGGCGCCGAAGCCGGCTTCAGTGACCACGACGTCGGCCAGTTTCAAACCGAGGCGGGTGGCCATGACGGAATTGCAGCCGTGCGCGATGTTGGCGAACGGGCCGCCATGCACCAGCGCCGGCGAGCCTTCCAGCGTCTGCACCAGGTTGGGGGCGACGGCATCCTTTAACAGCACCGACATGGCCCCGTCAGCTTTCAGGTCCGCGGCGGTAATGTTCTTGCCGTCACGGGTCTGGCCGATGATCATCTTGCCCAGGCGGGCCTGCAGCTCCGGCAGGTTACGCGAAAGACAGAAGACCGCCATGACTTCCGACGCGACGGTGATATCGAATCCATCTTCCCGCGGGAAGCCGTTGGCGACGCCGCCGAGGCTGCCGGCGATGCTGCGCAGCGCCCGGTCGTTCATATCGAGGCAGCGGCGCCAGGAGATGCGGCGGGCGTCGATGCCTAGCGGGTTGCCCCAGTAGATCGAGTTGTCGATCATCGCGGCGAGCAGGTTGTTGGCCGAGGTGATGGCGTGGAAGTCGCCGGTGAAGTGCAGATTGATCTGGTCCATCGGCACGACCTGGGCATAGCCGCCACCGGCAGCGCCACCCTTCATGCCGAAGCTGGGGCCGAGGCTGGGCTCACGCAGGCAGATAGCGGCGCGCTTGCCAATACGGTTCAGCGCATCGCCAAGGCCGACCGTGGTGGTGGTCTTGCCTTCGCCAGCCGGCGTAGGGTTGATGCCGGTGACCAGCACCAGGGCACCATCGGGGCGGGATTCCAGAGACTCGATGAAGTCCAGACCGATCTTCGCCTTGTGGCGGCCATAGGGTTCGACGGCAGTGTCGGGAATTCCAAGCCGGGTGGCGATGTCCTGGATGGGACGCAGCTTGGCGGCGCGGGCGATTTCAAGATCCGGATTCATGCTTGGACGGCCTCCCTGTGTTCGATGCCGATTTCCCGTAGCGCCTGGTCCATTGCGTGGATCACGCCCTTCATGTCGTCCGGGGTGATCGCGCCGATGCAGCCAACGCGAAAAGTCGGGGCCGGCGTATTGAAGAAATTGCTTATCAGAATCTCGCGGCGTTTCAATGCATCGACGAAAGCCTGCAGGTTCCACGCGGGGTCGGTCGGCGCGTGCACGTTGATGATGACCGGTCCCTGGCGCGATGGCGGCAGCCAGGGGGTTAAACCGAGGGAGACGACGCCGTCATAAAGCGTGCGCATGTTTTCGGTGTAGCGGGTCAGGCGATTCTGCTGGCCTTCGATGTCGAGAAAGTCCAGCGCGACGTCCAGTGCGGCCAGGATCTGCGCCGGCGGGGTAAAGCGAAAGCTGCCCCAGCCGCTGCGCAGGGCGTGGTCGTAGATGCTGGCGAGGTCGAATGACCAGCTTCCGGCTTGCCCGGCGCAGGCCAGCAGGCGGTCGATGCGGGCAATGGCGAAAGCGGCGCCAGGCAGCGCTTCAAGGCATTTGTTGGTGGTGAACACGGCAGCGTCGACCTCGGGCTGGGTGGAGAGGTCGAGCGGGAGGGCGCCGAAGGCGGAGACGGCGTCGATGATCATGCGGCGTCCGGCCGAGCGGACGACCGCACCGACAGCCTGGACGTTGTGGATCATGCCGCTGCCGGTCTCGGAATAGACCATTCCCACATGCGTGATGGTCGGGTCGGCACGGAGGACGTCGGCGATTTTTTCCGGATCGATGGCTTCAGTGAGGCCCATGGGCAGGGGCACCGGGACGCGACCGGCTTCGCGAGCCAGGCGGGTCATGCGGTCGGCGTAGGCGCCGGTCGCCGGGATCAGGATGCGCCCGCCGGGCGGCAGAAAGCTGCGCAATGCGGCTTCGGTGATGAAATGACCGCAACCTTGCAGCGGCAGGCAAGCGTGCTGGTCCGCAGTGCCGCCGGCAAGACGCAGGATGCGGGTGCGCAGGTTGGCGAGGAAGCCTTTGAAATCGTTGTCCCAAGGCGCGATGTCCTGGGCCAGCGCCTGGCGGACCTCAGCGCGGGTGGAAACTGGGCCGGGGATTAATAGCAACATAGGAGGAAACTCGCACGCCACGGTATAGAAATCCATCCACCCGGCGCCGTTTCGATGCTAGGAATCGGGAATGAACACACTGATCGCGTTTCCCGACTGGGTGCCCTGGTGGGTCCCGATGGTGCTGATCGTTCCCGCGCTGCTCTACGCCTTGGCGTTCGTGTTCATGCCGTTCAGCGTGTTGGGCGTGAAGACGCGGCTGGAAGTGATCGAGGGCCGGCTGGACGAGATCCAGCAGGAAATCCGGCATCTGGCACTACGGTTGCCGGCGGGTCCGCGGGAGGTCGATTTCGAGGACGTGTATGCTCCAATCCAGCAGGCGTCGCGGCGGGTGACGGCGTTGAACGACCGGCCACCGATCCCGCCGGCGGCGCGCGACCTTTATGACGATGACTCACCGGTGGAGCGGCCGCCGCCGCCGCCCAACATGCGCCCAGCCCGGCGAGCGGAGCCGGTGATCGTGCGGCCGGATCCGGGAGGATCGGAGATGATCCGACAGGAGACGGGACGGCAGGAATTTGGGCGGCAGGAATTTGGGCGGCAGGATTTTGGGCGACAGGAAGCGGGGCGACAGGATCGGGCGGAGCCGCGGCTCGACCGACGGCGTTGAAGGCGGCCGGCTTGCGGCCATCGCTTGTCTGGCAGCCGATGGCCGGTGGAGACAATCTGTCCGCCTGGTCCAATGGCCGCGGACTTAGGCAAGGGGCTCGCATTGGCAAATCTGCAGACGGCTCTCAGTAGTCTCCTGAGAATACTGATCGATTTCGGCTTTGCGGTCGCCGCGCTGCTGACGGAGTTCGAGGTATGGCTGCGTGGTCAATTGCAGCATTTGGGCGTGCCACACGCCGCGCAGACACTTGTCCTTCTGGTGGTGGCGGCGCTGCTGATCCTGGGGTCGTTGCGGCTGTTCGGGGGCCTGATCCGCTTCATGGTGGTGTTGGCCCTGATTCTGGTCGCCATCCACGTCATTATGCCCGTCACCGGGGGCTGACCGGCCGCGGTTCAAGTCGTCGCTAAATATTTCATGGTTTTCGACCAGGGCCTACCACCGTCGATGATCACGGTTGGCAGACCTGATCGCTCGTGAAGCCCGTGCCGGGACCCGGGATTTCCCCGGCACGGGGTGGTCGTGGTCAGCCTGCCTGATCTGGTTGCAGTTTGCCGCCGCGTGGAATCTGCCGAGAAATTTCTTCCAAAGAGCGATGATTGGTGCGCGGACCAAACAGGGCGATTGACAAGACAACGACGCCCATCGCGCTGGCAACGAAGAGGAACACGGCGGGGACACCGAAGTGCTGCAGGATCGCGGCGATAATGAAGCCGGTGAAGATCGTGCTGAAACGGCTCCAGGAATAGACAAAGCCGACGGCGGTGGCGCGTATCCGCGTGGGAAACAGCTCCGACTGATAGTTGTGGGCAGAGAACGACAGCCATGCGTTCATCATGGTTTGCAGGGTGCCGATAATGATCAGGGGCAGAGCTTCAGTCTGAAATGAGAAGGCGATGCCGAATACGGCGATTCCCAGGCACGACAGACAGACCTGCCATTTCCGTTCGATCCGGTCTGCGAACAATGAACTGAGCAATGGGAAGATCGGGTAGGCGAAAGCGATGATGAAGGAATACTCCAGTGTCTGTGACACATGGATGCCCTTGGCGATCAGCAGGGTCGGCACCCAGTTGGCGAAGCCGTAGAAGCCGATGGTCTGAAAGAAGTTGGCAACCGACAGCATGATGGTGCGGCTGCGGTAGGTGGGATTGAAGATTTCGACCAGCTTTCCCTTGCGGGGATCCTCGGCCACGGGGGGTTCGGGTTGCGGCAGTGTTCCGCCGGACTGGGCGGCGACCTTGGTTTCGATGTTGCGCATGACCTGGTCGGCCTCGGCGACGCGCCCCTGCTGGGCAAGCCAGCGTGGGGACTCCGGCAGCTTGAGGCGAACGAACCAGACGATGAGGGCGCCGACCGAGCCAATGATGACGACCCAGCGCCAGCCGGAAATGCCGAACGGAGCCATGGGATTAAGCACCCAGGCGAGCAGGGCCACGAGCGGAACCGGAAGGAACCCGATCGACTGCTGGATGGCAAAGGTTTTACCGCGGGCGTGCTTGGGCACCAGCTCAGAAATGAATGTGTCGACCGTCACGAGTTCGACGCCGATGCCGATGCCTGCAATCAGGCGCCACAGATTGATGCCGCCGGGCGTGGTCTGGAACGCCATGACGAGGGTGGCGACGCAGTACCAGACTAAGGAATAGGTAAATACGGTACGTCGGCCGAAGCGGTCGGCGGCCTGGGTGAAGAACATCGTGCCGATGAACAGGCCGGTGAACAAGGCGGCGATGAACGAGGCCAAACCGGTAAAGCCGAACAGGGATACGGTGGTCGGGGTGAAGATCTTGTCGGCGAACATGCCAGGAGCGATCGATCCGGTGAGGAAGATCGCATAGGTGTCGAACCAGCCACCGAGTGAGATCAGCAAAACGAGCACCCACATGTGGCGCGTCATCGGCAGGCGGTCGAGCCTTGCCGTGATTTCAGCCGCCGGTGATGCCATCAGGGTCGAAGCCATTCCATACCTCCCAATATGCGCCTCTGTTCAATTGGAGGTAGCCGTCTGCTGCGGCGATTCACGCCTCCACATGAACTGTGCGCCGGGTCAGGGGCGCGGTCCAGACGTGAAAGGCAGCGACTTCCTTAAAACTAGATCATTGTTTTCCGATATCGAGGCAAATCCGGGCTGGCACGGGCGAGTGCCCCGCAAGGCGCGCAGATGAATCGAACGCCGCACCACGATCCAAGTGTCGCAACGGTATCGTTGCGCGAAATGATGGTGTGGCTTCGGCGTATCGTTCCGCCAGCGTGATCGGCTCAGATTGCGCCATTACGGGCTGTGGTTGAGAGGCAACGTTGACGACGCCAGAACAGTCCTTGAGTCGCAAGCGATCCGCGGGCACAGTCCGCCGCGATCACGACCTCGCCTTCTCCCACGGAGCTATTCTTGATGCGGCGTATCGCCTTGCTTGGTCTGGCGCTGGCCCTTAGCGGCTGCGGTTACAAAACCTGGTGGAATCCGCCGTTCACGGCGGGCTACGATCCGAATCAGCCGGTTGGCGACAGCGAAAACCTGTTGCGGGCGCAGGGGCAAAGCCCTGAGGTGGAGCCATTGACGACGGAACCGGGTGACATCTGGCCGGGGCCCTTGCCACCGTCGCCGACGATGAAAGACCTGGTGAGTCAGGAAGGCGATTCCACTCATCGCGAACAGCCGCCACCCGGCTCGCCGCTGCAACGCGGAGCGACGCCGCCTTATCCATCGCCGAATCCGAGTTCGGGCAGTTCCACGCCACCTGGGGCAGTGGGGCCGGGGCTGTCGACGCCGCAACCGGCGCCTCCATTATCCAGCTATGCGGCGCCGCCAGCCGCGCCACCGGGGCGCAACCCGAGCGGGCAGATTATCCAGACCCCAAGCGGCCCCGCCGTGACGACAGGTGGCGGTCCGGGTTACCAGACAACGACCACGCCGGGTGGCGGGCAGGCGATCGTGGTGCCGAATGGCAACGGCACGAGCACCGTTATTCACGGGGATGGACGTATCGAGACGATACCGACGCCGAAGTGATACCCATATAAAGCGACATGGAGAAACCACTTACAATTCTTTACTTTGCCTGGTTGCGCGAGCGAATCGGGGCCGCCAGCGAGGAAATTGCCTTGCCGGAGGGCGTGCGAACGGTATCGGCACTGGTTGATTTCCTCGCGGCGCGCGGACCGGGGCACGAGGCGGCCTTCCGCAACCGGCGCACGGTACGGGCGGCAGTGAACCAGGAGTTCGCCGATCTTCTGGATCCAGTGGGTCCCGGTGACGAGGTCGCGTTCTTTCCGCCGGTGACGGGCGGTTAGCCTGGATCGGCGGGTGGCCCCGGTTCAGCGCGCCTGGGCCGATGCCTCCGACCGCGTGGCACCTGACCTGGCAGCCAGGGCGGCAGCCATGAACTCGTCCAGGTCGCCATCCAGCACGGCGTCCGGATTGCCCGTTTCCACACCGGTGCGCAGGTCCTTCACCAACTGATACGGCGCCAGGACGTAGTTGCGGATCTGGTGGCCCCAGCCGATATCGGTCTTGGCGTCCTCCTGTGCGGCGGTGACCGCCTCACGCCGTCGCAGCTCCGCCTCATACATGCGGGCCTTCAGCATATCCATCGCCATCGCCCGGTTGCGGTGCTGGCTGCGGTCGGTCTGGCAGGCGACGATGATCCCGCTGGGGATATGGGTGATGCGGATCGCACTTTCCGTCTTGTTGACGTGCTGGCCACCGGCACCGGAGGCTCGGTAGGTATCCACCTTCAGGTCGGCCTCGTTGATCTCGATCTCGATCGAGTCGTCAACCACCGGGTAGACCCAGACGCTGGCGAAACTGGTCTGGCGGCGCGCGTTGGAGTCGAACGGGCTGATGCGAACCAGGCGGTGCACGCCACCCTCGGTTTTCAGCCAGCCATAGGCGTTGGGACCAGTGATCTGCAGCGTCGCCGACTTGATGCCAGCCTGCTCGCCCTCCGATTCTTCCAGCATCTGCACCTTGTAGCCGTGCTGTTCGGCCCACCGCATGTACATGCGTCGCAGCATCTCGGCCCAATCCTGGGCTTCAGTGCCGCCGGCCCCGGCGTTCAGCTCAATGTAGCAGTCGTTGTTGTCGGCCTCTCCGGATAGCAGGCTTTCAATTTCACGGCGCTTGGCTTCGTCCGCAGCGGCGCGCAGCGACGTCATGGCTTCAGCGATCATCGCGGCGTCATTGTCGGCTTCGGCGAGTTCGATCAGTTCGAGAGCGTCGGCGACTTCCGTTTCCAGCCTCTGGACGCCTTCCATCGCGGAGGCAATCTGATTGCGCTCGCGCATCAGCTTCTGCGCGGCGGCGGCGTCGTTCCATAAGGCCGGGTCTTCGGCCTTGTTGTTCAGTTCGGCGAGGCGGGCTTCGGCGGCATCCCAGTCAAAGATGCCTCCTCAGCAGCGCGACCGACTGCTTGATCTGTTCGTTGAGGGTGTCGGATTCGGCGGACATGATGGTCAGCTGCCTTGTGCCAGGGGCGGTGTGCCAGGATCGGTGTGAGGGGGCGGTTCAATACAGCCCGCCCAGACTGTTATCAACTCCGCCATGCAAAACCGGCGGAGATCCAGGCAAACCGTCCGACGGTGCGCTGGCCAGGCCCATGCCGATGGGTGAGGAGGCACCGGGGATCTGCCCATCCTTAAACGCGTCGGTCAGCACACCTGTGCCGGAGTCCCATTGCGCCATGGTCACACCCGGCGGCATCTGGAAGGACAACACGGGCCGCCCGGCGAGCGCGACCGCCATGAAATCGTGCCAAATCGGGGCGGCGACCACCGCGCCCGACTGGTTGTTGCCAAGCGAGGCGGGGTTGTCGAAGCCGACCCATACGGTGGTGACGAGATCGGGGGTGAAGCCGGAGAACCAGGCATCGTTCCAGTCTTGACTGGTGCCCGTCTTGCCGGCGATTGGGCGCTTCAGCCCCTGCCCCGCCGGCACGCCGGTGCCACGCTGCACGACGCCCTGCATCATGGTGATCAACTGGAACACGCTGTCGGGATCGGCGATTTGAGCACGCTCGTCCGTCAGCAATGGCGATTTGGCGGCGTCGCCGCAATCGCCGCAGTCAAGCCCAGGCGCGCGCATGACGACGTGGCCATCCGGATCCTGTACGCTATCGATCAGAGTGGGCACCACTTCACGGCCGCCCGCCGCGATCGAGGCATAGGCACCGGCCTCCCGCATCACGGTGGTGTCGACTGCGCCCAACGCGGCCGGCAGCACCCTTGGCATCGCGTCGACCATATGGAAGGCGATGGCGTTGTCGGCGACCGCCTGCATGCCGACTTGCTGGGCAACACGGATGGTCACCAGGTTCATTGATTCTTCGAGTGCCACCCGAAGGGAAGTCGGGCCGCTGAAGGTGCCTTCATAGTTCCCGGGCCGCCAACGACCCTCCGGCGTATCCACCACGACGGGCGCGTCCAAGAATTTCTGGCTGGGCGAGATGCCTTTTTCCAGTGCGGTCAGATAGACGATGGGTTTGAAGCTGGAGCCCGGCTGGCGATTGGCCTGAGTGGCGCGGTTGAACTGGCTCTGCTCGAAGCTCCAGCCGCCGACCATTGCCAGCACCCTACCGGTACGTGGGTCGAGCGAAACGAGTGCGCCCTGGACCAGCGGGATCTGTCGCAGAGTGGCGCGATTGGCGGGCGAGGTCGGTGGCGGCGGTGGCAACTTGCCCTTGACCGGCATCGGCGGCGCAACCGGCGCCGGGGGCAGCGCCGACGGCGGCTCGATCATCACCACGTCGCCGACCTGGACGACGTCGCTCATGCGTCTTGGCGCCGGGCCTGGCTTGCCGTCCCGCACCGGGCGCGCCCAGGCCACATCGGCCAGCGCCAGCGCAGCGGCACGCCGTTCACCGTTCTGGCTCAGCCAGTCGACCTTGGCCTCCGTCTCGGTCAGGCTGGCGACGACCGCCAGCTTCCAGTTCGGCAGCATGCCCGATGGCCGGGTCTGCTCATTCAGCGCGGCGGGCCATCTGGTCTCAAAGTCGGTCGGCGCGATGGTCAGGTGGGCAACCGCCCCGCGCCAGCCGCCCATGCGGCGATCGTAGCCGATCAGGCCGTCGCGGAGCGCCTTCTCGGCGGCGATCTGCAAAACGGGGTCGAGACTGGTGCGGACCATCAGGCCCCCCTGGGTGGTGGTATCCTGGCCGAAGCGGGCGACCAATTGGCGGCGAACTTCCTCGGTGAACCAGTCGGCGCCAGGGATCGGCGGCGGGCGGTGGAATTCCGACGGAACCACGGGCTGCGCCTTTGCCTCAGCCTCCTGGACAGCGGTGATGGCATGATCCTCGGCCAGGCGGTCCAGCACGTAATCGCGGCGGGAACGGGCGGCATCCGGGTACTTGAACGGGTTCAAGTTGTTCGGCGCCTTCGGCAGCGCGGCCAGGAATGCCGCCTCGGCGAGTGTCAGCTTGTCGAGCGGCTTGTTGAAATAGCTTTGAGCAGCCGCCGCGACGCCGTAGGAGCCGAGGCCGAGGTAGATCTCGTTCAGGTAAAGTTCGAGGATGCGGTCCTTGCTCAGGTTCTGTTCGATCCGCACTGCCAGGATCGCTTCCTTGGCCTTGCGGGAGAACGACATCTGATTGTCCAGCAGCATGTTCTTGGCGACCTGCTGGGTGATCGTCGAGGCGCCGATGGGCCGCTTGCCCTGTCCGGCATGTGCCAGGTCGAACATCGCTGCGCGGGCGATGGCCAGCGGATCGACGCCGCGATGGGTGTAGAAGTTCTGGTCCTCGGCGGAGATGAACGCCCGCTTGACGATGTCAGGGATGGCGCTGACCGGGACGAAGATGCGTCGTTCCGAAGCAAGTTCGGCCAGCAGCCGTGCGTCGCCGGCGTAGACCCGGCTCATGACCGGAGGCTGATAGTTCTTCAAGCCATCGACGTCGGGCAGGCCGGCGCTGAAATGCTGGAACGCCATGTAGCCGCCGGCCGCGCCGACCAGCCCGAGCAGGAGCAGCAGGCCAAGAAGGGCCCCAAACAAGCCGCGGACCGAGCGCACCAGCAGCCCGGGTCGGCGTTTCGGTGCCTTGCCGAGCGGCGGCGGCGCTTCTGATTTGCCCGCATTGCGCTTGCCGCCATTGGAGGGCGCCAGCTTCTCGCCGGCGGTCAGTGGTCCTGTCATGCCGGCCGATATGAACTTTTTTGCCCCAATCCGCCAGCAACGAACTCGCTACTTCTCGCCTGGTCCGGGTCGCGGTGCCACGGGATTCAGGGGCGGTTGTGCTGCCAGGATCACGCCTGCCGGCCGGCGCCGGTAAAGAACGCATCAACCGCGCGACGCATGGCCTGAGCCACTAGCCTGCGATGTTCCGGCTGGCGCAACGCGGCCTCATCGTGCGGGTTCGACATGAAACCCATTTCCACCAGCACGCTGGGTATGTCGGCCGCCTTGAGCACGACGAACCCGGCGTGGCGATCGGGGTTGGGCAGCATCGGCAGGTCCTCGTCCAGGCTGCCGACCAGGCGACGCGCTATGCGGACCGACCCGGAGCGGGTTTCCTGGCGGACCAGGCTGGCCAGTATCTGGGAGACCGCAGGTGACTCGCCCTGCCATTCCCGGCCCAGGAAGCGGTCTGCGCTGTTCTCCTTGCGCGCCAGTGCGGCGGTCTGCGCGTCCGAGGCGGTTTGGGCCAGCGTGTAGACCGATGCCCCGCGCACCGAGTGGTCCGCCAACGCGTCGGCATGCATGGAGACGAACAACGCGGCGCTCTTGCGCTGGGCGCGATCAACGCGGTCGTCGAGCGGGATGAACACGTCACGCGACCGTGTCAACTCCACGCGGTAGCGGCCGCCGGCTTCGAGCTGGCGCTTCAGCTCCAGCGCCGTAGCAAGGGCGACCTGCTTTTCATAGGTGCCCGAAACCCCGATCGCGCCTGGATCCTTGCCGCCATGTCCAGGATCCAGCATGACTAAGGGCGGCGGCGGGCGAGCACCGTTCGGGTGTGGGTCAGGGGGAGGCGACGCGTGCGGCCTGGCGGCCATCGCATTGTGCAGCGCCGGCGGCAACAGGAAGGTGCCGAACACCGAGGTTCCGGTCGTGAAACGGCGCAGCAGCAGGCGACGTGTAACGAGATCCGCGGGCGGCATGGCCATACTCTTAACACATCGGGTACGGTTTAGCAGCTTATATGTTGATTATGGTGACTTCAGGGCGTGGCGGTACGAACTGCTTGCGGTAGGTGGCGGTTTGCTTCATGGTCATGCTGCTCCGGCGATGTCACGGGATCGCGGCACTTGCTCTGCCTGGCCGCTTATCCCTGCTGAATTCCCGGCGGCGCGTGATCCCTTGGTTGATCTGGTCGGAGCCAGGTCGGCAAGTGTGTGGAAGGATCCGCATCGCCGTAGCAGCGTCGCCGTCCGTGTCGCGCCCGCCATTTTGGATTTGTGGCGCGCTGGGGTTTTGTGTGCGGCGGGTCATTTGGCCACGCGGACAACTCGGGCACCGACTTTTACACGGGCCAGCACCTCGCCAAGAGGCGCGCCGTCCGAACGCCAGGAACTGATGAATTACGCCACGCGACACGTGTCCTGCTCTGGACTTTCACCCCGCTTATTGGGTGGTGCCGCGTTCGCGTATTCCGGTCGCCATCCATTTCCTGAACCTTCGGGCGGGCCTTTTCCCGCAAGCCTTGCAATCCGTACGCTGATCGGGACCCGGAGAAGGTCCAGCCTTAGCGTGCCGGTGGCATACCGGAGTTCCCGACTCAATGACGAAGCGCATGCTGATCGACGCCTCACACGCGGAAGAAACCCGCGTGGTGGTGCTGGACGGTACCCGACTTGAAGATTTCGACGTCGAGACATCGACGAAACGCCAGCTCAAAGGCAACATCTACCTAGCAAAAGTCGTTCGGGTAGAGCCCAGCCTTCAGGCCGCATTTGTGGAATATGGCGGCAACCGCCATGGCTTCCTGGCATTCAGTGAAATCCACCCCGATTACTATCAGATCCCGATCGCCGACCGTCAGCGGCTGATCGAGATGGAGGCCGAGGAGGCTCGGCGCGAAGAAGAAGAAGAAGACCTGGAGATGGCGCTGAGCCAGGGCGTGGTCGAACCACTGCCAGTGCCGGTCGTTGCGGAACCGGAGCCGACGGCCGAAGCCTGGGCGTTCGCCGCCACGCCGCATCTGCTGGCGGTCGAGGCAGAGGTCGTGCCGGCTGTGGTCGACACGCAAAAGCCGGCGGCGGTTCAGGCAGAGGATGCCGAAGCGTGGGCCAGGCCGGACATGCCACGCCTGACCGTAGAACCAGACGAGTCGCCGGTCGCCGTAGCCCAGGCGCTGGAGATCGCGGTCGAGCGCGTTGTCGAGGATGAAGCAGACCGCGACGATGGCTATGACCCGGACGGCGACGCCATCGAAGTGCTGCCGCCGCCGGAGACGGTTGGCGGCGGTGACCAGGAAACCAGCGACGATCAGCGTGAGAGGCGGCTGCCGTCGCGGTTCCTGCGCAACTACAAGATCCAGGAGGTCATTCGTCGCCGGCAAATCCTGCTGGTGCAGGTCGTTAAAGAAGAACGCGGGACAAAAGGCGCGGCGCTGACGACCTATCTGTCACTCGCGGGCCGGTTTGGCGTGTTGATGCCGAATTCGCCGCGCGGGGGCGGAATTTCGCGCAAAATCACCTCGGCGGCGGATCGGCGGCGGCTGAAAGAGGTGATGGCGGAGCTGGACATCCCCCGCGGCATGGGAATGATCGTCCGCACCGCCGGGGCCAACCGGCCGAAGCCGGAAATCAAGCGCGACTGCGAATACTTGCTGCGGCTATGGGACGACATTCGCGAACACACCATGAAGTCGGTGGCGCCGGCGTTGATCTATGAAGAGGCCAGCCTGATCAAGCGCGCGATCCGCGATGTCTATTCGCGCGACATCGATGAGATCCTGGTCGATGGTGAGGATGGCTGGCGCGCGGCGCACGACTTCATGCGCATGCTGATGCCCTCGCACGCCAAGAAGGTGCAGTTGTGGCGCGACGGTGGCCAGCCGTTGTTTGCCCGTAATCAGGTCGAGGCGCAGCTCGACGGCATGCTGGTTCCGACGGTGCAGTTGCGTTCCGGCGGATACCTGGTGATCAACCAGGCGGAGGCGCTGGTCGCGATCGACGTCAACTCCGGCCGGTCAACCCGTGAGCGCAACATCGAAGAAACCGCGCTGCGGACCAATCTGGAGGCGGCGGACGAGGTTGCGCGCCAGTTGCGGCTGCGCGACCTGGCCGGGCTGATCGTCATCGACTTCATCGACATGGAGTCGAAGCGGCACAACGCGATGGTGGAGCGCCGGATCAAGGAGGCGCTGAAGAACGACCGGGCGCGCATCCAGGTCGGCCATATCAGCCATTTCGGCTTGTTGGAAATGAGCCGCCAGCGGCTGCGTCCGTCCCTGGCCGAAACCAGTTTCATCCCCTGCCCGCATTGCGGCGGCACCGGGCACGTGCGCAGCACGGAGAACGCGGCGATCCATGTGCTGCGTGGCATCGAGGACGAGGGCAGCAAGCGGCGGTCGGCGGAGATCGTGGTTTACGTCTCCACGCCGGTGGCACTGTATCTGCTCAACCACAAGCGCGAACGGCTGCGTGAGATCGAACTTCGCTACACGATGCGTGTGGTGATCGCCGCCGACGACGCTCAGATCGCGCCGCAGTTCCGGATCGAGAAGGTGCGGACCCGTTCGCCCGACGAGATCCCCGCCGTCGTGTCCGTGGAGCGGCCGTTGCCGATGCCATCCGCAGAGGTGGAAGAGGACGAGGACGAGGAAGCCGAAGCCGTTGGCACGGACGACGACGACGAAGAGGGCGACGAGGACACCGCTGACCAGCGAACGGCCGATGCCGCCGGTCCTGGTGGCGCCGATGAGGCGGAACGCCGGCGGAAGAAGCGGCGGCGGCGGCGGCGTGGTGCGAAACGAGATGATTTGCAGGCTGGCGAAGCGTCGGATGTCGCGGCTGCTGAACCGGTGGCGGAACCTGAGCCTATCGCTGTGCCCGATCAGGCGGGTGAGGCGGCGGCGGCCTCCAGAACCGCGGAAGATGCGCCTGAGGCTACTGAACCAACGCCTGGCGACGAGGTCGCGCCTGTTGGTGAGGTTGCGCCGGGCAGTGAGGTCGCGCCGGGCAGTGACGACGACCGGAATCGCCGGCGTGGGCGGCGTGGCGGTCGCCGGCGGCGGCGTGAGGGCGAGGCTGATCTGTCGCCGTTCGCGGTTCCCGGGGCCGATCAGCCAGACCTGCAGCCGGTATATGCGGGTCCGACCCCGGCCGACCCGTTCGGCGGAAGGGCGTTCGACATTTTCGACGTCATGGATCAGGTGGAACGTGCGGCCGAGGCACAACCGGCGCCGCGGGCCCAGCCGCAGGCCGAGATCGTCAACACCAGCTTGCCGGAGCCAAGCTTGATAAGCGCGGAGCCAAACGTGGTGAGCGCAGAATTGGAGTTGGCGGCGGTGACGGTCGAAGAGCCGACGGTGGTCGTATCGGAGCCTGAGACTGTTTTCGCGGCTGAACCCGAACATGAACCCGCACCCGAGATCGAAAACAGCGGCGCTCTGGAACCCGCAGGCGAGATGCTGCATCGCGATGCAGAACCCGCCGTGCCGATGGCGGCCAACGATATCGGGGGTGAGATTGCGTTACCGGAACCGCCAGCACCGGAATCGCCAGCACCGGAACCGTTGGTCAAGCCGATCCTGATCGGCGCTGATGGTGAGCCGCCGGCTGAACGCAAACGCGGCTGGTGGCGTCGCTAGAGCGCTTTCAGCCTGACTGTAAACAGTCAGCGCGCTCTATCTCGTTGTTTGAGCGAGCAACTTCATCACCCTGACCATTCCGGTCAGGGTGATGTTGCTCTAGGGTATTATCGCCGGAGCAACACGTATCACCCTGGCTGGAATGACCGGGTTGATACGTAGTTCGGTGAAGCAACGGGCCAGCGGCGACTGTGACAGTCAGCCTGAAACGCCTGGGGCTTCAAAGCGAATCTGAGGCCTTCCGGCGGGCGCGCGTGGTGTCATCGCCCCATCGGGATTTCGCTTCGAAGCGATAGGGCGTCGAACTGGCCGTTTGCGGATCAAGCGACAGCCGGTGCTCCAGCGGCGGGAAGGCCCTGCTGCCGCAGTCGGGCCGGTCGCACAGGCGGCAGGACAATCCGATGCCTATGCGGGCGCGATCGAGATCCAGGCCATCGGCATAGATCACGTCGGCAGCATTGGTCACGGCACAACCCATCGCGACGACATGGATCGGCCTTGGCTCTCCCCACCGCGTCACCGGCTGGGCGACAGCCTGTGCGAAGCAGAGATACGCCGCACCGTCAGGCAGTTCAGCGAGCTGAACCTGAACCGTGTTGGGCTGGGCGAATGCGGTGTGGACCACCCATCGCGGGCAGGAACCGCCGAAACGGGCAAAGGGGAATCCCGCGGCGGAGAAGCGTTTGGACACATTTCCGGCGGGGTCGACGCGTAGGAAGAAGAACGGCACGCCGCGCGCGCCAACCCGCTGGAGGGTGGATAGTCTGTGGCACGCCTGCTCGAACGACACGCCGAAGCGTGCGGCGATGGCTTCCATGTCATGCCGCAGGCTGGACGCGGCCGCATGAAAGGCGGCGTAGGGCATGACCAGCGCGCCTGCCACGTAGTTGAGCAGGCCGATGCGCATCAGCATTCCCGCCTCGGTGCTGGAGGGTGCGGCTTCCTTCAGTACAGCTTCCACGACATCGCGCGCTTCCAGCAGAGCGAGCTGGAAGGCCATGTGAAAGCCACGGCTCTCGCGCGGCAATGATTCCGACAGAGCGAGGCTGCGGGTGCCCGGATCGTATCGGCGCAGCGCCATGGCCAGCGGCTGCACACTCACCCGCACACCGTGGACCGCGCGCAGGCGTTCGGCGATGGCGTGGTTCATTTCGGCGGGTGCGCCGGGGGCGAGTTCGTTGGCCAAGGCCTCGGCGGCATCTTCGAGCGAAGGAAAATGATTGGCGTGGTCATCAAAGAAATCCCGCACCTCCTCATTCGGGAGCAGGATGCGGCGGCCGGACGGCAGGGCGATGCCATTGGCGTCCTCACGCGCGACGCGCCAGGCGCGGTAGAGGGCCATAACGGCGCGGGCGGCGTTGGGGCTGCTGGCGGCCAAGGCTTCGATCTCGCTGTCGGCAACGGTGTCGGTGCCGAGCAGCGGGTCGGCGAAGGCTTCGCGGAGCCCGACTTCGAGCTGGCGTTCCTGGGTGCCGGACAGTTCGCCAAGGTCGACACGCAAGGTTTCCCCAAGCTTGATCAGAAGGGAAGCGGTGACAGCGCGCTGGTCGTGTTCGATCAGGTTCAGGTAACTGGCGGAGATGCCAAGCCGTGTCGCCAACGCCTGCTGGGAAAGCCCGCGTTCGCTCCGTAGCCGGCGCACGGTCCGCCCGATCAGGGTGCGACTCATAAACTTTACCTCCTTTACAAAATTCGGCTCGTGTCGGTGAAACCAGCGACAGGATTGCGTGGATTGATACGGATGAGAGCTTCGCTTTCGCGGCTGCAATGTCAATTATTAACTCAGTGATGATGACGCGAAGGAGCCCACAACAATGCGCGTGAATTTCCTCTATGCACCTGACGGCATGATTGGCGCCGGAAGCTCTCTGGAGCGATTTGACGACGGCCTGGTTCACAACCACCACTGGGCCGTTACCGCCGACGAGGCCTATCCGTTGCAGGATCAGGGTTCGGGCACGGACCATGAGCGCAGCGCCGGGTCTGCAGCCTCACCATCCCAGAACATGGTTTACGCAGCTTACCCGCATGATCATCACGATGACGGCCTGGTTCACAATCATCATTGGGCGGTCAGCGGGCAATAAGAGGTTTAGGGAGGTTTACTGTCGGGCGGCGGGGCGCAGGCTTCGCCGCTTTTCTTCTGTTTGCTTCGATCCAGGCCGAAGCGTCGGGCGGTGCGAGCCGATCGCGGCGCGACTACGGTCGGCCGCATTCGTCAAGGCAGGAGAGCACGATGCAGATGCAAGGCAAGGTCGCATTCACGGTGACTTGGGAGACACGCGATGGCGAGGCCGATGCGGCCGCCGAAATCATTGCCCGCTTCGCCCAGAGGGCACGCGAGGAACCGGGGCTGGCGTTGCTGACTGTGAACCGAAGCACCGCCAATCCGGGACATTTCCTGTTCTATGAGATCTTCACGGACGAAGCGGCGTTCGACGCACACCAGCAGACGCCGCACTTCAAAACAATGATCCTGGAGGAGGCGCTGCCCCGCCTGAGCAAGCGTGAGCGTACGCGCTGTACACCGTTGTAGCCCGATCCAGGTCCGGTTTGCCGGTGCGCATGTTTCAAAATGCCCGCACGGCGAACCCGCCGGATGAACGACCGGCCCTGGGTATGCCAGGGCCGGTTGACGTCAGGCCGCCTTGCGACGGAACGCATCAAGACTGCCCGCGTGGATCAGTTCGCTGGGCAATTGATGGCCGACGATGTCCTCGGCCAGGCGGCCAACCTCGATCAGGCTGTCGAGATCAACCCCGGTATCGATGCCCATCTCCTCGCAGAGCAGCACCAGTTCCTCCGTGCAGATGTTGCCGGCGGCCTTGGGTTGGCCGGCGAACGGGCAGCCGCCGAGGCCACCGACGGTCGAATCAAACTGGGTAACGCCCAGTTTCAGCGCGGCATGGGCGTTGGCGACGGCAAGGCCCCTCGTGTCGTGCAGATGCAGGGCGATCGTCATGTTCGGCCAGCGGTTACGCACCTCGTTGATGACGCGTTCGATGCGGGCGGGGGTTGCCCAGCCCATCGTATCGGCCAGCGAGAACAGGGTGATGGTTGCGCCGGTCTGTTCGGCGATATTGAGACCGTCTTGCAGTGTGCTGACGACTTCCGCCGGCGAAATATCGCCTTGGTAGTTGCAGCCGAAAGCGGCCATGACGCCGATGCGGGTGACCGGAACGCCCTTGGCTTGCTGAAGCGCGCTATGCTTCGTCATCGCCTCGATGTTGTCGGACGGGCTGCGATTGAGGTTCTTACGTGTGAAGCCGGCCGAGGCGGTCAGTGAGATTGCGCCGTTGATGGTCAGCTTGTCCTTGAACGCGAGCGCGCGGTCGAGGCCGTTGCCGTTGAAGAACAGGCCGGTGTAGTGGATGCCGGGCTTTGCGGTGAAACCTTCGACTACCGCCTCGGCATCAGCCCAGCCGGGAACCAGCCGGGTGTTGACGAAGGAGCAGGCCTGAATGTGCTGCAGGCCGGTTTCGGCCAACGCCTCGATCAGGCGTATTTTCTGCGCGGTGGGGATAGGGCCCGGCTCGATCTGAAAACCCTCCCGCGGGCCTTCCTCGTGGATCTCGACGTGGCTGGGCAGGTCGGTCATGGCGGCAGTTCCTCCGAATGGTTGTGGGAGATTGCATCCTGGCGGCAAATTTTGCCAGAGGTGGGAGGGGTCGCTGGACCGGCGGATGTAGCCCAGGGTTCAAATGTTCTGGGTGAGCCGTCCGCCCATGGCGCGCTATAAAGGACAAATGCTCAAGGAGTTTGAAACTCATGCCGTTCAAGGTCCAGGTCGGTCCGCCGCAGATTGCCATTCACCAGGCCATGACGGTGCTGATCACCGAATCAGACGGACAGATCAACTGGCCCAGCGACAAAGGTCTGTACTTCTTCGATACGCGCGTCATCAGTGCGTGGTCCATCTATGCCAACGGAATGCCGTGGGACCTGCTGAACGGCGGCGCGATGAATTTTGACGCCGCAAGAGTGTTCCTGACCAACCAGGGATTTCTGACGGAGGACGGTCCGATCCCAAGCCAGACGCTGGCGTTTGGATTGTCGCGGGTGATGGATCGGGGCATGCACGAGGATCTGGACATCATCAACTACGGCCAGAAGCCGGTGCGGTTCAATTTGGAGATCGCCATTCGGTCGGATTTCGCGGATGTCTTCGACGTCAAGGCCAAGCGGGACATCAGGCGCGGCCATATCAACACTGACTGGTCGGAAGCCCGCCAGACTCTTCGGACCACCTATCGCAATGCCGATTTTTCCCGCTCGGTCGCCATAGCGGTGGGGCGCAGCGACTCCCGGGCGGTGTTCGCCAACGGCCGACTCAGTTTCGAGGTCCGGCTGCCGCCGGGCGGCGCATGGCACGGCTGCCTGCTGTACGAATTTGCTGACGGCGAGCGGCGCTACTTCGCTCCGCACGGATGCGCCTCGCACGACGAGGAATCGGCGCACGCCCAGGCACACCGTGATTGGCGGGAGACGGTGCTGAAACTGCGAACCAGCAACGAGGAGTTCTATCGGTTCTTCCACCAGGCAATCGATGACATGGCGGCGCTGCGGCTACCGATCGAAGGAACCGACCACATGGTATTCCTGCCGGCGGCGGGATTGCCTTGGTTCATGGCGCCGTTCGGCCGCGACAGCCTGATCGTTTCATTACAGAACATGCTAGTGTACCCGGAATTCGCACGTGGCTCGCTGGATGTGCTGGGGCGCTGGCAATCGAGGGAACGCGATGACTATCGCGATGCCGAACCCGGCAAGATCATGCACGAGCTACGATACGGCGAGCTGGCGCACTTCAAGCTGATCCCGCACACACCTTATTTCGGCACCGCCGATGCCACACCATTGTATCTGGTGACGCTACATGCGGCCTGGCGTGCCACCGGCGACCGGAGTCTGCTGGAGCGTTATCTGCCCAACGCGGAGGCTGCGTTGGATTGGATCGATCATTACGGCGATCGCGACGGCGACGGACTGCAAGAGTATCAGACACGCTCGCCTGTCGGTTATGAAAACATGGCGTGGAAAGACGCCGGTGACTCCATGGTTTACGCGGATGGCACACCGGTGCGTGGCCCCAAGGCGCTATGTGAGCTGCAAGGCTACGTCTATGACGCCTGGGTACGGATGGCTGAAGTGTTCGACGCACTCGGCAAGCCGGATCGAGCGGCTGCGCTGAGAGCGAAAGCGGCCAGGCTATTTCAGACGTTTAATGAAATGTTCTGGGACGAAGAGTCCGGCTTCTATGCCTATATGTTGGACGGCGAGAAGCGACAGGTGCTGACGGTCGCATCGAATCCGGGGCATCTGTTGTGGTCCGGCATCGTGCCGGCGGACCGAGCGGCGCGGGTCGTGGCGCGCCTGATGGCGCCGGACATGAATTCCGGCTGGGGTATTCGCACGCTGTCGAGTGATCATCCGGCATACAATCCGTATTCCTACCAGAACGGCTCCGTCTGGCCGCACGACAACAGCCTGATTGCACTCGGTTTCAAGCGGTACGGGTTCAGCGTCGAGGCGGGCCACATCGCGCGGGACATCAGTGGTGCTGCCAGCCACTTCCTGCTCAACCAATTGCCGGAGCTTTACGCCGGGGTTGCGCGCAATGGTGCTAATTTTCCGGTGCAATATCTGGGCGCCAATGTGCCGCAGGCCTGGGCGGCGGGGTCGTGCTTCGCTTTGCTGCAGGCGATGCTGGGCATCCAGCCGGATGCGCCGAACGACAAATTGTATGTCGACCCTGACCTGCCGGCATGGCTGCCGGACGTTACCTTGATGGATTTACGCCTTGGCCGCCGGCACCTGGATATTCGGTTTCGCCGTGACGGTGACAAGACTGTTTGGGAAGTCGTGCGCGGAAACGCCAAACTGGTTGCCCACCGCAGTTCCGTCGCCGCGCACAATGCCCTTGTCCAAAGGTAGGGTTTACAGACGAGACCGCCAGTCCATCGACCTGACGCTCGGTTATCGAGCGTCAGGGTTTGGCGACTAGCCCCGCAGCGTCGACTGCTTGCGGCGGCGAACCACTCCGAGCAGAGCGAGGCCGGTCCCGATCAGCGCGGTGCTGGCGGGTTCAGGGACGGCTGTTGCGCCACAACCGGCCGTGCACTTACCGAAACCTTCAATGGAACCAAGACGACCGCCGCCTTGGAACTTGGCGTCAAAATTGCTGAAGTCGAGGGGCGGAACGGTGTGATCGCCGAATGTCACCGTAACCTGGAATGCGCCTGTCGTATTCGGGGCACCCGGACCGCTATGGTTACTGTCTTCCAGACCGCCGTCGCTACCGCCATTGCAATTTGGACCAGCATAGAAGCAAACGCTGAGGTTGTCCGACCCCAACTGCTTGTTGATGACCGATGCATAAACCGCAGTGGTATCGGTTACTGCCGTTGTCGCTGGATTGGTATCCCAGCCGAACGACGTAAATCGGACATCGTTGGTCAAGGTCCCTGTGCTTGCATTGGTCACGTTCATGGTGAATGTGACCTGATGGTCGACACTGAAGTTGAAACCAGAGAACGTGGCCGTCGCCGCGGCCGTGGTCGGGCTGTTGCTATACGGCAGGGCCCAACCGATGGTGAAAGCGGAACCGGCGGTTATCGGCATTGCATTCGCAATGTGGGGCAGAGCCAATGTCGCAACTCCGCCGAGTATCAGACCTGCAAGACGCTTCATCACATAAACACTCCAAAAGATCGCATTGGATCATGTGCAACTACCTTGCCAGATTATAATATCAATAACTTAGTCCGCATGGCCGGCCACACCCGTAAATTCCACTTACACATCCTATAGTTGTATCTATGATAGTGATGAATTCGTGCAGTTGATTGAATGTAATGGTACCGCCTTTGGCGTTAATGCCTCGATTAAAGAGTGACTACGGAAGTATTGCGCACACAATTGTCTTACGGAGGCGGTCGGTTTTGAACCGCCAACGTTCGCTCCTTCGTAAAGGCGGGTAAATTGCCCTCGCCCTCGTCTCGCCGTACAGTCGCCGCATTGCGTCGAAGGAAGCGTCATGAAAATTACCAGCTACGAAGCCACCATACTGCACATCCCCGAGGACGACCCGCTAGCAAACATGCCGGAGGAAGCCGGTCGCAAGCGCCCGATCGTCACCCTGCGCCTGCGCACCGACAATGGCATCGAGGGTATCGGCGTCACCTTCTACGGCGGCAGGATGACCGGCAGCTTGCGGCTTGCGGTCGACGAGCTGGCTGCGCTGACAGTCGGCGAGGACCCGCTGCGAATCGAGAAGATCATCGCCAAGCTGCATGCCGGTACCGGGGATTCCTGCGGTCCGGGCGGCGTTTTCTCCCTGGCGCTGTCAGCGATCGACATCGCGCTATGGGACATCAAGGGCAAGGCGCTCGACCTGCCGCTGTGGAAGCTGCTGGGCGGGCATCGTGATCGCGTGGAAACCTACGCGTCCGGGTCGTTGCGCCGAGGCTTGACCCACGATCAGGCGCAGCGTGCGGCGCAGATCCTGGTGCAAAAGGGTTTCAAGGAGATGAAGACCCAGATGGCGCTGCCCGGAAACCCCACGCCGGCTGACGAAATCCGCCGCGTCCGCGTGGTGCGGGAAGCCATCGGGCCCGACATCAAGCTGATGTGCGATATCAACCAGCGCTGGCGCCCGGAACAGGCGATTGATATTGGTTCACGCATCGAGGACGTCGGGCTTTTTTGGCTCGAGGACGTGACCACCGCTGATGACTACCAGGGCCTCGCCCGGGTCACCGCCGCGCTGAAAACACCGATAGCCGGGGGCGAGTATCTCTACGGGATCCGGCCGTTTCGCGAGATGATCGAGGCGCGGTCGGTCGACATCCCGATGATCGATATCTGCCGCGCTGGCGGCGTCACGCCATGGATGAAGATCGCCGGCATGGCCGAGGCCTTCAATCTTCCGGTGGTCAGCCATGTGATGCCGGAGATCCTGTGCCACCTGATTGCCGCCTGCCCGAACGGGCTGACAGTCGAATACATGCCGTGGATGCTGTGCCTGTATGAGGAGACGCCAGCGATTGAGAACGGAATGCTAGTGCTTCCGCAGAAACCGGGCCTGGGGCTGAAGTTCGACGAGAAGGCCGTGGCGGCGTTTAGGGCATAGGCTCGCCAGGCAAGCCGATGGGCTGACGTCGCCGCTGGCGATGCATCAGCCCATCGGTGCAGTAATCAATTTGGGCCTTCTGTTAGCTGGGGTCGGCAGTCAGGCCTGCCGCCGCGAGACCGGCCAGCGCGCACGCCTCGTCATTGTCGGAGGTGTCGCCGGTTACGCCGACGGCGCCGATTATGCTCTTGTTGTCACCCCGGATCAGTACGCCGCCGGGCACCGGAATCATGGAGCCGCCGACGGCATGGGTCACTGCGGCGATAAAGTGGGGCCGCTCTTCGGCTCGCTTGCCGAGCGTGCGCGATCCAACGCCCATCGACAGCGCGCCGAACGCCTTGCCGATGGCGATGTCCGCCCGGCGCAACGCGGTGCCGTCTTCAGCGGCATAGGCTTTCAGCACGCCGCGGTCATCCAGTACGACCACGCCCATCGGTGCCATGCCTTTGTCGCGCGCGTGGCCGAGCGCGGCGGTGATCACTGTCTGCGCCTTGGCGAGTGTCAGTTGCGTCATGCTTTTTTCCTACGTGAGTTTATAGAAACAGTCCGTCCGGATCGCCGTTGAACAACACCCGGCCGACCGCCTCGAAATGCGAATCCCGAGATTGGATCTGCTGCGAAAGCGTATGCATGTCGCGGAAGCGACGCTCGAACGGCGACCTGGGGAAGATAGCCGAGGTGCCGGCGGCCTTGTAGATATAGTCCGCGATTTCGACGGCTGCACTGATGGCGTGGGCGCAGCCGAGCCGGATGCGGGCGCGGGCGGTGAGATCGATCGGGGCGATATCATCGGCATTGGCCCAGACATCCTTGAGGATGTCGATCAGCCAGGCCCGGGCGGCGCCGAGACTTGCCTCCCGCCGCGCGACATCGGCCTGCACGACGGGACTGTCCGCCAGACGTTGCAGACCCCGTGGTGTCTTCTCACCGGCCAGGGTAATGAACGCGTCGAGCATGGCCCGCGCGATGCCGATTGCGACCGCGGCGACGCCGACGGCATAGAGGCCTTGCATGGTAAATGCGTAGAGCGGGCCTGGGTCGCGCCGCAGTGAAGGATCTTCACGCGTGCCGCTATAGGCCTCCGGCACAAAAAGTTCGGTGATGCGGTAGCCCTCGGAGGCAGTGCCGCGCATCCCAATGGGGTTCCAGTCCTGGATCGGTTCGGCATGTTGCTTGCGGAACAGCAGTGTGCGGGTGGTCGGGCGGCCTTGCCGGTTCAGCCGCAGTGAGCCGTCCGGTTCGGTGACCTGGCAGTGCGCACCCATCCATGTCGCCTGTCGGCTGCCGCTGGCGAAGTGCCACTGCCCGCTGACCATGTAGCCGCCGGGCACCGCCCTCGCTTTGTGTTGATTGGGCGGACCCCAGGCCACCCAGGCGCGCCTGTCGGTAAAGATTTCCCGCGCCGTTTCCAGCGGGATGAACGGCGCAATCAGTGCGGCGCTGTTGGCGACGAACAAATTCCAGCCGACCGATCCATCGTGGCGGCTGATTTCCTCAATCGCGCGCAGATAGGTCCAGGGATCGCGCTCGTCGCCACCTACGGAACGCGGCAGCAGCATCCGCGCCAGCCTGGCGCCGTGAATATGGGTCAGCAGTGGTTCGGGAATGACCTGCCTGCGTTCGATTTCGTCCGCCGCGGCCGCTATTTCCGGCCCCAGGTCAGAGGCAGCCGCGACCATGTCGACGCCGGCTGTCCCCAGGCTTAGATGGTTCATGGGACGTCCCTTGCGCCTTGGTTGACTGATTAGCGGCCTCTTGTGCCGAAATTGTCAATGTTGGCCAGAAAGCGTCGGGAACGGTCCAGAATAAACCTGGCGGGCCACAAACCGGCTTTCGGCTGCGCACGGGATGGTTCATTGAACGGAACAGGATGTTCCGCTAGGGATCGATACTATGCGCGCGTTGCCGATCCTTTGTGCTGTGTTCTTGACTGCGGCGACCCCGGTGTTCGCCCAGGTCACGGTCGACCTGCATGCGCTGGAGGCGCTGCCGGAGCGGCCGTCGGCCGCCCAGCCCGCTCGCCCCAGGCCACCGGCCGCGACAAAACACACGCCTACCGTCGTGACGCGGGTTGCCCCGATCCAACCGCCTGCCGCAACGCCTGCCCCACAGCCCCAGCCGGTGCTGCCGGAGACGGAGCCACAAACGGCATCGATCAACCCGATCGCCCCACCGGAACCCCCGGCCGGATCGCCACCGCCGCCCCCACCGGTGTCCGCGACCGCCGCAACCAAAGCGGCACCAACCACCGCTGGCCTGCGCCTGACCTTTGCGCCGGAACAATCGGATCTCAGCCCGGAAAGCTCGGCGTCGATCAAGCAACTGGCGACGTCCGCACCGCCCGGCGATGACACGACGTTCAACGTGCAAGCGTATGCTCCCGGCAAGCCCGATGATCCCTCCACGGCACGGCGCGTGTCGTTGTCGCGCGCGATGGCAGTGCGGGCGGCCCTGGTTGCCAGTGGCGTTCCATCTGCCCGCATTTTCGTGCGCGCACTTGGTGAACAGTATGGCGATGGCCCACCCGACCGCGTCGACGTTGCGGTGAATGGCGCCCCCGGCGCGGCGGCGGCAAAATGACCCACCCGTCCGGCTACCTGATTCGCATGCTGGTGTTCCTGGTGGCGGTCGGCGTGGTCGCCGGCTTCCTGTCGCCCGTGCTGATCACCACGTTCGACAACAACCCGGTGCTGAACAGCCTGATCCTGTTCATCCTGTTGCTGGGCATCCTCTGGAACCTCAATCTCGTGCTGCGGCTGCGACCGGAAGTGACCTGGCTGGAGACTTACCAGACGTCGCGAAGCCGACTGGCCGCACTGCCCTCCCCAAAACTGCTGGCGCCGATGGCGAGCATGCTGTCGCTGCGCGAAACCCGCGACAATGGCCGCCATTTTACCCTGTCGGCGGGTGCGATGCGCAGCCTGCTGGATGGGTTGGCGTCCCGATTGGACGAAAGCCGCGAGCTGTCGCGCTACATGACCGGGTTGCTGATCTTCCTTGGTTTGCTGGGCACGTTCTGGGGGTTGTTGAAGACCGTCACGTCAGTGGCCGATGTCATCGCCAGCATGTCGATGGGCACCGGCGACATGAACCTGATGTTCGAACAGCTGAAGTCGGGCCTGGCGCGCCCCCTGGCCGGAATGGGCACGGCATTCTCGGCCAGCATGTACGGTTTGGCCGGCGCGCTGGTGCTGGGGTTCCTCGACCTGACCGCCGGCCAGGCGCAGAACCGGTTCTTCAACGAGCTGGAGGAGTGGCTGGCCGGACTGACGCGGCTATCCTCCGGCGTGCTGGCTGAAGGTGAAGGATCGGTGCCGGTCTACGTCCAGGCGCTGCTGGAGCAGACGGCTGAGAATATGGAAAATCTGCAGCGCGTGCTGACGCGTGACGAGGAAAACCGCAATCAGGTCAACCAGGCCGTAATCACCCTGAATGAGCGATTGGGAACGCTGGCTGACACGATGCGGGCCAGCCAGCACCTGATGCTGCGCATCGGCGAAGGCCAAACCGCGTTGGGGCCGGCGTTGCACCGGTTGGCGGAGGTGCAGGGCGACGAGGCGAGCCGGGCTTACCTGCGCAACATCGACGCTCTGCTGCAGCGGCTGCTGGCGGAAAGCGAGCAGGGTCGGTCACGGGCCACCGCCGACCTGCGCAACGACCTGCGGCTACTGACCCGGACAGTCGCCGCGCTGGCCGAACCGCAACGATAAGCGCCCGTGGCAGCACGCATCCGCAGGCACGGCGGCAACGGACTCGACGCCTGGCCCGGCTATGTGGACGCGCTGTCCACGTTGCTGATGGTCATCATCTTCGTGCTGCTGGTCTTCGTGCTGGCGCAGGCCTTCCTCACCGTGACGCTGTCCGGCCGCAGTCATCAACTGGACGCGGCGAACCAGCGCTTGGCAGAACTGGCCGACGCCTTGTCGCTGGAGCAGGGGAAGGCGGCGGACCTGCAACAGTCCGTGGCACAATTGAGCCATCAACTCACGGTAGGATCCGCGGAACGGGACAAGCTGGCCTCGCAATTGGCCGACGCCAACCTGTCCCTGCAGGCTGCGACCACTGCGGGTGCCAAGCTGCAATCGCAATTGACGGCGAGTTCAGCCCAGGTCGACGCCACCAGGGCCCAGCTTGAACAGATGAAACAGCAGATCGCCGAACTGGATAAGACGGTGGCGACCGGCAAGGACACATTGCAGGCGAAACTGTCCGATCTGGCGACGCTGACCAATCAGACTCGGGCGCTGGAGGCGCTGCGGGACGAGTTGGAGAAGCAGACGCAGGATGCCGCGGCACGCGCGATGACGGAGCAGCAGCGGCGGGAAGCGGTGCAGACCCAACTCGCGGACGAGAAGAAGCTGGGTGACAGCGCCAGGGCGCAGATCGCCCTGCTGAACCAGCAGATCGACCAGTTAAAGAGCCAACTGGCCTCGATCGCGTCGAGCCTGGAGCTGCAGCAGCAGACCGACAAGGATAAGGACGCGCAGATTGCCAATCTGGGTCAGAAGCTGAACGTCGCGCTGGCGTCGAAGGTTGAGGAGTTGCAGCGCTATCGCAGCGAGTTCTTCGGCAAGCTGCGGGCGCTTTTGGAAAACCGGTCCGGCATAACGGTTGTCGGTGACCGGTTCGTGTTCCAGAGCGAGGTGCTGTTCCCGGTGGGAAGCGCGGATCTGACGCCGGCCGGCGTTTCGCAGATGACCGCGCTGGCGGTAACGATCAAGGACATCGCCGCGGAGATCCCGCCGGACGTGCACTGGGTGCTGCGGGTGGACGGGCATACTGACCCACAGCCGGTGAAGGGCGGGCAGTTCGGCTCAAACTGGGAATTGTCGGCGGGGCGGGCGATTACCGTGGTGAAGCTACTGATCGCTGATGGGGTGCCGGCCAATCACCTGGCGGCGACCGCGTTTGGCGAATTTCAGCCGTTCGGACCGGGGGATACGCCAGATGCCTTCGCCAAGGACCGCCGGATCGAGCTGCGGCTGACGGACCGGTAGGGCCTGAACAGATGGACCGGTAGGGCCTGAGCAGACCAAAGGGCCCAAATAGACGGAAGGCCCCGAACCAGGTCCGAGGCCTTCCCATTGTTTGTGAGCGTCCGTTGCCGGACCGGAGAAGTCTACGCCGACGTCTTTACGCCGGCGATCCAGGTCTGGGCGATGGAAGCCACGGAACAATGAGACACTGGATCACCTCCTTTCAGTTGTTGCTACGACACCGGTAGTGTGCGCGCGATTCGCATCGGCACGCAAGGGATTCCAGGACATGGCTTCCGCGGCCGGTCAATCGTCGCGCTCATAGACCTGCAGGTTGGAATCAGCAGCGGCCAGATGCCACGGCGGCCGGGTCAGGATGGCCTGCGCAGCAGCGACTGAGATCGCACTGGCCTGGTCCTGAATCAGCGCCGCCAGGGCGACGCGGCGATACGGCGTAAGACGAGCGGCTATGGAATCGCCGGACCGGATAAGCAAAAGGGACAATCTGGGCGGAGCCTCGATGCCGAAGGCGCCGACGATGCCAACGCCGTCGTCACCGGCCGGGACCAGCACGATCGTGTCGGCAGCCAGGCGTGCGGCCGCCCCCGCCGCGGGACCAGCGGGCTGCATGGTGCGCGGCGACAACATCAGCCCGACGATGCCCGCAAATTGAATGGCCAGGATGAGAGCCAGCATGCGGGGACCAAGCGATGCGGCTGCGAGCAGCGCCACGAACGGCAGGCCAAACGAGAGGTAGCGCAGTTCGATCGGCGTGTTGTTGAAGATATAGCCCAGCAGCAGCAGACCGGTTGGGGTTGCCGCCGCCCCGGCGATCAGCATCCGGCGGCACGGCCGGGCCCAGAGGATTCGCAAACACAGAGTGATCGTGACCAACCCGATCGCGGCGGCGGCCAAACCGTGCCAGGCACCATCCACGTAGAGTGGCAGCCCGCCAAAGATTGCCGCAGCCTGATACTGCGCCAGGCGCATGACGCTCGGCCAGAGGTCGAACGGGGGAAACTGGCTTGGTCGCGCCGCGTGCTGGGCGAGGAAAAACCAACCGTCCAGGACCAGAAATGGCGTCGCTGCGGCAATGCCGCGCCGGGCCGCGGTGGCGGTAATCATTGTGACGGCGACCACGGCGGCGGCTGGGAACACAGCGAGGTAATTGCAGCCGCAGGCCGCCCCCAAACAAAGTCCCGCCAGTGCCGGCTTCCGCCCGATCAGCAGGGCGAAACCGGCCAGGATAAGCAACTGGGCGGGAGCGAAGCCGCGGGCGATGGCGTTTGTATATACGAAGCCGTAGCAGCCAAGGGTCAACAGCATGGCCAGGCATGGACGGATCGCCAAATGTCGCGCGATGCCGCCGATTAGCCAGATCGAGCCAAGGCCGCACAGCACAGACAACAGGCGGACAGCGAACAGGCTGGGGCCGACGATCGCTCTCCATAATGTGGCGAGCCAGAAGTACAGTGGTGGGTGGACATCGGTGGTGCGGAGGTCGTGGGCGACACCGGCAAAGGTGGCGTGGCCAGCCTGAACGGCTGCGACAACACCGGCCGCGAAGCTATTCGTCGGCCAGACGGGGCGGGCTACCCCCGCGGTTAGAAAAAGCGTGTATTGCTCATCATATTCGGCGCTGCGCAGCCAGGCGGCTGCGCTCAACACCAGCGCGGCGCCAAACAGCACGACAAGGCGTGAACGAATGTGTGCCGCGTTAACCAAATGTTTGTACTTCCGGGGCAGTCTGGCCTTCGCATCTACCAGCCAAAGGTTAACGGAGTGCTTATGCAGGACGTCCCTCTGCTGTCGGTGCGCCGTTCGTGGCGTCCGGCGCTTTCGGTGGTCGTGCCGGCCTTCAACGAGGCGGCGGGACTGGAGCATTTTCACCGGCGGCTGGTACGCAGCCTGACCGGTTTGGGCTCCTGGGAGGTGGTTTACGTCAACGACGGGAGCACGGACACCACGCTGCAGGTGATCGAGAGCCTGCACTGCGCCGATGACCGGGTCGCGGTCGTCAGTCTGACGCGTAATTTCGGCAAGGAAACTGCGGTAACCGCTGGTCTGGATCATGCCGTCGGCGATGCGGTGGTGGTTATCGACGCCGATCTGCAGGACCCGCCGGAAGTGATTGCGGACCTGGTGGCGCGCTGGCACGCGGGCTTCGACATGGTCTATGCCAAGCGGCGCAGCAGAGCGGGCGAATCAGTATTGAAGCGCGGCACCGCCAAGCTGTTTTACCAGTTGATGCGCCACACCGGCGAGTTGAAAATTCCCGAGGACACCGGGGATTTTCGCCTCATGAGCCGGCGCGTGGTCGAGGCTGTCTGCCAGTTGCGCGAACAGCACCGGTTCATGAAGGGTCTGTTCGCCTGGGTGGGTTATCCCACCACCTTTGTGCTGTATGATCGCGAGCCGCGGTGCGCCGGCGTCAGCAAATGGTCATACTGGAAGCTGTGGAACCTGGCGATCGAGGGCGTCACCAGCTTCACCGTCCTGCCGCTGAAGCTGGCGACGTATGTCGGACTGGGCGTGGCGATGATGTCCGTAATCTACGCCGCCGTAGTGATCGTGAAGAAGCTGATCATCGGCAACCCGGTCGCGGGCTACCCCAGCCTGATGACGGTCGTGCTGTTCCTCGGCGGCGTGCAACTGATGTTTTTGGGGGTGATCGGCGAGTATATCGGCCGGGTCTTCAACGAGACCAAGCAGCGGCCGCTGTATCTGGTGGAACGTTATGTGCCGAGCCTGGTGAAGGCCACGACGTGAGGCGGTGGCGGTGGATTTGGGGATTGGTCGCGTGGCTGGTTCCGGCGCTGGGCATGGCCGGCGACAGGGTCGATGGTCATCATGCACCGTGCCCTGGGCGTCAGGTTGTATGCGCGCCGGTGTCCCTGGCGCGGGGCATCAACATTACCGGCTGGTTCCGCTTCCCGGTCAGCCGCGATCCTGCCGCACTGAACGGGTATATGACCGATGGAGCGCTGGCCGACCTAAAGGCCGTCGGCTTCGACTTTGTGCGACTGGCAATTGATCCGGACGTGTCGGACATCCAGGTGGTGATCGCGGCGATCCGGCGCATCCAGCACCTGGGGCTGACGGTGGTCGTGTCGCCGCATCCGAACGGTTGGCAGCTGGAAACCGATGGTGACCGGCTAGTGGCGTTCTGGCTTCGCGTTGCGCCAGCGCTGCACGCGTTGGACCCATGGCGGACAGTGCCGGAGGTGGTGAACGAACCGGTGTTTCCGGGCGATCCGGGGCGTTGGGCAGCGTTGCAGCGCCGCATCCTGGCCGGGATCAGGCGGTCACTGCCTGATGTGACGGTTGTTCTTACGGGTCGGGACTGGGGCAGCGTGGGCGGCTTGCTGGCGCTGACACCGGAGGATGATCCGAATGTTGTCTACAGCTTCCATTTCTACGATCCGGCGGAGTTGACGTCGCTGGCGGCATACCGGCCGAACCTGGATCGTGCGGCACTGGCGCGGCTGCCGTTTCCGGCCGGTGACGATTGTTTGGCGATCGCCGGTGGCGTGGCCGACGCCGCGACGCGGGACCTGATGAAATACTACTGCGCGCTTGGCTGGGACGCGCCGCATGTAGCCGAACCGATTGAGCGTGCCGCGGCCTGGGGCCGGCTGCACCATGTCCATCTGCTGGCAGGGGAGTTCGGCGCCAGCGCCGCACTCAATCCGGCTGCGCGGATGGCATGGCTGCGCACCGCTCGTTCCATGTTCGAGGCGCATGGAATCGGCTGGGCTCTGTGGGGTTACGACGATGTCATGGGGCTCGCGGTGACACGGCCGCCAGCATCGCGGCCGGTTCTGGACCGCGATGTCCTTACCGCGCTCGGGATGACGACGGGGATGTGATGATGAACCCAGCAAATCCACCCGATATCGGCGCGATGGATAGCCTTGACCCGACTGACTGGTCCGATCTGCGCGCGCTTGGACATCGCATGGTCGACGACATGTTCGATCATTATGCCACGCTTCGCGATGGCCCGGTCTGGCAGAAGATGCCGGTGCCACTACGGCAGGAACTACACCGCCCCCTGCCACGGGACCCGACGTCGGCGCAGGCGGTGTATGACGATTTCCAGCGCCTGGTGAAGCCATACGCCACCGGCAACCTGCATCCCCGCTTCATGGGCTGGGTGCATGGCGGCGGCAATCCGATCGGCATGCTGGCGGAGCTGCTGGCCGGCGGGCTGAACGCAAATCTTGGCGGGCGTGACCACGCGCCGATCGAGGTAGAGCGCCAGGTGATCGCCTGGGCCGCCGAGATGCTAGGCTTCCCGGCGAACGCATCGGGGGTGCTGGTGACCGGAACCTCGATCGCCAACCTGATCGGCGTGCTTGTTGCGCGATCGTCCAAGTTGGGTCCAGCGGTGCGGAGCGAGGGTGTGGATGGTGCGCGCCTGGTCGCCTACACTTCGACCGCCGCCCACGGCTGCCTGCCCCGTGCGATGGAGATGGCGGGGCTGGGCCGGGACGCGCTGCGGATGATCCCGACCGACGGGCAGGGGCGTATGCGGCTCGACGTCCTGCACCAGCAGGTTGCCGTGGATCGTGCCGATGGCGCCTGTCCGTTCCTGATCGTAGGAACCGCCGGAACCGTCGATACAGGCGCAATCGATGATCTGGATGCGCTGGCGGATTTCGCCGCGTGCCAGCAACTGTGGTTCCACATTGACGGGGCGTTCGGTGCGATTGCAGTCCTGGCCCCAAAGCTGCGGCCATTGCTTGCAGGGATTGCGCGGGCGGATTCGGTCGCCTTCGATTTCCACAAATGGGCTCAGGTGCCCTACGACGCGGGTTGCATCATGGTCCGTGACGCTGCCCGCCAGATTGAGACATTCGGTGCCGAGGCTGCCTATTTACGCCGCGAGGTCCGTGGCCTTGCAGGGGGCGGGGTGTGGCCATGCGACCTGGGCCCCGATCTGTCGCGAGGATTTCGTGCGCTGAAGGTGTGGATGACCCTGTCGGTCTATGGTGCCGACCGGATCGGGGCGGTCGCGCAGCAGACCTGCGACCTGGCGCAGACCCTGGCGGCACGTGTGGACCGGGAGCCTGCGCTGCAGCGGCTGGCCCCGGTGACGCTGAACATCGTGTGTTTCCGCTACATCGAAGCCGAAGGCGAACTGGATCAATTGAATGCCGATATCGTGGCGGACCTGCAGGAGGCCGGTATTGCCGCGCCATCGACCACGACAGTGAATGGGGTGCTGGCAATCCGGGCGGCGATCGTCAATCACCGTACCAAGCATGCGGATATTGCGATTTTGGTTGATGCCGTGCTGGAAGCGGGCCGAGAGCGTGCGGCCAAAAAGAAAGTGCCCCCGGTTATTCACCGGGGGCAAGTATACAGGGAGGCTTCACGTCTGGGAGACGCAGGGGCCAGTGGCCCCTTTCCAGCGACCAGCGCTGGAACTCTGGCAGCGGTGCTGCCGTAACTCGTGAGGTCTGATGTATCTCGCACATGCGAATGCCACCACTTCCGAGATCCGGACGCCGACCCGCTTATTTTGCATAACTCCCCGCTGTCATGGTTGAAAAGAGCATGGCTGGGTCCCGTTGAACGGGAAACGTTGTGCCTGTCACGTCCGTCGGCGCGCTTTATCGGAAAATGCAATCGATCAGCGCGCTCTATATCGTTGTTTGAGCGCATAATTTCACCACCCTGCCTATTGGGGTCAGGGGATGTTGCCGCGGGCGCACTTATTGCGCCGCGGTGAGCGGCATCCGGAAAAGCAGCCGGCGCTGAAGTTTTGGGTAGACCGACGCCTGACAAACAGTCAGCCGTTCAGTGCATCTCCGCCAAACGGGCCAGCAGGAAGTCGCGGAACACCGCGACGCGCTTCGAGTTTCGCAGTTCCTCGGGATAGACGAAGAATACGTCGACCTTCGGCCCCTTCAGCTCGCCCAGCACATGCACGAGGTCGGGGTTCTCGTTGACGACGTAGTCGGGGAGTGCGCCGATCCCCATTCCGGAGCGGACCGCCAACAGCACGGCGTGGATCGAGTTCACCTCCAGCAGCGCGCGGCGCGGATTGCCGGGTCGCCTTCCGGCCTCAGCCAGCCAGTTGACCTCCTGCACCGGGGGGTGATGTTGGCCGAACAGAATGAGCCGATGCGCGTCCAGATCCTCGGCACGCTGCGGTACGCCATGCTTTTTCAGGTATTCCGGTGCGGCGACAACGTCCCACTGCATGGTCATCAGATGGCGCTGCACCAGGTCAGGCTGTTTGGGCGGATGCATGCGGATCGCCACATCCGCCTCCCGCATGGCCAGGTCGAGTTCCGAATCGTCAAGCAGCAACGAGATCGACACGTCGGGATAGGCTTCGAGAAATCCGTGCAGCCGCGGAGCCAGCCACGACGAGCCGAAGCCAACGGTTGTGGTGACCTTCAACTTCCCAGCCGGCTTTTCCTTGCTTTCGGTTAGCAGGGCTTCGGTGATTGCCAGCTTGGCGAACACCTCCCGCACCGTCCGGTTAAGCGATTCGCCCTGTTCCGTCAGGATCAGGCCGCGGGCGTGGCGGTGGAACAGCGGCACCTGAAGGGCTTCCTCCAGCGCCGAAATCTGGCGGGATACTGCCGATTGGCTGAGGCTTAGGGTATCCCCGGCATGTGTGAAGCTCCCTGCCTCGGCCACGGCGTGAAACACACGCAGCTTGTCCCAGTCCATCACGAAGCCTCTCCTGGCGGCTGGTTCAATTGCAGCCGCGCCGACCTACAACGCCGGCATGCTGACACGCCGTGCACCGAGCCTAAACGTACTTTCATTTATGATGGGGCGGAATGTGCTGTATTCCAGCAATTTTCATCTAGTCTGCGGCTTCTCGGACGCAGATTTCTTGTTCAGCGAGATGTTTTTCAGCTTCCAGGGCAGCCATACATCCGGTTCCGGCTGCGGTAACAGCCTGACGGAAGACCTTGTCCTGCACGTCCCCGGCGGCAAATACGCCGGCGACCGAGGTGCGGGTGCTGCCGGGAGAGGTGCGGATGTAGCCTTCGGCGTCCATATCGATATGGCCGGCGAAGACGGCGGTCGTGGGGCTGTGGCCGATGGCGATGAACACACCGTCCACCGGCAGAATGGAGTCCGTTCCTGTGGTCGTGTCGTGCAGGCGGACGCCGGTGACGACCTCCGGCGTGCCGCCGCCGACGATCTCCTGGACGGTGCTGTTCCAGATCACGTCGATCTTGGGATTGGCGAACAGCCTGGCCTGCAGGATCTTTTCGGCACGCAGGCTGTCGCGGCGATGGATCAGGGTAACCTTGTCGGCGTGGTGCGTCAGATAGAGCGCTTCCTCGACAGCGGTATTGCCGCCGCCGATGACCGCAACAGTCTTGCCGCGATAGAAAAAGCCGTCGCAGGTGGCGCATGCTGACACGCCCCTGCCCTGCAGCGTCTGCTCCGACTCCAGTCCCAGCCAGCGGGCCTGGGCGCCTGTCGCAATGATCACCGCATCGGCCGTGTAGGTGTCGCCGGAGTCGCCGTCGCAGCGAAACGGCTGGCGGGAGAAATCGACACCGGTGATCAGGTCATGAATGATCCGGGTGCCGACATGGGTCGCCTGGGCTTCCATCTGTTCCATCAGCCAAGGACCCTGGATGACATCGGCGAAACCGGGGTAGTTCTCGACATCGGTGGTGATCATCAACTGCCCACCCGGCTGCAATCCGGCGACCAGGATCGGCGACAGGTTGGCGCGCGCGGCATAGACGGCGGCGGTGTAGCCGGCGGGTCCGGCGCCGATGATCAGGACCTTGGTGTGATGCGACTGGCTCATGCCGAAACATATCGGTGGGCGGACGCCTGGAGCAAGGAGCTTAGCCCTCGGCCGGCCATTCCCTGTCGGGTAAAGCTGGCATAACGTGGCGGCCTGCTGAAGGGGAAGCGATCCATGATAATCGAAATGCGCACCTACACACTACAGCCTGGCACCCTGGCCGAGGTCGAGAAGCGGTTTGGCGAGGCGCTGCCGCAGCGCGAGAAGCATTCCAAACTGGCTGCGTTCTGGCACACCGAGTTTGGCCCATTGAACCAGATCATCCATGTGTGGGCGTATGACAGCTTCGAGCACCGGGCGGCGGTGCGGGCTGCCGCGTCGAAGGAGCCGGGCTGGCCGCCGCCGATCCGGGAGTTCGTGACGCAGCAGCAGAGCGAGCTGTTCCTGCCGGCGCCGTTTTCGCCGGCGCTGGAGCCGCGTCAGGTCGGGCCGATCTTCGAGATCCGGCAGTATACACTCACCGCTGGCTCGATCCCCGGGCTGATCGAGCGGTGGTCGGAGAAGATCGAGGGCCGGCAGAAATTCTCCCCGCTGGTCGGCGGCTGGTATTCGGAATTCGGTGCGCTGAACAAGTGGGTTCACATCTGGGCCTACAAGGACGCAAACGAGCGGTTCAGCGTGCGCGCGGCGGCGGCGGCCGGCGGGCAGTGGCCGGCCCGTAACCCGCCCGGCGTTGTGGTCAGGCAGGAAAACGCGCTGGTGATGCCGTCGGCGTTCTCGCCGATCCGATAGGGAGTTGGAGTGGCGAAGAATCGGCGGCGCGCGGTGGGGGAAAACGTTCACCTGCGCGCTGCCGGGCCTGTCTTTATAACGCAAACTGTTTTGGTATCGTCAACGTCGGCGCCTTGACGGGGTGCCGTCGCATCGAGATGGCATCGACTATGTTTGGGCAATCGGGGACACAGTTTGTTCCGGCGCTGAGCCGCAACCGTTTTCGATACGGGACATCGCCCTAGCTTCTCATCAATTTGCGCGGCTTCCCTTGCCGTTTAGGTGCGGTGACTCCTGCCTTGCAGCGTCGACCGCAGACGTCATGCCGCAGCGGTTGAACCGGCACAACCTCTGCGCAAGCTCACGATTTCCATCAGTGTTTAGCTTGCATGATAGAATTCACGCGCTTATGTAGCTTTCATCAAGAAAGTCACATCGTGCAGCACATCAGATATACAGCCAGGCAATCCGCCGTCGCCCGAGGCCATTACGGTTACGCCGCGCTGACCGCTCCGCTGCCGTGGCGCAAGCGGCACTTCTCACCTGCGGAACCACCCACGGCCGATCCCGCCGCAGGCGGCATTAAGACCTGGAGTGGCCCGTCATGAGCACGACCGTCCTGGACCGGACATCCGACACGGGCGTGCGCGGAGATCGCTTCAGTCTCAAGAGGGCGGCAATTGTGGGATCCGCCTTGTTGATCGGCGCCGCGGCGGCTTGGTACGGCTACAATTACTGGACCGTCGGCCGCTTCATTGAGACCACCGACGATGCGTATGTCGGCGGCGACGTCACCGCAATGGCGCCAAAAGTCTCGGGCTTCATTGCGGAAGTTGCGGTCACGGACAATCAACTGGTCCATCAGGGCGACCTCTTGATCCGGCTTGACGACCGCGATTATCGCGCAGGGCTGGCACGGGCCGAGGCGGTGGTCGGCGGCCAGCAGGCAACGCTGGCAAACCTTGAAGCGACACGGCATTTGCAGGAGGCGATGATCCGCCAGGCACAGGCCGGCGTCGCTGCCGCCGATGCCGAGACCCAGCGGGCACATGATGACCAGGCTCGTTACCAGAGCCTGGCGCGGACCGCGGCGGCCTCGGTGCAGACGTCGCAGAAGGCCGATGCCGATTACAAGCAGGCACTGGCCGGTGCGGACAAGGCGCGCGCGGCTCTCGATGCAGCGCGGCAGCAGATACTGGTAATCGAAACGCAGAAGCTGCAGACCAAGGCGGCGCTGGCAGCGGCCCTGGCTGAGCGGGACTCCGCCCGCCTGAACCTGGAATACACGGAGCTGCGGGCACCGTTCGATGGGGTGGTAGGCAACCGCAGCGCCCGGACCGGCGCGTTTGCCGCCATCGGGGGTCAGTTGCTGGCAATCGTTCCTGCCCGCGGGCTGTGGGTGGACGCAAACTTCAAGGAAAACCAACTGGCGACGATGCGGGTCGGCGAGCCGGCAACGATTTATGCGGACGTGCTGCCCGACGTGACGTTCCGCGGCCACGTGGGCAGCCTGTCCCCGGCCACCGGCGCGCAATTCAGTGTGCTGCCACCGGAAAATGCCACCGGCAACTTCACCAAGATCGTGCAACGCGTCCCAGTACGAATCCTGCTGGACGGCGATGCCTCGGAACTTGGCCGGTTGCGCCCCGGCCTGTCGGTTACCGCCGAGGTCGATCTGCGGCGGGCAAAGTGAGCGCCACCACCGCCGAACGGATAGCCATGCCGGTTAATCTCATCGAGCTGACAATGCGCCAGAAGGTGTTTGCATTTGCAACCATGACGGTGGGCTTTTTCATTGCGCTATTGGACATCCAGATCGTTTCGGCGTCGCTGCGCGATATCGGAGGAGGGCTCTCAGCGGGCGCCGATGAGGTCGCCTGGGTGCAGACCAGCTACCTGATTGCCGAGATCATCGTGATACCGCTTTCGGGGTGGCTGTCGCGCGTGATGTCGACCCGCTGGCTGTTCAGCATCTCGGCGGCCGGGTTCACGATCACCAGCCTGATGTGCGGGTGGGCATGGGACATCCAGAGCATGATTGTGTTCCGCGCGTTGCAGGGGTTCCTTGGCGGGTCGATGATCCCGACCGTGTTTACCACGGCCTTCTACTATTTTGAGAACCATCAACGGGTCATTGCCGCTGCAACGATCGGCGCTTTGTCGTCGCTGGCGCCGACACTGGGGCCGACGGTAGGGGGCTGGATCACCGATAATTATTCCTGGCACTGGCTGTTCTTCATCAACCTGGTGCCGGGCGTGTTCGTCACGGTGGTCGTGCCGCTGATGGTGAAGATCGACAAGCCTGACTGGTCGTTGCTGAAGGGCGCCGACTACTTCGGGATGACATTGATGGCGGTGTTCCTGGGCTGTCTGGAATATACCCTGGAAGAAGGACCGCGTTGGGACTGGTTTGGCGATGACACGATCCGCGCCACCGCCTGGATCTCCGGCACCGCGGGCGTTGCCTTCGTCTGGCGCAGCCTGACATTCGCTCGGCCGGTGGTCGACCTGCGTGCACTCAAAAGTCGAAACTTCGCACTTGGTTGTTTCTTCTCCTTCATGACAGGGGTCGGGATTTTTGCAACCATCTACCTGACCCCGCTGTTCCTGGGCCGGGTGCGAGGTTTCAGCGCCTTGCAGATCGGCCTCGCGGTGTTCTCAACCGGAATTTTCCAGATCCTGGCAATACCCTTCTACACGTATCTTGCCCGGAAGATCGATCTGCGGTGGCTGATGCTGTTCGGCCTGGCATGTGCTTCACCCCGATTCAGCATGTGGAACTTCACCCCGATTACGCAGCGGCTGAAACTGGCCTCCGGGCTGTTCAACCTGATGCGCAACCTCGGTGGTGCGATCGGCATCGCCTTGTGCGGGACGATCCTTAACGACCGCACCAACCTGCGCCTGGCGGAGCACCTGAACTGCTGGGCTGGCGCGAATTGCTGATGCCGCAGGCCTACGCGGATTTCGCGGCTTGCCTGGGCCTCGACAGCAGTTCGCCGTGGCACCGACGGTGACACTGACGCTGGGGGTGATCCCGCCGGAGCGGCTGAAACTGGCCTCCGGGCTGTTCAACCTGATGCGCAACCTCGGTGGTGCGATCGGCATCGCCTTGTGCGGGACGATCCTTAACGACCGCACCAACCTGCACTTCCTGCGCCTGGCGGAGCACCTGAACACCACAAACACGGCGATGCTGGACCTGCTGGGCCGCACCGCCGCGAGGGCCACCATGCTGCGCGGCGGCGATGCGGTGACCGGCCATGCGATTGCGCTGCGCCAACTGTGGACGCTGACGATGCGGGAGGCGCAAACGCAGACCTACGCGGATGCGTTCCTGGCGCTGATGCTGTGCCTGGGCCTGGCGACCGTGATGGTGCCGCTGATGAAGAAGGTTGCACCGCCAAAGGCGCCCGTGGCGGACGGACATTGAAGCGCTGGACCTGCCCTGGTGGAACCGTGCCGCCTGCCACATCGGTCACTGCTGGTATTCCGGAAACCCTTCCCATATCAGCCGGACCGCCGCCATGGTAGGCACACGGATTACGGAGGAGAAACATACATGGCTCAGATCAAACGACACGCATCGGCGAAGTGGAACGGGTCGGGAAAAGACGGCACCGGCAGCCTGACCACGCAGAGTGCTACTCTGAAGGACGTACCGTATGGCTTTAACTCGCGCTTCGGTGACGGCAAAGGCACCAACCCCGAGGAACTGATCGCGGCCGCCCATGCCGGCTGTTTCAGCATGGCCTCGGCGTTCCAGCTAAGCGGTGCAGGCCATCCGCCGGAGAGCCTGGAGTGCGAGGCACACCTGACGATGGAGCAGGTGCCCGGCGGCTGGAAAATCGCCGCGATCCAACTGGTGCTAAAGGCCAAGGTGCCGGGGCTTGACGACGCGAAGTTCCAGGAACTGGTGAAGGGGGCGAAGGAGAATTGCCCCGTGTCGAAGGTGCTGAACGCAGACATCACGCTGGACGCAAAGCTGATCTAACCCATGGCGCCGGTTTCGGCCGGCGCCATTCAGGTCTGTCAGATCGAGCGGTAGCGGTGGACGCCGCCAGCGTCGATCTCCAGCTTCAGTTCGCCGCGCCCGAGCATGTGATTGACATGGGCGAGAACCTCGCCGAATGCGAAACCGGTCTGGTGGGCGTCGAGCTCGCGAGAGAACAGTATCGGGACGATCTCGGCCACCGAGAGCGGCCTGACCTTGCAGGCCGCGGCAATTTCGCCGCAGCGTGCGCCATGGTGGGCGATCAACTCGTCGATCCTGGTGTGCAGGCCATAGAACGGCAGGCCGTGGCCGGGCAAAACCAATACATCGGGATCAACCGCGCTGCGAATGGCGCGCAACGAACCGAGATAGATACCCAGTGCGTCGAGCGCCGGCTCCATCGGATGGACACTGACATTTGGCGAGATGCGGGCGATGACCTGATCGGCCGCAAGGAACAGCTTTTCCTGCGGACGGTAGAGCATCGCCTGCTCCAGGGAATGGCCGCCCCCAGTCAGCACCTGAAATGCCCGGTCGCCGACGGACATCGTGTCGCCGTGCTTGATACGGTGATACGATGCCGGCACGCCCGTTGTGCGTTTCAAGTATTCATGGCCGCGGCTGAGCACGATCTCGGTTGCGTCGGCGGACAACCCATGGCGGCGGTAGAACGGTCTAAACGCCTCTTCGCCGAAATCAGCCGGCGCGAATTGCAGGAGCACGCTGTGCAGGTATTCCGGGCGCGGCATGGTCAGCTCCAGCTCGTGCCGCTGACATAGCCAACCCGCGAGCCCGACATGGTCCGGATGGAAATGAGATACGATTGCCGACTTCAGCGTCAGCGTTCCCGCGGGGCCGCTGAGGGCTTGTTCCCATGCCTGTTTGCACGCGTCCGTTCCAAGGCCGGTGTCGAAACTTGTCCAGCCGCCGTCATTGGCGATGAGGTAGATGTTGACGTGGTCCAGCCGGTAAGGGAGCGGTAGCCGTAACCAACGTATTCCTGGTGCGACGTCGACCAAAGTTCCGGGAGCGGGGGCGGCGGCGAACGGATACGTCAACGATGACGGGTGAGATGCGTGCATGCCCCTAGGTAGCAAACCCGCTGGCGCTCGCCTACGGGCAGTGCCGTCGGACATGCCCTGGTGTGGTTTTGGCCGCTGCCGCATACTGCCGTTCTTCGTTTACACCAGAGGGACACGCCATGGCCGCCACCCCGAAGCTTGAACATCGCATATTGGGCAAGAGCGACCTGTCGGTCTCGGCCGTCGGTCTGGGATGTATGTCGCTGTCCGGCGTCTACGGTGCAGCGGATGACGCGGTTTCCGAAGACCTGATCCGGCACGCGATCGACACTGGCGTGAACCACTTCGATTCGTCTGACATGTATGGTTGGGGCCACAACGAGCAGGTGCTTGGCAAGGCGCTGAAAGGGCGGCGCAACGGCATCGTGGTGGCGACGAAGTTTGGCCAGACGCAGCGGCCGGGCCAATCCAATGGCGTCAACGGGCGGCCCGAGTATGTTGCCGAAGCCTGCGAGGCAAGTCTGAAGCGGCTGGGGATCGATGTGATCGACCTATACTACCAGCACCGTGTCGACCCGGACGTGCCGGTCGAGGACACTGTCGGCGCAATGGCAAAGCTGGTGGCAGAAGGGAAGGTGCGATTCCTGGGCTTGTGTGAGGCCGCGCCGGAGCGCATTCGACGAGCCCATGCGGTGCATCCTGTTGCGGCGGTGCAGACGGAATACTCGCTGCTGTATCGTGAGGAGGCCGAAGCGACCCGCAGGACGACGGCCGAACTCGGGATTAGCTTTGTCGCCTACTCGCCGCTGGGGCGAGGGTTCCTGACAGGGGCGATCAAAACCTTTGCCGACGTCGACGGCAGACGGGCGGCGCATCCGCGGTTCCAGGAGCAGAACTTCAACCAGAATCGAATTCTGGTGGGGAAAGTCGAAGCTGTTGCGGCTGAGAAGGGATGCACGCCAGCGCAGGTCACGCTTGCCTGGCTACTGGCACAAGGACCCGACGTTGTCGCGATCCCCGGCACACGCTACGCGGCTCGGCTGGACGAGAATGTCGGGGCGCTGCGGGTAAACCTGTCGGCCGACGAGGTGGCACGAATCTCCGCCGCCGTGCCGGTTGGCGCAGCGGCCGGGACACGGTATCCCACGGGCGGAATGGCCGGGGTGTTTATCTGAGACCCGATATCAGCGGGACCTGCTGCTTCGACCACAGTACGGGAAGATCAGCAGCCCTGGGCGATCACGCGACCGCAATTGCCGCTCTCGTTTCAACCGTTTAGATCAAGCGCGGGCCAGGAGGCCGATCTGTCATGACAGGCATGCTTCGCGTGTCGCAGGTTGACGAGTGCGACCCGCCCCTGCTCCAGGTTTTCATTACAAAGGCCAGCAATGCCCGAAGAAGACGTCACGCACTTGTCATTCGAGGACGCATTGGCGGAGCTCGATCAAATCGTCCGCGGCCTGGAAGGCGGCACGCTGAAGCTGGATGCCGCCGTTCAGGCTTTCGAGCGAGGGGTCAAGCTAAGGCGCCACTGCGAAGCCAAGTTGGCCGAAGTAGAAGCAAGGGTTGAAGCTCTGGTTCAACACGCGGACGGCTCATTTGGCACCAGGCCGCTGGATCAGTGAAACAGCGAGCGGATCAGTTGCTGGTGATCCGGGGTCTTGTGGAAAGCCGAACGCGGGCGCAAGCGCTGATCCTGGCTGGAAAAGTATTCTCCGGGGAGCGCCGGATCGCCAAAGCCGGCGACCTGCTCGCGGAGGAGGTGGCGCTGGAGGTCCGGGACCAGGACCATCCTTGGGCATCCCGCGGCGGATTGAAGCTTGCCCATGGGCTGGCGCATTTCGGTTATTCACCGGCCGAACGGACCTGCCTAGACATTGGTGCCTCAACAGGTGGATTCACCGACGTGCTGCTGTCGAACGGAGCGGCAAAGGTGCATGCGGTCGACGTAGGTCACGGCCAGTTGGCCTGGAAGCTGCGTTGCGACTCGCGCGTCGTGGTGCACGAGAAGACCAATGCCCGGTATCTGACCCGCGAGTCGGTGCCAGACCCGATCGGCGCCTTGGTTTGCGATGCCAGCTTTATCGGGCTGGCGACGGTGTTGCCCGCTCCGCTGGGGTTGTGCACTGGCAACGCCTGGGCGATCGCGCTGATCAAGCCGCAATTTGAAGCGGGAGCGGCATTGGTCGGCAGCGGCAAGGGCGTTGTGCGTGACCCCGCAGTGCATCAGGCGGTGTGCGAGCGCGTGACGACCTGGTGGTCCGATTTACCCGGCTGGGTGGTTGAAGGCGTGACTGAAAGTCCGATCACCGGGCCAAAAGGCAACAAGGAGTTCCTTCTGGGCGCGGTCCGGCGCGCTGCCTGACGGCGCTGGGGCCGCCCGTGTGGGGCAAATGCGGTCCCCCCTGCTCATTCAGGCGCGCGTACGACGGTGGCAAAACGGCATCGACACGGGGAAGAAGCCTGTAGATAGCGCACGCGTGATGTCTTCACGCCTTAAGCGGAAGGCGTGAAGCTGGGCGGACCGCTGCCCGATGATCACTCAGACGGATTTCTTCAGCACCGGTGATGCCTTAAATCGGACGGTCTTGCCGGCCTTCACCTTGATCGATTCACCCGTGCGCGGGTTCAGCGCCTTGCGAGCCTTCGTCTTGCGAACAGTGAACGTGCCGAAGCTCGGCAGGGTGAACTTCCCGGACTTTTTCATCTCCTTGACGATTGCATCGATGAGATCGTTGGTCGCGCGATTGGCGGCGGCGCCGGTCACTTCCGTGGACTGCTGGAGGACCTTTGAGATAAACGCTTTCGACATCTAAGTTCCTTGTGACTTCGAGATCAATCGACGCGTTGACCTCATCTAGAGTGCTGTTGTGCAACCGATTCACGCGTTTCGTCAACAAATTTGCACATCGCGAAATGAATTTTTTAGTGAGAGTTAAAGCAATTTATCTGGCCGTTGGCTTTCTTGCCGCCTGCAACTGAGACGAATCCAGCATGCAACCGAGATAAGTCAGACATCCGAGGTCAGTATGTCACAATACCGGCACGGTGTGTGTCACAAAAATGATACCCAGGTCCCGAAGAACCTGGGTATCTCTTTTCAAAAGCGTTTGACGCTGATGGATAGGTTTTAGAGCGGCTGCCGGCGGCGCTGGCGCTTCGGGGCACGCTCAGAGCGGCTAAGTAAATGCCTGGCTCAGCAGTTTCGGGCCGCGACCGTGTTAACGGTCCGGCGAGCGCCCCATCGCTGCATCAGCGGTCGCGGCAACATCGGGGCGGGATACATCAGCGAGCAGCGACCAAATACGATCGGGCTGCATCGGGACGTCCGGGTCGTTTAACAACCGATCGAGTTCATCAAGCTTACGGCAATATTCCGCAGTGGACATGCTCACCTCTCTAGTCATGGGCAACCACGCTATCGAGCCATGAACCATGGCCGAAGAGCGGCTTCGCTTTGATATGAGGTGGGAGGCGGCTTTCCGTATCGCCTAAGCGATCACAGTGACGACAGGATGGCCGGTGCCAGGGCAGCATACGCAGCGGCCGGGTGACTGGGATTGCGGAAGCGCACCTCCCCGCCTGACGCGGCATCCGGCTCCGGAACGCCAAACAGCTCGAAGCGCGAGACAAAGCTGACCGCCACGACCGGCCTGGCCGCTTTGTGGGTCATGAACTGGCGAGCCTCGCCTTCCAGCTCCAGGCGATCTCGCAGGCCACGCCATTCCTGACGATCAGTGTCCTCGACGAACACCGACAGGATACCGGGCCGCGTGCCGGTCAGACGCGCCGGCGCCAGCGCTGCCAGACGCCGCCTGATCGCGATCGCCACCTCATTCTCCTGCCCTGCTCTGGCGGCCATGACGAAAACAGCATTGCCCGAAGTGGTGACCGAAAGATGCGCCTCCGGCCCAAACTCTCGGCGCAGAGACGAAATCAAGCCGGCATCTTCAGCCTGGGCACCAGCCAGCAACAATGGATCGAGCCTGAGTATGATCGCCTCATCATTGTCCTGGCGGTTAGACGTCCGCAGCATCGCGGTGATGCGCTGGTGCAGCCGGGCCAACGTGTCGCCTTCGGGAGCGGAATTGCACAGGCCGCCGCGCAAGCCGTTGGGAAGAGTCATTTTCAGCAGATAGCGGCCGGGATGGGCGGCCAGCCAGGTTTGCAGATCAGGATCGATGCGGTCTGCCAGCCGGAACCAAGCGCCGCGATGAACGCCTCGGCCCTCCTCGGCGGTAACCACGTCGCAAGCAACTTCCGCCTCAACCCGATCGCGGCTCAGCAACAGATCGTGCGGGGTCTCCTGGTCGAGGCCGGTAAAGGTGACGTGAAAGCCGCGGGCACGATGCGCCAGCGCCGACCGGACGAGATGGAAGATTGGGATCAATGTGTTTTCGCCGCTCAACCCGCGGTGCAACCGGTCGACCAGTCGCTCACGTCCCGCTGGGGTGAGTTCGGCGACGATGCGCGGGATCTCAATCGCATACCGGCCGAGCAGAGCCTCGGTCGCGGAAGTCATCGCGGCAGGATCGCGCCGGAGCTTTTCGAGCGTAAGCTCGACGCCATGCCGCTGGCGAAGTGCCTGGCCAGCGCGACGGCCCGCTGCGGCCAGATCACGAATTTCGGTCAGCCGCTCCCGCCAGCGCCGTGCGCCGATCAGCGCGATCAGCGGGGACAGTCCGGTGTCGTTAAGAGCTTCAGTCGAACACAGCATGGCAGATGACGTCACGACATTGAGACGTTCATTGAGGCTGCTTTATTCCCGACCGTCAAGCTGGGTTATTGCGCAGTGCGGCATCACCGCTGCGTGATGTCGGCAAACGCCGGTGGCCAGCGTTACCGAAATGTGCAGACCCAACCGCCAAAGCCGGCGGATCAGTTTCTCGGCAGACGTGTGGTCATCGGTGCATCAGGGTTCTGGGCGCGCTGGCGGAGCAGATGATCAGCGAGCACGCAGGCCATCATTGCTTCGCCGACAGGCACCGCGCGGATTCCCACGCAAGGGTCATGGCGCCCTTTGGTGACGATCTCGATGTCCTGGCCCAGGCGGTCGACCGAATGGCGCGGCGACAAAATCGAACTGGTCGGCTTGACAGCGAAGCGGGCGATAACGGGCTGGCCGGTGGAGATGCCACCCAGAATGCCTCCGGCATGGTTTGAGTCGAAATTGACCACCCCGTCATGCATGCGCATCTCGTCCGCATTGGCTTCACCCGAGAGCGCGGCAGCTGCAAATCCCTCACCGATTTCGACGCCTTTGACGGCGTTGATCGACATCAGCGCGCCGGCAAGATCGGCATCCAGCTTGCCATAAATAGGCGCGCCAAGTCCCGGCGGCACGCCCTCTGCCACGATCTCAATCACAGCACCCGTGGAAGAGCCGGCTTTGCGGACCTCCAGAAGATAAGCCTCCCAAGTTTGCGCGGCGATGGGATCCGGGCAGAAGAACGGGTTTTCGTCTACCTGCGGCCATTCCCACCGGTCACGATTGATCCGGTGCGGGCCGATCTGTATCAGCGCGCCGCGAATCCGGACCGTGTTGCCCAAAATCAGACGGGCGACCGCGCCGGCGGCGACCCGCATCGCTGTCTCCCGCGCGGAGGAGCGTCCACCACCGCGATAGTCGCGAATGCCGTATTTCAGGTCGTAGGTCAGGTCGGCATGCCCGGGGCGGAATTGCGCCGCGATTGCTGCATAGTCACGCGAGCGCTGGTCCTGGTTCTCGATCAACAGGCTGATCGGGGTGCCTGTGGTCAAGCCCTCGAACACACCCGACAATATGCGCACCTGATCGGGTTCCTGGCGCTGGGTGGTGAATTTCGACTGACCCGGGCGGCGCTTGTCGAGCCAGGGCTGGATGTCGGCCTCGGACAATTTCAGCAGCGGAGGGCAGCCATCGACGACACCGCCGATCGCGGGGCCATGGCTCTCGCCCCACGTCGTGACCCGGAACAGATGACCGAAACTGTTGTGCGACATGACGTTGGCGGTCAGCCCTCGGCGATGGCGATATCAGGTGCGTCCGGGTTCTTCATCCCCACGATGTGATAGCCGCAGTCAACGTGATGTACCTCACCGGTCACGCCGGATGCAAGATCGGACAGAAGGTAGACACCTGCACCACCGACCTCCTCGATCGTCACGTTGCGCTGCATCGGTGAGTTGAGCTGGTTCCACCGCAGGATATAGCGGAAATCACCGATACCGCTCGCAGCCAGGGTCTTGATCGGCCCAGCGCTGATCGCGTTCACCCTGATACCGTCGGCGCCCAGATCGGCGGCCATGTAGCGCACGGATGCCTCCAGCGCTGCCTTGGCCACACCCATCGCGTTGTAGTGGGGCACCCATTTTTCGGCGCCCATGTAGGTCATGGTGAGCAAGCTGCCGCCGCGACGCATCATCGGCAGGGCACGCTGGCACACCGCCATGAAGGAATAGCAGGAAATATCCATCGCCTGCAGGAACGCCGCGCGCGGGGTGTCGAGGTAGCGGCCGCGCAGGTAGGCCTTGTCGGCATAGGCGATGGAGTGGATCAGGAAGTCGATCCCGTCCCAGCGGGCACGCACCATTTCGAAGGCTGCATCAATGCTGGCTTCGTCGGTTACATCGCAGGGGAACACCAGGTCAGAGCCTACCGAGGCGGCCAGGGGGCGGACCCGGCGTTCCAGCGAGTCGCCCTGAAAGGTAAACGCCAGTTCCGCCCCTTGGGCCGCGCATGCCTCCGCGACTCCCCAGCCGAGCGAACGGTCGTTGGCGACACCCATGATCACGCCGCGCTTGCCCTGCATCAGGCTGCCACGGATAGGATTGGGTGCCGGAGCACTATCGGTCATAATGATCCTCTCGATCGCGCTGCGCCATGACAAGCGTCGTTTCGCGGTGGTGGCACAAGGCAGCGGGATCGGGCAAGAGGCTGTGAGCGATTGTCCGATCGCCAACCAAACAATGGGCCTAGGCGCTCGCCGTGAGCAGTCGACGGGCGGGCTTCGGCGCAGCGGCTGATTTACGCCCCCGAACAGGAGCATTGATCCTTACTGAAGGATTGAGCTGCACGCGGGGCGCCGGATTTTCCCCAGTCAGCCGCTCGATCACCAGGCAGTAGTTCGCGAGATAATCCGCCATCGCCAGGTGTCGTTCAGCATACCCGCGCGCATTTTCGCGTAGCGACCGGTTCAGCGCCTTGTCCTCGATCACCTCAAGAATCGTGGTTGCCAAGGCCTTCGGCTGCAGAAATGGCGTCAGAAGTCCGTTTTCCCCATGGATGATGAACTCCCGTACCGGTTGGGTGTCACTGCCGACCATCGCGCAGCCAATCGCCATGGCCTCGCGCATCGACCAGGAGGCGACAAATGGATAGGTCAGATAGACATGTGCATCGGAACGCCGGAGCACCGACAGGTAAGTCGAGTATGCCACCCGCCCGGGAAACACCACACGGCTTGGGTCTATGTGCTTGCCGATTTCGGCCAGCATCACATCGCGCCACTTCCCGCCCTGGTGTGGCACCGTGCCGTAACTGACGCCGTCGCCGCCGATCATGACGACCTTTAGGTCCTTGCGCGCGCGCATCAGGTTCGGCAGCGCCCGCATCAAGACATGGAAGCCACGATAGGGTTCCAGATCGCGTGACACATAGCTGACGAGCTTGTCGGTCGGCTTTATGGTCATGTCGCCTACAACCAGAGGCGTCTTGCGGACCGCTGGATCGGCGCAGCATAGATCCAGGTCAACGCCTTCCCAAATCAGTTCGATCTCGGGTTGCGCCCACGCGGGATAGGTCGACAACTGCCATCGCGTCGGCGTCTGGCCGGTGCTGCCCAGGTTCAAGGCGATATGGTTGATCGCGTTCTTGGCGCGAATGCGAGGGAAATCCAGCGGATTGGCAGGAAATTCGGGGTCGAACCCGACGTCTGCCTTATCGTGCTGGTAGTAGAATTCCATGTAGCCAAGCATTGGGACGTCGGGCCACAGGTCGCGCAGGTTGAGCATCTCACCCCAGCCGTGATGGCCGATGATGATGTCGGGCGTGTAACCGAGTTGCTTCAGTCCGAATGCCGTCCGGTAGACCGTTTCGGCACGCCGGACCCCATTCTCCAGCTCACGTGCGGCGATGTGGGTATCCTTGTTGTCCACGACTGAATGAGCATACGGAACCTTGCGGACGCCGACGATCTCATTGGCATTCGGTTCGCTGATGAACACGACGTCATGGCGCTGCGCAGCGACAAGATGCCGCACGATGTGCAGGAACTGAGCTGGAAAGTTCTGATGAACAAACAGAAACTTCAAACGGCTGCCCTTCGATGGATGTCCGCGCTTGAGAAATCGGGGTTAACCGCCGGCGCCCAACGGGGCCGGCGGCGGAAACCCTGGCCGCTACTCAGGTCCGGGCTCGGCGGGCGGTGGTTGGCTTGGCCACGGTTCTGGCTGCCGGTGCGGGTGTTGCCCGAGTTTTGGCAGATGGACCGTTCGCTGCCGACTTGGCAGCATTGCGCGGGGTAATAACGATCTGGAACGCCTCCAGCGCGGCGAGGCTTTCAGCTTCACAGGCTTCGCCACCGTTTACCGGGCCCACGGCGGTTCCATCAACGAAGGTCGCCGCGTAGCTGCAATCGTGGGTCTTGGCAGCGGCGCCTTTCAACCGGACCTTGAGCCCCAGAAGCGGCAGAGCCATACCGCGGCTGCCGCAGAACTTGCCGCCCTCGACCCAAGGGGAAAGCCAGTTACGGCCAAGCACCGCCTGGTACTCGATGTCTGCCGGGGCAATTCCGGCGACCGGTGCCATGCCAAATCCCTCAACCCACTGGCGACTGCCCTTGATGCCGAGCCACTCGCCCAGCTTGCAGCCTACATCGCCCATGCGTTGAACGTGCGCCATGATTTCGGGGTCGGCGACCGGTTCGGCCGGCTCGGAAGCCAACCCGGCGGGCGGCGCAACAGCCTCAACCGGCGCATCCGGCGTTGCCGCGTCGCCGCTGAGGCGCAGCACCTGAAGCCGCGGGGCGGCATCCATGCCCTTGTGCTGATAGATTGTGACCAGGATCTGCGCGGACCCATCGGTGACGCGCACCAGGGCGGCGGTTCCATTCAGCCAACCATCCTCACGGAAGGTACTGACACTGACAGCCTCCGGCCGTCCCGCGATACCAGGCGCGGGTGTGATCCGTACGCCCGGCAGGCCGGTTGCCGGATCAGGTGGTGCACTGCCGGGCGTTTGAAAGACGCAGAACAGGCCTGATTCAAGCGTCATCAGATGGGCCGAAACCTGCAATTCGGCGACCCGGTTGGATAGTTCCGCAGCCCGCCGCGCCGGCTGCACTGACGGTTCGGCCTTTACTTGCGTGCGCTCCGCGCTTGCGGCTTCGGACATTCGGCTCACTCGCTGTTTAGGGGTTCGTGCCATTTTCGACTATGCAACCAGTTTGGGAATTTGGCGAAAAATCTATGATACAGGCTGTTCCAACCACCCTGGACGAATGTCCTGGCGGTTCGGCCTCGCGGTCATTGCTTTCAGCGTTGCCATCAATGCCCTGCCGCGCGGATCGCTGCAACCAGTCTGCTATTAATAGCATTCGCGGACAGGCCCAATGGAAGTACAATTCCGTGCTGCGTTCGTCTTATTCGCTCCGCCGGCACGCCGATATCGAAGGCCACGGTGAAAAGACCTGCCTGCCAGAGCTCCCCGAGGGTTAAACACCATGTCTCGGGGCAGATCGAAGGAACGAAGCCCAGTCTCGCATTTTGGGCAGCGATCAGGCTGACGGCCTCACCGGGTGCGAATTCGCCGGTGACGAACACGCGCCCGGTCGCCATCATCCGAGCATCATCGATCGTGTGCCCGACAACAACGAATTCCAGGTCGAGATCGCGCCGCTCGGCGTCGCGGGCGCAAGCCAGCAGAACATCATAGCCCTTATGCACGCCGATGGCGCCGGCGACGCAGACTTTTGGGCGGCCGGTTCGATTGCCGTGCCTGGCGGACTTGAGGATCGGTGCGGTCTCGTGCTCATGCGGCACAGTAACGGGTGACAGATCGGGGAAGTGCCGCCGCATGCGCTGTCCCACGTCTTCGGCCGGAACAACCACGCGGCTGGCGCCGGCGAAAAAAGCCGCCGAGCGCTGACGCAGCGCCGCTACTGCGATTTTTTCTTGTATCAGACTGCCATTATCGGCGACGCAGGCCTCACAGTCCAGCAGATCCGGTTCGCCGCAATATCGGTTATGCGTGCCCACCAGGGAAATTTGCGGGCAGAACCATGCGTAGTTGTGGACATGGACCTCATACGCCAGATCGAGCTGCGCGATCACCTCGTAAATTTCGTGATCATAGCCGGCGAGGTGATGCGCCTCGATGCGGTCTGGCTTGGCGGCGAGCAACAGGCGCAGCAATGCCGGACGTTCATGCGGCATGGCGAAGATCAGGTTGGGCAGGTCGTCTTCCAGACCATCGTGCACCGCGATCGCCGGTTCGCCGGACGCGGTTTGAGCCGGACGCAGAAGGATCGGCCGACGCCCTGCATCTGCATGGGCTTTCGCCGACAGCATGATCCGTTGCTCGACCCCGCCGCCTTCGTTGTGGGTGATGAGGATCGCAGCCTGCCGCCATACGCGCCCGCGCTGCCGCCAGACCAGGACGTCGATGCGCCGGCGGGCCTCGGCGAGTGGATCGGCGGCAATGAACGCCGCGATCTGAGCCTGATGGCCGGGATGCAATTGCTCCAGTATCCGACCGTTCCGCCGACGAAGATGGTGCGCGCTGGCACCAAAGCTCGCGCCGCCGAGATGGCCAACGAACAGTCCGGTCAGCGCCACGTTACGCCAGCCCAGTCGACGGGTCCGCAGGCACAGATCGTTCTCCTCCCCATAGCCCTGGGCGAAAACATCGGCACGGAAGACGCCAGTGGCGTTCAGGCAATCGCGGCGCAGGTAAAGGCAGAAACCGACGCCGACGGGGATGTCGATAACAGCGGCGCCGTTGGCGCGCCGGGCCAGGCGGTCAAGCCTTGTGACCTTAGTCCGGTCCGGCTTGGGGTTGCGCCCAGCCGGACCGGGATAGCTCAGGATGGTGGCGTCATTCGACAACGGCGTCACGGTGCCGATGTCGCGGGCGCTGTAGGCGGCATCCCGTAGTCGCGACAACCAGTCGGGCGGCACCAGCGTATCGCTGTTCAACAGCACGACGTCGCGTCCCGCCGCGGCCCGGATACCTGCATTGGCACTGGCAGGAAATCCCAACGGGCGCTCATGTCGCCGCAAGATGATTTTGTGCTGGGCGGCGAGCCGGGACAGAGCCGCGATCAGTTCAGGATCGGATGAACCATCGTCGATTACCAGAACGCGTGCGTCACCCAACTCGGATTCCAGCACACTGACCAGGCAGGCCAGAACGATCGGGGCACCATCATGCACCGGGATGACGACCGTGGGCGCGCGTTGTTTGATCTCCGCGCCGACAGGGTGGGCGGGTACCGTTGCATCGGCGCGAAGGGCCGGGGCATACGCCGCGTCGCCGATCAGCGGCTTTAATGCCGCGGCCGGGTAAGTGCGGCCAATTCGCGCCGCCGCCGCTGCATGACAGGCTGCGTCGGCAGATGGGTCGAGCGGGCTGCCGAACATATCCTTGCCATCCGGCCCACGAACGTGGATCAGGCCCGGGACATCCAGCAGATCCCCCCGGTTCAGATGGAATACGCGTGGGCGAGCAAGCGGCCCAGTGTCCGGCACCGAAGCCGACTCATCGGTGGGGACAATGGTCTGTTCGCGGCCATCGGCATAGGTGAGCGTGAGCACCGGAGCGGTGTTCGGATCGCCGGGATGCCAAGCCCAACCTCGCAGACCGCCGTCTTCAACTTCGATAGTCCCCTGAAGGCGGCGGACGGCCGTGATCTGGATCGGGCTACCCAGCAGGTGGACGTCCGCGCACCGAATTTCGAGGCATCGGCCACGCGCCCAGCTTGCAGGTAATCCGGCGCGTTTTAGGGGCGTTCTATCAAGGGATATCCTGATCAGGCCCTGCTCGCCGGCATGCACTTCCAGACCGCCATCCGAGCGCACAGCGCACCAACCCGCCCGACCGGCGATCTGCTGTGCCAGTCCGCCGGATTCCGGCGCGAAAGCATGCCGGGCGAAAGCGGCGGCGAGGGGTTCAGCGGCGGCTTCGGCCCCGGACGTGCGCATGCGGGCTGCCGCGAGCCCCAACCAGGCCTGGCGCACGTCGTGCTGCTCCGCCACGGCCGCGAAGAGTTCGGCCGCGCGCAAGGGGTCGCTGCCCAGACAAACAGTCGCCAATGTCAGCTTTGCGTGGGGATCGTGCGGCACAAGCCGGTGCGCCCGATCCAGCCAGCGCAAGGCGGCAACAGTGTTCCCAGTTGCGTGGGCTGCCATGCCACGATCCAAGGCTTCACGGGCAAGGGCGATGACCGCCGCCTCGGGCGCGGTGGCGTATCGCCGCATGTGGTCAGTCGCCGGCTGCTTGCGCCGCACTTTCCTGCGTAGCTGCATTGCCGTCCGGCGGCGAGGGTAGTGCTGCCAGGTCCGCCTTGGCTTCCTGCATTCCCTGGGCAACCGCACGTTCCGTCCAGCGCCTGGCTGCCTCGATATCCTGCTCGCCGGCCAATTTCCGTGCCAGATAGCGGCCGAGCATCATCTGGGCGTAAGGGTGGCCACGTTCGGCGGCGGCGCGGAACCAGCGCTGGGCAACCACACGATCCCATGGCACGTCATGACCGCCACCATACATTGCCCCCACCGCGAACATGGCGCCGACATGGCCTTGCCCAGCCGCTTTCTCAAACAGCGCCAGGGCGGCGGGATGGTCTTTTACACCGCCGCGCCCGGACAGCAGCATGTCCGCGAGCATCACCTGGGCTTCAATCATGCCAACTTCCGCTGCCCGCGCGATCCAGGTTCTGCCTTCTTCCGGATTGGCGGCGACGCCACGTCCTTCGACCAGCATTCGGCCGTACCAGTATTGCGCATTGACGACGCCATCCGCAGCCCGGCGCAGCCATTCCGCCGCCTTGCGATCGTCGCGCTCGATCCCAACGCCTTCGGCCAGACAGACGCCGAAGTTGAATGCCGCAATCAGGTCGCCCGATTCGGCTGCCTGTTCGAACCAGGATCTCGTGCGGACCTGATCTTCCTCGTTGCCATGGCCCCGCAGCATCAGGTTGCCCAGATCGACATGCGCGCTGGCGTCGCCACCCTGCGCTGCGAGACTGAACAATTTAGCCGCTTCGTCCTGGTCGCGAGGCACACCCGCACCGGTCAGATAGAGCATACCCAAGGCGCGCGCCGCACCCTTATGGTTGGCATCCGCCGCGCGGCGGAACCACATTGCCGCCTCGGCATAGTTCGGGGGAAGCTTGCCGCCTTTGGCATAGATGTCGCCGACCAGTGCGGCCGCTTCAGGGTCGCCGGCGAGCGCGGCGCGTCGAAGCCAGGATTCCCCCTCGATCGGATTCGGCTCGACACCGTTGCCTTCCAGCAGGGCGAAGCCCCAGCGCGCCTGGGCGCCACGATGACCTTTCTCCGCGCCTTGTTTGTAGCAGGCAGCTGCAGCGGCGCGATCCTGCGCGACGCCCAATCCGCGTTCCAGAACCATGCCGTACAGGAACAACGCCGTCGCCAGCCCTTTTTCCGAGGCTTGGCTGAGATGGCGAAGCAACTCTTCCTGAACGCCGGGCTTGCTGGTGTCGCGGGCAAGCACCAGCGCGTAACCCAACTGTCCCTGCGGACATCCACCGGCAGCAGACTTCTCAAACCAGCGATCGCCCTCGTCGATGTTGCGCAGGGCCTCGGGGCCGGATGTCAGAATGAACCCAAGCACCGCCTGGCCGTCCGCCGACCCGGCCTCGGCGGCGCAACGGGCCCATTTCGCGGCGGTTGGGTAATCGGGTTCAGCCGTGGTCTGACCACCGAACAGACCGGCACCCGATCCGGGACCGGCATCCGCGAAACCCGGGGCCATGCCGTGCAGGCACAGCGTCGCAAGCAGTGCCTGCGCCTCCACAAATCCCTTCGACGCAGCGCGTTCCACCCACCGCACACCATCCGCACGGCTGGGCGGAACACCTGACCCTTCAAGATAACACCGGCCGACGCGGAATTCAGCTTCCGGAATGCTGGAGCGGGCGGCGCGGGAAAACAGCGCAAAGGCTGCCTTCGGATTACCCTGCTCCTGCAGTTGGAGTCCCCGCCGCAGCGCGGCGGCTGGGGAGAATCCCCCTAACACCCGATCGAGGAGAGCCATGTTTTCGTCGTACCCTTCGAACGAGAGGTCTTAAGGCTCCCGCATTCCTTCTTTAGCCAGGGGGATCATGCGCCCGAGCATATAGCGAAGCAGGGTCTGCTTGCCCACACGGATGTCTGCAGTCACCGGCATGCCCGGAGATAGATGGAAGTTGGCTGGAGTGTCGTGAAGTTCAATCTGATCCAGGGTAATTCTGGATCGATACCAAACCCCCTGCGCCTGCTGTGGTATCGGCACGGCGCCTGTCGGATTGCGCTGCTCACCCTGTGTGCTGAAGCTGTCGGGGCTGACAGTGCGAACGATGCCGTGTGCCAGGCCGTAGCGGGAGTACTGGAAGGTATCGAATTTGATGTCGACCGGATCACCGAGCGTGACGTGACCGTCGTCGCTGCCGGCGATGTTCGCCTCGACCTCCAGCGGCGCGTTGGTCGGGACCAGGGTAATGAACTCCTGGCCGGGATTCAGCACCGAGCCAACCGACACCTTGGCAACCGTCATCACCGTGCCGTCCTGTTCTGCCCGCAATTCGACCAACTGGCGATGCAATTGCGCCTTGGCCAGCGATTCACGCGCGTCGGACAGCTTGCTGAGTGCGTCGGTCAGTTTCTCGCCAATGTCATTGCGCCAGTTCTGAATGAAGCCATTGCGTTCGGCGATCAGCGCTGCAAGGTCGCGTTGCGCCCCAAGCTGCTGCTGGCGGGCGTTGTCCAGGCTGTCCTGCATCTGGGCACGGGTGTCCATCGCCGACAGGGTATTGATCTTGGACCCGACGTTCAGCCGTTCGAGGTCCTTACGCATCTGTTCCAGCGTCTTCGCGTAGCTGAGCCGATCGTTGTAGTTGATGATGTCAGCGTTGGCGCGCGCGACCGTGGCTGAAAGGCTGTCGGCTTTCTGCTGGTAATTCTCCAGCTTGTAATTGAACTCGGCCTGGCGCTGGCCATAGATCGAGACCTGAAACGCCATGTTCGGGTCCGTCCCGGTGTAGGTAAACGGGCGGTTTTCCATTTCCGCCTGCATGCGCGAGACCTGCGCCTGCAACGTCGAAACCTGAGCGACCAGCGTTCCGAGATCGGCCGTCGCGAAGGTCGGATCGAGGCGTGCAAGCACCTGGCCTGCATGAACCAAATCGCCCGGTTCAACGTTGATCGCCCGCACAATGGCGGTGTCCAGCGGCTGAACCACAACCGTAGCCGCGCGTGCCACTACGATCCCCGGTGCTGTCACCACACGATCCACTCGGATCACGCCGGTCAGCACGCACATCACTGCAATCATGCTGCTCAACGTCAGGGTGAAGCCGCGCGCGAAGCGCGGCATCGGCATGTTGATGATGGCCGTCGAGGGTGACTGATATTCCAGGATGACCGGAAGGGTCGGATCCATCCGGTCCTCTGCCGCGGTACTAATCGCCTTGGAGGAGGGTCGGGGCAGGAGTTGCATGACCTGAGCCTTCGTTGTTCTGCATGTGACGGTTTTGCTGGTTCCAGAGCGTGCGGTAGATCCCGCACCGCTCCAGCAGCGCGGAATGCGGGCCGATATCCACCAACTTGCCGCGCTCGAGGACCATGATCTGATCGCAGTTCACCAACGACGACAGCCGGTGGGACACGATCACCATGGTGCGGCCCCGAGCGATGCGCAGCAGGTTGGCGTTGACCAGTGCCTCCGATTCCGGATCGAGCGCGCTGGTCGCTTCGTCCAGGATCAGGATACGGGGATCGGTGATCAGGGCACGAGCAATGGCGAGACGCTGACGCTGGCCGCCCGACAGGTTGGGTGATCCCTCCTCAATGTAGGTTTCGTAGCCATTCGGCATCCGCTCGATGAACTCCTCCGCCCCCGCCAGGCGCGCCGCGCGGATCGCGTCTTCCAGCGTCAGTCCAGGGCGGCCAGCCAGGATGTTGTCGCGGATCGAACCGCGGAACAGGAAGTTCTCCTGCAGCACGACGCCGAAGCTGGACCGCAGATGCCGCAGGTTGATCTCCCGCAGGTCGGCGCCGTCGATCTTGATGAAGCCGGAGTATTCCCGATTGATGCCCTGAAGAAGTCGGGTGATGGTAGACTTCCCGGACCCGGAGCGGCCGACCAGTCCCAGCATGGTGCCGGGTGGAATTGAAAAGCCGATGCGATCGAGCGCCGGAAGCTTGGTGCCGGCATAGGTGAAGGTCACGTCTTCGAAGGTCACTGCGCCCGCAAACCTTGGGCGAAGACCACCATTCGCCGCGTCCTCAAGCGGACGATTGAGCACCTCGCCGGCCTGCCCCATCGAGGCGCCGACCTCTTCCCATTCCTCGATCAGGCGGGCGAGCCCTACGAGCGGCGTGCTGACGCGTTGCGACAGCATCATGAAGGCGAACAGGCTGCCGACCATGAAGCCGCTCTGGTCGGTCAGGGCAAGATAGGCACCGACCAGGATGACACCCATCCACATGAACCGCTCAACCGGCGTGACCAATGTCTGCGGCCAGTTCGACAACCGGCCCATCGCGAAGCGCCATTTGCCAACCTCGGCGGTCCGCTCATCCCACAGCGCCTTCCGCTGTGGCTCCAGTGCCAGGGACTTCACCGTTTTGACGCCGAAGATGGTTTCACCCAATGCGGCGTTTTTCAGCACTTCGGCGTTGATCACCTTGGCGAAGGCGACACGGATCGGGCGCAGGAACGCCAGGATGATCAACATGATCAAGGTCGCGCAGACCAGGACGAACCAAGCCAGGGTGGCGTTCAGCCAGAACAGCAGCGGCAGCAGGACCAGCAGCGTGATCATATCCAGCAGCGTGGTCATGAGCTTACCGGTCATGAACTCGCGCACTTTGTTGACCTGACTGACCTTATACATTGTCTCGCCGGCGGGATGCCGCTCGAAGTAGTCCAGCGGCAGCCTGATCAGCCGGTTGAAAACGTGCAGGCTGAGGGTAGCGTCAGTGCGCACGCCGATCACCAGTATGATCAGTCTTCGGGCGTAACCCAGCAACGTTTCATACGCGACCGACGTCAAAAGGATCATCGAGATCAGGAACAGGGTTGAATAGCTGTGATGGGTGAGGACCCTGTCCACCACCTGCATGACCAGAAGCGGGGGGAAGATCGTCAGCATACTGATTGCGAATGACCCGACCAGCAGGTCGCGGAGATGCTTCTTTTCCTTGAGCACCACCGAAGCGAGCCAGCCCAGGGTGAATGGCGGGTCAGCCTCAGCCTGCGATCGTTCGGCACGCAGCAGCACCGCCTCGCCGCCCCACACCTCCATCAGGCGCATCTGGTCGACCGGCACCGGTGGGTCGGCCTCGGCCGCCCTTGGATCACGGATCAGCACGACCTTCTGTTCGGCATTGGCGCCGACCAGCAGCCCCGCCGAACCGTCGTTGAACAGAAGGATGACAGGGCCATTGCCGCCGACGGTGAACAAGTGCCGCCAGCGCAGCCGCAGCGCGCGCGACCACATGCCGGTGTTCTGTGCCCAGGCCGACAAGGCTGCGGCTGTCGGGATGGTATCGCCCGGCCCCAGCCGGAATTCATTTGGATCAAGATCCAGGCCGAAATAGCGGGCGGACATCATCATCGCCAGCAGCCTGGGGTGGATTGGTGCCCGCGTACCGCCGTCACCCTCCATCGACATGCCGGCGCCGGAAGTTCCACCGCCTGCGCCGCCGGCCTGGGCGACGGTCGCGGGCGCGCGACTATTGCCCAAGGGCCCGGGTGAGTGTCCGTCAGAAATATCCACGAGCGAACCCTTTTAGAGGTGTATCAGACAGCTGCGCGACCCCGAGTTGCCCTGATCTCCGCTGCGCCTGGCCAGCTTGATCAACGCAGACGCGTGGTGGTCGCATCCGGAGTGGCCAGTTTGATGGGTCGGAGACATTGATCGCCGATCCGAGGTCGCCATTATCTCGATGAGCGCTTGATCACGATTCCGAGTATGTCCGAAGCTCGCGTCAAAACCAATCCATAAATCAATTCCGATATCGATCTTGAGCCGAAACCGGATTAGATTCCGCTGCAACGCAAAAGTTGGCCTCACGTTGTCGTGCATCCTGGATCGCTTCTCGCACAGGACAGACGCCCAGCCAACCGATAATTGGTTACAGCCGCCTGGACTCGATCATCGTCGTCACGTCTCCGGTTGGGGCCTAGGGTTGAGTTTGGCAGTAAAAAGGGACCGACCGGGATGGATATTCGCGCCGCCAGAGAGACCGACGTGCCTGATATGCAGGCGATCTATGCGCATCATGTGCTGCATGGAACCGGCACGTTCGAGGAGGAACCGCCCTCGGTCGAGGAGATGGCCGCGCGCTTCCACAAGATCGTGGACCGGGGCTATGTGTGGCTGGTAGCCACCGACGCAACAGGTGTCCTTGGGTTCGGCTATTACGCACCGTTTCGGGAACGCTCGGCGTATCGTTTTACCGTCGAGGACAGTATCTATGTGCGCGAGGATGTGCGCGGCCAGGGCGTCGGCAAGGGGCTGGTGGCGCGGTTGATCGAGCTGGGGACGGCGGCCGGGTTGCGGCAGATGATCGCGGTGATCGGCGATTCCGAAAATGTCGGCTCCATCGGGGTCCATTCCAGTCTCGGTTTTCACATGGTTGGCACGATGCGATCGGCCGGCATCAAGTTTGGCCGGTGGCTGGACGTCGTGACGATGCAACGGCCATTGGGCAAAGGTGACGTGACCCTGCCGGTCTGATGCGCTTCAACCGTCAGCTGGCCACGATGGCGGCCTATGGGTTTGTCTCAGGCCTGCCGCTGCCGCTGTCGGGGTTTACCTTCCGGCTGTGGTTGTCCGACAGCGGGGCCGGGCTCACCGTGGTTGGGCTGACGGCTTGGATCGGGCTGGCCTACTCGCTGAAGTTCCTCTGGGCGCCACTGCTGGATCAGCGGCCGCCGACCGCGACGTTGCGCCGGTTCGGGCGGCGAAGGGGATGGTTGCTGCTGGTGCAACCGGCGCTGGGGGCGGCCGCCATATTGTTGTCGCTGTCGAGCCCGTCGACTGCCCCCATGACGGCCTTCGCGGCGGCCGCTTGCGTCGCTTTTCTGTCGGCCACGCAGGATATTGCCATCGACGCATGGCGCATCGAGGTGTTCCCTCCGCTGCACCAGGGATTGGCATTGGCTGTCTATGTTTGGGGGTATCGCATCGCACTGCTGGTTTCGACCACCGGCGCAATCGGTGCGGCCGCTGTGGTGGGTTGGCCGGGGGCGCTGCTGACCGTGGCGGTGCTGGTGGCTGCCGGCACGCTGGTGACCCTGGCGGCGCAGTCGGAGGACCAGGAGGGGCAGGAGATGCCTGTTCCGGTGCGTGGCATCCGCAGAGCCGTGGTTGATCCGGTGCGGTCTTTCCTGATGCGGCCGTCGGCGCTGCTGGTGCTGGCCTTCGTTGCCTTGTTCAAGCTGGGCGAGGCAATGGCCGGCATCATGACCGCACCGTTCTATCGACACTTGACGTTTGACAAGGCTGCGATCGCCTGGATCGGGCCGTGCTCGCTCGGCGGCACTTTGCTGGGCATCACCCTCGGCGGCTGGCTGGTCCGCCGCATCGGTGTCGGCAGAGCGCTGCTGCTGACCGGTTGGGCGCAGACGGTGGCAATGGGAATGTACGTGATGTTGTCGCTGATGCCGGGGCAGACGACGGCATTGTACGCCACTGTCACCACTGAGGCGTTCGCCCAAGGGCTGGCGGATGCCGCTTTCCTAACGTTTTTGTCGGCGCTGTGTGCCCGGGAATTCGCGGCCACCCAGTATGCGCTGCTTTCATCGGTGCCAAATCTGGCGATTCACACGCTTGGGGGGACCTCCGGAGTGCTCGCCGCTTCGCTGGGATGGACGTTGTTCTACACGGTGTGCATGGCAGGCGCGCTTCCGGGCATGCTGCTGATGGTGATATTGCTTCGGCGGGATGGTCGATCGGGCCAGATGACGGCCCTGCCGCAGAACGACCGACATCCATGAAACATGATTGATCGCCAGGCTGCCACTCGGGTGCTGGAGGAACTGTTCCCAGAGCCGGCCTGAACCGGCAACCTGTAGAGTTCAGGATTCCATGCTTGGCCGGCGTTCAGCCGGGAAAGTGCGGCTACCTGATAACGTCGCGTCCCGTTTATCGGGCGGCGACAGCCATTGGGCCGTCTCACCCTTCCGAACCACTCCCCTTCAGGTGGTTTCGATCCGCACGATCCCGGGTTTAGGCGACGTGGCGTGCTCCTTCAGGACCGCGTCCGTCGCCGGATCGATTTCCTTCATCAGCACGTCGTAGCCCCACAAATCGGCGATGTGCTGAAGGACCAGCTTCGCATCCTTTTCTTCCAGCAGGATCCGGTTCAGCGCACGATGGTGAAGGATAAGGCGACGGTCGCCGGCCAGGTTCACATCCACCACCTGGATGTCGGCAGAATTCCAGGAGACATCATACTGCTTGGCCAGCGCCTGCTTGATCTTGCGATAGCCGCGCTCGTCGTGGATCGCCTCCACGCGAAGATTCGGTTCGTTGGCGTCATCAAGGACGTGGAACAGGCCGAAATGTCGGACGAGTCTCGGGCTGAGATACTGCAGGATGAAGCTCTCGTCCCGGTAATTGGCCCAGACGTCGCGCAACACGTTCATCGAATCGTTGCAGCCGGCAATGTGCGGGAACCACTGTTGATCCTCGGCGGTCGGCAGCGTGCAGATGCGCTCAATGTCCTGCATCATTGCAAACCCCAATGCATAAGGGTTCAGGCCACTGTAGCGCCGGTCATCGAACTCGGGCTGGAACACGACATTGGTGTGTGACGACAGGAACTCCACCATGGCCCCGTCGGTCAGCAGGCCCTTTTCGTGAAGCCGGTTCATGATCGTGTAGTGCGTGTAGGTCGCGCACCCTTCGTTCATCACCTTGGTCTGCGACTGGGGATAGAAATACTGCGCAATGATTCGAACGATCCTCAAGACCTCCCGCTGCCAGGGCGCCAGCCGGGGTGCCGACTTCTCCATGAAATAGAGGATGTTTTCCTGTGGCAGCTCGAGCAGGGCCTTGCGCTGCTCCGCCGCTGTCGGATCATGACGCACATTTTCCTTGCCGGGAACCGTGCGCCACAGATCGTTGAATACCTTTTCATCGTGCTCGCGCCGTTCACGCTCCCGCTTTTCCTCGGATCGCAGATCGGCCGCCCGTTTGCGCGGATATTTATGCACGGCGTTGTTCATCAGCGCGTGCGCGGCGTCGAGCAGGCGCTCGACCTGCGCCTCGCCGTAACGTTCCTCGCACTGCATGATGTAGTCTTTGGCAAATTCCAGGTAGTCCAGGATGCCGTTGGCATCAGTCCATTGCTGGAACAGGTAGTTGTTCTTGAAGAAGTGGTTATGCCCAAACGCCGCATGTGCCATCACCAGCGTCTGCATCATCGCGGTGTTCTCTTCCATGATGTAGCTGATGCATGGATTCGAGTTGATGACGATCTCATACGCCAGCCCCTGCATGCCCGCGCGATACATCGCCTCATTGCGGGAGAAGTGCTTGCCGAACGACCAGTGCTTGTAGAACAGCGGCATGCCGATCGATGAATAGGCATCCAGCATCTGCTCGGTGCCGATGACTTCAATCTGGTTGGTGTAGACATCGAGACCCATGTCGGTCAGGGCGACCTTCTCGATCTCATCATAGCAGCGTTGGATGGTGCCGAACTCCCAGTCAGCACCTTCGAACAGCGGGCGCTCCGCCCGGATCAGGGTCGAACTCATTCGGCTGCAGCCTCCGCGCCGGTTTTTTTGGCGAACAGCTCCCGGAAGACCGGGTAGATGTCCCTGCGATGGCCGACCTTTCGCATCGCCATTGGGGCGCCGTTGCGAATGATCGTCGAGTAGGTCTGCCAGAGATCGCTGTCCCGACGGATGAAGCCAGGCGGGAAATGCTCCGAATCGCGACCGACCTCCAGATATGCGTAATACTGGCAGGCGGGCAGCAGCTCCTTCGTCAACAAGGCGGCCGTCTTGTCATTGTCGCTGGCGGTGTTGTCACCGTCCGAAGCCTGGGCAGCGTAGATGTTCCAGATGTCGGGGCTGTAGCGCTCCTCGATCACACGCTGCATTTCCTCCAGCGCCGTGGACACAACCGTGCCGCCGGTTTCCGGGCTGTTGAAGAAGGTCTCCTCATCAACCTCGGAAGCCTGATGGGTATGGCGGATGAACACCACTTCAACGTTCTTGTACCGCCGCTTCAGGAAGATGTAGAGCAGCACGTAGAACCGCTTTGCCAGGTCCTTCATGTGTTCGGTCATCGAGCCGGACACATCCATCAGGCAGAACATAACCGCCTGGGCAACCGGCCTCGGATGCGCCTCAAACCGCTTGTAGCGCACGTCAAGCGGGTCGATGTAAGGGATCAGGCCAGTCCGGCGCTTTTTACGGGCATATTCCTCCTGCAAGGCAACGCGCTTGTCTTCATCGGCGGGATCGAGCGCTTCGATCTCGTCAAGCAGGGCCTGCAATTCCTCCGGTTTTGGCCGGCGCAAGGCGATGCGGCGGGACATACTGTTCCGCACCGTGCGGTTCAGCGCCAGATTTGCTGGAGACCCGCTGACCGAATAGCCCGCCCGGCTGTAGACCATCGCCTCCGCGTTCACGACCCGGCGTTTGGCCAAGTCGGGAAGCTCAAGATCCTCCAGGAACAGGTCGACGAATTCATCACGTGAAAGGGCGAAGCGAAAATCGTCCTCCCCTTCCCCGTCCGGACTGCCTTCCGACCCGCTGCCTCCCCCACCGCTGGGCGGCCGCTGGATCGTATCCCCGGTGATATACTCCTTGTTTCCAGGCAGCAGGTGGTCGCGGATACCACCACTGGAATTGCGCCGGAACGAGGGCTCGTGGACGCCCTGCGCCGGCAACACCACCTCGCCGCCCTCGTCGGCGTCCTTGATGCTCCGGTTGCCGGCACTTTCATGCACCGCTTTGCGGATCTGCGCTTTGGCTCGGCGCATGAAGCGCTGGCGATTCGCCAGATTTTTGCCACTCGGGTTCAGGCGGCGATCGACTATGTGCATCGTATGCCTGTCAAACCTCTCGGGTGATGGCGGGCATGGTCAGCCCGCCTGCTTCACACGCATATACCATTCCACCAGCCGCCTAACCTGCCTTTCGGTATACCCGCGCGCAGTCATGCGATCGACGAACTCGGTGTGTTTCTTTTCGGTATCACCGTCCTTCTTTGACCCAAAGCTGATCACCGGCAGCAATTCCTCCACCTGGCTGAACATCCGACGCTCGATCACGTCGCGGATCTTCTCGTAGCTTGTCCAGGACGGATTCTTGCCGTTGTTATTAGCCCGAGCGCGAAGGCTGAATTTCACCACCTCGTTCCGAAAATCCTTCGGATTGGCGATGCCGGCGGGCTTCTCAACCTTCGTCAGTTCCTGATTGAGCAATTCCCGATTCAGCAGTTGCCCGGTGTCGGCATCCTTGAAATCGATGTCCTCGATCCAGGCATCGGCATAGGACACATAGCGATCGAACAGGTTCTGACCATAGTCATGGTAGGATTCGAGGTAGGCTTTTTGAATCTCGTTTCCAATGAACTCAGCGTAGCGCGGCGCGAGCTCGCCCTTGATGAACTCCAGGTACCGCTTCTCGGTATCCTGCGGCATCTGGTCGCGTCGGATCGACTGTTCCAGAACATACATAAGATGAACCGGATCGGCGGCAATCTCGGTGGTGTCGTGATTGAAGGTGGCGGCGAGCACCTTGAAGGCGAAACGGGTGGAGGCCCCGTCCATGCCTTCCTCGACGCCTGCGGTATCCTTGTATTCCTGCAGCGAACGAGCACGCGGATCAGTTTCCTTCAGGCTTTCGCCGTCATAGACCCGCATCTTGGCATACAGCGTTGAATTCTCATGCCGCTTCAGCCGCGACAACACCGAGAACCGCGCCAGCATTTCAAGCGTTGCCGGGGCGCAGGGTGCCTCCCCCAGTTCGGACCGTGACACCAGCTTCTCATAGATTTTCTGCTCTTCGGTCACCCGCAGGCAGTACGGAACCTTGATGACGTAGATGCGGTCGATGAAGGCTTCGTTGTTCTTGTTGTTCTTGAAGGTCTGCCACTCCGATTCGTTGGAGTGAGCCATGATGATGCCCTGAAACGGGATCGCGCCGATGTTTTCCGTTCCGATGTAGTTGCCTTCCTGCGTCGCGGTCAGCAACGGATGCAGCATCTTGATCGGCGCCTTGAACATCTCAACGAACTCGAGCATGCCCTGGTTCGCCCGGTTCAGCCCCCCCGAATAGCTGTAGGCGTCGGGATCGTTCTGCGCATGCATCTCCAGCTTGCGGATATCGACCTTGCCCACCAGCGAGGAGATGTCCTGGTTGTTTTCGTCCCCCGGTTCGGTCTTGGCGATACCGATCTGGCGCAGCCGCGACGGGATCAGCTTCTGGACGCGGAACTTGGAGATGTCGCCGTTGAATTCATCCAGCCGCTTGATGCACCACGGGCTCATCAGCCCGGTCAGGCGACGCGTCGGGATGCCGTAGCGATCCTCGAGCATGGATCCCATCCGGTCCGGGTTGAACAACCCCAGCGGGCTTTCAAACACCGGGGAGAGATCGTTGCCGGCTTTCAGGACATAGATGGGAAATGTCTCCATCAACGCCTTGAGCCGTTCCGCCAGCGACGACTTGCCGCCACCGACCGGTCCGAGCAAATACATGATCTGCTTGCGCTCTTCGAGACCTTGGGCAGCGTGGCGCAGGAAGCCGACGATCCGCTCGATCGTTTCCTCCATGCCGTAGAACTCGCTGAAAGCCGGATAGATCCGGATGGTGCGGTTCATGAAGATCCGGCCAAGTCGCGGATCCTTTGAGGTGTCCACCATTTCCGGCTCGCCGATCGCGGCCAGCAGGCGTTCGGTGGCTGTCGAGTAGACCAGAGGATCCTTTTTGCAGGCCTCAAGATACTCCGCCAGCGACATCTCGGCTTCTCGATGAGCCTCGAATGTCTTGGCATAGGCGCTGAAGATGTCATCGACCGTATGCATCGGCCGCTCCTGTGTTTGGGGTGGTGCCACGGATCGTGGAGTTCGTTCGCACCTGCCTATTCAAGATGGGTGCGGCCGTGGCGTATGGAGGATACGTCGCGTGAAAGTTTTCGCTGATTTTCATCATGCTGGTGTGCGCGTCCGTGATGTCGAATGGCGTCCTGACGACGCAGCCACAGCCGTTTTGCATGATTCATTCTTCCGCCGGTTCTAAGCCGCCACCGGTCTGATCCGGGTTGATCCTTCATCTCGCGCCTGCTCGTGCCCGCACACCAGCAGCATCCCCCTGTATGTTCGGGGCGGCGCTTACATCTTGGGAAATGTGGCGATCGCCACGCCCAGGAGCCAGAGTGTTCAGCGCAAGAAAAACGATCACGGAATAGTGAAATGTGCTGCGAGTCGATTCAAGAAAATTCGCCATTGGACTGAAAAAAAGCGATTCTGCCGACTGTCTGCGGCCGGGGTGAACGAGCCCTGTCTCGGCTTTTCGGTCGCTCGATAGTGCCGGTCGGATGGGGGCGATGGTGGCGGTCAGGTGCGTCATGCGCCTCTCCAGGCCGTGCGATGCTTCCGGGCGTCGGCCGCAACGAACCGCTTGCTATACACGAATATTCTTAACACTCGGTTAAGATGTATCGTCTTCGTTCCCACTTTCTTTTCCACGATGCGAGGCTACACCACTCCCCCCATGGGATGATCGAGAATCTTTATCTGATCCGTCCCTGGGCATTTCATGCCAAATCCTCAGGCACATGCCCCGGCGGCGCACGGGACTCGTGCCATTGCCTCATCATAGTGTCTCTGTCTAAAGACTTGCGTCACATTGTATTTAACGTCCGTCTGCTGCAGCTGCGAGCTGCATGCTCCCTAAAGGTTCCAATGACGTATCCGCTTCCATCACCGGTTCCGGCGATGCAGTGGGCCGGTCTGATGCTGGATCGGCCCCGCGTCATGGGCATCTTGAACGTGACGCCCGATAGCTTCAGCGACGGCGGCAAGGTCCGGAGTGCCCAGGCGGCGATCGACGCCGGATTGACGATGATAGCGCAAGGCGCAGACATCATCGATGTGGGCGGCGAGAGCACGCGCCCAGGTGCCGCCCCCGTCCCGCCGGCCGTCGAGCAGGCGCGGGTGGTGCCGGTCATCAGCGCGTTGGCTGCAAAGGGGCACTGCATCTCCGTGGACACCCGCAACGCCGCCACGATGCGGGCCGCACTGGTCGCCGGCGCCCGAATCATCAATGATGTGAGTGCCTTGGGACATGATCCACTGGCAGCGAGCGTGGTCGCCGAAGCCGGCTGTTCCGTCGTGCTGATGCACATGCGCGGTGCGTTCGAGACGATGTATGCCGAAGCTCACTATGTCGACGTCGTGGCGGAAGTTCGGGCCGAACTGGCCGCACGGATAGCGGCGGCGATGCAGGCTGGAATTCGGCCGGAGCAGATCATGGTCGATCCGGGCATCGGCTTCGCCAAACAGGCAGGCGACTCGGTGGCGGTGTTGCGCGGCCTTTCTGATCTTAAGGGTCTCGGCTACCCGATGCTGGTCGGCGTTTCCCGCAAGAGCTTTATCGGCACGGTTGCCGGCGAGCCTGATGCCACTCGGCGCCTGGGGGGATCGTTGGCGGCGGCCCTGTTCGCGGTTTCGCGAGGTGCCTCAATCCTTCGCGTACATGACGTCCACGAGACGGCTCAGGCGCTAATTGTCTGGCAGAATTTGTTCGATTGAGACACAATTCTGTCGGCTCAACCCCGTAAGTTTCCATTTGAGGTTCTGAACGTGGCGATGGATGACGTATGACCAATACACGACGCCTGTTCGGCACTGACGGGATCCGGGGTAAGGCCAACAGCGAGCCCATGACGGCAGGGGTCGCCTTGCGCCTGGGCCAGGCGGCTGGGTTGCTGTTCACACGCGGTGATCATCGCCATCGCGTCGTGATCGGCAAGGACACGCGGTTGTCCGGCTACATGATCGAACCCGCCCTGACCGCCGGCTTCATCGGCGCCGGCATGGACGTCACGCTGCTCGGTCCGTTGCCCACGCCGGCCGTCGCAATGCTGACCCGCTCACTCCGGGCCGATCTGGGGGTGATGATCTCCGCCTCCCACAATCCGTACGAGGATAATGGGATCAAACTGTTCGGACCCGACGGCACGAAGCTTTCCGACGAGATGGAACTGGAGATCGAGGCGCTGATTGAAGGCAGTTTCGCCGATCGGCTGGCCGACTCGCACCTGCTAGGACGAGCCGCGCGGCTGGAGGACGCAGCTGGGCGGTATATCGAGGCGGCGAAGGCCAGCTTTCCCCGCGGCTTGCGGCTGGACGGCTTGCGGATCGTCGTCGATTGCGCCAACGGCGCGGCCTACAAGGTTGCGCCGACGGTGTTGTGGGAGCTGGGGGCCACGGTCATTCCGGTCGGTGTTGCACCCGATGGTTTCAACATCAACAGGGACTGCGGCTCGACCGTCCCGGAATTCTTGTGCGCGCGCGTCTTGGAGCACGGGGCACATCTAGGCATAGCGTTGGACGGCGACGCCGACCGGGTCATCATCGCCGACGAGAATGGGGAGGTCGTCGATGGCGATCAGATCCTGGCACTGATCGCGCAGACCTGGCACGAGTCAGGCACTTTGCAGGGCGGTGGTATCGTTGCCACGGTCATGTCCAACCTTGGTCTGGAGCGCTACCTGGATGGGTTGGGCCTGGTGCTGCATCGCACGAAGGTCGGCGACCGTTATGTGGCGGAGCATATGCGCGCCTGTGGCCTGAATGTCGGCGGTGAACAGTCTGGACACCTGATATTGTCGGACTTCGCCACAACCGGTGACGGATTGCTGGCCGCGCTGCAGGTCCTGGCGGTGCTGGTGCAGCGGGACAAACCGGCGTCCGAGGTGTTGCAGGTGTTCCAACGCTTGCCCCAAAAGTTGAAAAACGTTCGCTTTAGAGGCCGATCTCCCCTGGGGGATGGTCGGGTCAAAGCAGCGATCGGTGATGCCGAAGCCCGGTTGAACGGCCGCGGACGCGTGCTGATCCGCGAAAGTGGCACTGAGCCGTTGGTTCGGGTGATGGCGGAGGGCGAGGACAGCGCCGTAGTGGCGGAAGTCGTCGACACATTGTGCGAGATGATCGCCGAGGTAGCCCGCGTTAGCGAGGCCGTCGCTTAGATGCCGGCACGTGTCCTGGTCATCGCCGGCTCCGATTCCGGTGGCGGGGCCGGCATCCAGGCCGATATCAAGACGATCACCGCACTAGGCGCGTTCGCCGCTACGGCGATCACCGCGTTGACAGCCCAGAACACGCTTGGCGTGCATGGTGTGATGGCCGTGCCGCCTGCATTCATCCGTCAGCAGATCGAGGTCGTCTTGTCCGACATAGGCGCGGACGTGATCAAAATCGGCATGTTGGGTGACGTGGCTACGATAGCCACGGTTTGCGATGCGCTGGTGGATCTTGCACCAGGGCTGCCGATCGTCCTGGACCCGGTAATGGTGGCCAAGGGCGGGCACGCCCTACTGGCCTCTGAGGCGGTGGACATCCTGCGCCGCCGGCTGCTGCCGATGTCGGCGGTGATCACGCCCAACCTGCCGGAGGCGGAGGCACTTACCGGCTTGGCGGTACGCACCGAGGCGGACATGCTTGTCGCTGCCGCCGCGATCCGTGATATGGGCGTGCCGGCGATCCTGCTGAAGGGTGGCCATCTGGAGGCGGAGACGGTGACCGATCTGCTGGCAACGCCGAACGCCACGGAAGCATTTTCAGCGCTGCGCATCGCCACCCGGCATACCCACGGCACCGGCTGCACGACCGCCTCCGCGTTGGCTGCCGGTCTTGCGCAGGGGATGACGTTGCGCGAGGCCACGATCCGGGCACGGATGTATGTTCGGGCTGCGCTTGAGACGGCGCCGGGCTTGGGACGAGGCCATGGACCACTTAATCACGCCGTTACCCTGGATCCGAACCGGCTGTAGGGCGTGCTCCGGCGGAACGATACGGCCGTCAGACCGCCATAACCTGCCAGGATCGCAGTGTCTGCGCGTCAAGCTTAAGGAAGCTGAACGCGCTTGCAACTACGGCTGATTTCACGCCGGGCGGGGTGACACCTGCTGGTCGGTCAGCATTAACGCGACCGTGTCGGCCAATTGCCCCACCGCGATGCTCATCGCAGCGACAAGAGCCTGCGTCGTTCCATCGACCGGCCGCACGGTTAGGGTTATCCCGCGTGAGCGCGCCCGCCTGCTGTCGACCGCGACCTGCGCCGCCAGCAGCAGATTGCCGTCATGATCAAGGTCAAACCGTTGCAGGTTGATCTCGATCGTGGCGTCCGGCGACGTGGAAATGGCGCCATTGTCGCTGTAAACCGTCGCTCCCGGCAGCCGCTGGTTCAGTTCCTGCACGAGGATCCGGCCTAACATCGTATCGAGTGGTTCGCCCCACCAGTCATTGGACAGCACGTCCATCCGATAGCTCTCGGAGGAACGCACAATCTGCGAGCGTTCCAGGTAGTGGGCGATGGAGATTGCCCGCAACTGAATGATACGTGGCGCACCCGCCCGGACCTGGCCGGGCATTGATGCCAGGACATACAGGTTTGGATTGGGTGAGGAGCATGCCGCCGGCACGGCTGCCAGCAGCACCAGCGTGCTGCGTCGTGAAAGCCTCATTGGACCCCCTGATCGGTGCGGCCGCGTATCAGTGCTTCAGGATGGCGTGCGAGCAGGTCAGCCAACACCCGGATCGATCGGGCGGCGTCGGACAGCTGCGACAGCATCCGGCTGATGTCGCGGCTGAACCGGGAATCGCCCCCGTAGCCGCTTTCCAGCGAGCCAATCAGTTTGTCGGTGCGTTTCACCGAATCCTCCAGTCCGGTCGCGATCGTCGGAAGCCGCTGCATCGCCGGCGTCAGGCCATGATTGAGGTTGTTCATCAGCGCCTGGGTGCTGGTGAGGGTCGACTGCAAGACAGTGACAGTGTCCGCAAGCTGCTTGTTGTTTACCAGGGCATTCACCCCGGCCAAAGACTGGTTGAGGTTCCGCCCGATCGCCTCGAAGGGGATATCGTTCAACTTGTTGACCAGGTTGGTCGCCGAGGTGGCGATGTCGTCGGAACCGCCGCCCAGCACGGGAATGACGTAATCATCGCCGTTTTTGCCAAGTTCACCCTGCCCGGCTTCGTGATAGACATCCATAGCCAGTTGCTTGGACCCGGTGAGGATGTTGGCGGATTCAAGCTTCACGCGCAGCCCGCGATGCACCAAATCGGCCATCTTCGCGTCCAGTTTGCCCCCGGTCGGAAGATCCAGTGCCGAGATTCGGTCCGGCTCAAGCATGAAATGGACCGGCACGATCACGTTATCCAGCGTGGAGTCATAGACCAGCGAGACGCTTGTGACTTCGCCGACCTTCAAGCCGTGCAAGGTGACGGCTGCCCCAGCGACGAGGCCAGCGACGGAGCCAGTGAAATTGGCCACGAAAGGAACGCTTCGCTTGAAGTCAGCAGAGTCGGCCGCGTCCTGCGACTGGAACAACGTAAAGGGGTGGTCGGTATCGCTCTCGGCGGTCAGTTTTGGATCGTCCGGCGTCTCGAACGCGATGCCACCCAGCACCACGGCACGCAGCGACTCGACTTGAAGCTGCAACCCGTCCGGACCGAGCCCGATCTTGGCCCCGGACGCGTTCCAGAAGCGGGAATTGTCGTGGACGTATTGGTCGAACGGCTCCCGCACAAAGGCGTGGATGGTGATGTCGCGCGCCATCTCCCCGACGTCCCACCCCAAAACCTCACCGACCTCGAGATCGCGGAACATGATAGGCGAGCCGAGGTTCAGTGAGCCGATGCGTTTGGCCCGCAGCAGGAAGGTGCGGCCGGGCACGTCCGACTGCAGCACCGGCGGGTTTTCCAGTCCCACAAAGTCACGCTTCTGATCGCTGTCCCCAGCCGCAGGCAACACATCGATGTATGACCCGGAGAACAGGGTTTGCAGGCCGCTGATGGCACCGGCGAAGAAACGCGGGCGCACGACCCAGAACTGGGCGTGGTCGGTCAGCAGTGGCGCGGCCTCCCGGTTCATCCGCACCGTCACCTGCACCCGCTTCAGATCCGAGGTCAGAGCAACTTTCTCGACCACTCCCATATCAACGTCCTTATGGCGGACGTGAGACTGGTTGGCCTGCAGCCCTTCCGCGGTTTCGAATGTGATCGTGATCAACGGGCCCCGGTTACTGATCGTCCGCCAGGCCAGCCACCCGCCGGCGATGACGGTTACAATCGGAATGGCCCAGATTAGTGACCACCGTCGTTTGTGAACGATGCCGGACCGCACCACTGCGGTTGGTTGCGGGGGACCGGGCAACTGGCCGCTCATGCCGCGTCACTCCGCACGGTTGCTCTGTCCCACATCAGCCGTGGGTCGAAACTACGCGCGGCCAGCATGGTCAGGATCACCACCGCGGCGAAGGCGACCGCGCCGGGGCCGGGGTAGACGCTTGCGAGCTTCCCGAACTGCACCAGTGCCACCAGGATCGATTCCATGAAGATGTCAATCATCGACCAACGTCCGATAGCGTCGACGACCCGGTACAGGATCGTTCTGTCATGCAAAGCTTTATCTGTCCCCATGTGGGTTGAAATCAGCAGGATACCGAGCCCGATCAGTTTTAGCACTGGAACGGCAACGCTTGCGAAGAACACAAGTGCCGCCAGCGGCCACATTCCGATGTCCAACAGCTCCCGCACGCCCCCCAGGATGGTGCTCGGCTGGCCGGCGCCAAGCCGCACGACCGTCAATACGGGATAGGTGTTGGCCGGGATGTACAACACGATCGCTGCCAGTGCGAATGCCCAGGTTCGCTGGATCGAGGCAGGCCGGCGGTCGTGCAGCCGGAAACCGCACCGCGAGCAACGCAGCCCGGGAGCCGAACGGCTGACCAGGCCGCAGGTGTCGCATCCGATGCGCCAACGGTGCTGATGCGAGGTCCGCCGATTGCCAGCCGGTCCCGCTACGGCCAAAGCCGCTGAATCCGGGCCCGCTGCGGCCAAAGCCGCTGAATCCAGGCCCGCTGTGGCCAAGCCCGCCATTGTGTCTGGGCGCGCCGCTATATGTGGGCTCGCTGTGTCCAAACCACGACGTAATCGGCGATTACGCGGCTCCATCGCCTCCCATACCGCCTGGTCGTCCAGCGTGTAATCGGCAAGCACCATGATCACCATCAGAGCAAACAGCGCAAAGATCGCTGGCCCAAGATCAACCACGGCCATCCCGCTCAGGCGCACATAGGCGACGAACAGGCCCAACAGGTAAATCTCGACCATCGACCATGGCCGCAAATGTTCCACCCAGGCAAAGATAGTGCGCAGCCCCGATGGCGGGCGCGGCAGTCTCAGCCCAATCAGCACGGCAAGCATGCAGAGCACACGGGCGAGCGGGGCGGCAACGGTGGTGGCCAGGACGACAGCAGAGATCTCCCACAGCCCGTATTGCTCCATCTCGATGGGTCCAGTGATCAGGTCGGCGGTGCGTTGCTGACCGGCTGTGCTTACCGACATCAGGGTGAGGGTGACGCCGAGCAGGAACAGGATCAATGCGCTGATGTTAAGCGCCAGCGGCAACAGCAGCGGGTCGCGCCGTGTGTGGCGCAGCACCGCGTCGCAGCGCAGACAGACGGCACGGGCACCGGGCAGCAATGGCGGCATGATCTGGATCTGCCCGCAGTCCGGGCATTCATACAGTCGGCGCGCCGTGACGGTCGCCGTCTTCTCCTGCGTCTCGATCATTGTGGTCATCAGGCGGCGAAGTGGCGACGGATCGGTGAGTCCATAGGCCTGACCTAGCACGGTGCAGCGGATGAAAAAGAGGCATTAATCATGACGAAAAAGAAAACTGTCTGACGCCGGACGGGATGAAGAAAAACAGAGGCCGTTTCGGTCGGCTGGTGGGTTTCCCTAAATCGATCGTTCAGGCAAGAAGACGCACCAGCAGGGGAGTCGGGAATGCCTAGAATGACGACATCTGACTATAGTCAGTCGCGCTACGTGCTGCGATCGCTGTCGGCTGCGGCGCTGCTCGCAGTTCTGGGCAGCGCGGCATCGCCCGTCAGTGCCGCGGATTTACCTGGGGTCACGGCGACAGAGATCAAGATCGGCAACACCAACGCCTATAGCGGTCCGGCCTCCGCCTACGGCGTGATTGCCAAGACCGAGACGGCATTCTTCCAGATGGTCAACGACAAGGGCGGGGTGGCCGGCCATAAGATAAATTTCATCTCCTACGACGATGCCTACAGCCCGCCCAAAACGGTTGAACAGGTTCGCCGGCTGATCGAGGAAGATCAGGTTGCGCTGCTGTTCAACACGCTTGGCACGCCATCCAACACGGCGATCCAGCGGTATGTGAACCAGAAGAAGGTGCCGCACCTGTTCATCTCCACCGGGGCGGACAAATGGGGCGACTATCAGCACTTCCCCTGGACGATGGGCTATCAGCCCAGCTACCGGACCGAGGCGCAGATCTACACAAAATACATGTTGGCGCAGAAACCGGGTGCGAAGCTTGCGATTCTGTATCAGAACGATGATTTCGGGAAGGATTACCCGGCCGGCGTGCACGACGTGCTGGGCGACAAGTATTCCAGCATCGTCGTAAAGGAAGCCAGCTACGAGACGACTGACGCCACGGTGGACAGCCAGCTGACCGCGTTGCAGGCGTCCGGCGCGGATACGTTGCTGGTTGCCGCCACGCCAAAATTCGCCGCCCAGGCGATCAAGAAGGTGCATGACCTGAACTGGCACCCGACGTTCTTCCTGACCAATGTCTCGATCTCGGTCGGTTCCGTCATCAATCCGGCCGGCCCTGAAAATGCCCTTGGCGTCATCACCACCGGCTACATGAAGGATCCCACTGATCCCAGCTTCAAGGATGATCCCGGCATGAACGAGTGGCGGGCGTTCATGGCAAAATACATGCCTGGTGCCGACGTTACCGATGCCAGCACCACATTTGCCTACGGCGTCAGCATGGTGATGTGGCAGGTGTTGAAGCAGTGTGACGGCGACTTCTCACGTGCCAACATCATGAAGCAGGCCGCGAACCTGCATGATGCCTATGATCCGGTCCTGCTGCCGGGCATCAAGGTAAATACCAGCCCAACCAACTTCCACCCAATCCGGGCCATGCAGTTGCAGAAATGGGACGGCAAGACCTGGCAGCGTTTCGGCGATATTATTGAAGGGGCAAACTGAGTCCCGCGCCCGCTTAGGATAGCGTGTCTCCCCCGCGGCGGGGACGTGCTATCCGCGCCGTTCGTCCAAGCTCCAGGGGCCGCCACCAGCCGCCGCCAGGTACAGGAACACAAAGCAATACAGGATCGCCGCGTCGCCGCCGTTCAGCATCGGGAAGAAATTCCGCGGAAAGTGGCTGATGAAGTAGGCGAACGCCATGTCGCCCGCAAGAATGAAGGCGACCGGCCGCGTCAACAAGCCAAGAACGATCAGCACGCCGCCGACAAACTCCAGACAGCCCTGCACGCCCAGCAGCGACATCAGCTCCGGTCCAACAGCACCGGCAGCACGCGGCGGGAAAGCGAACAGCTTCTGCGTCCCATGTTCCAGGAACAGCAAGCCGGTGACGACGCGCAGCACGCTTAACAAGCGCGATGCCCATACAGCCCAAGACATCATGGTCCATTCACCTTCTGATGGTGCAGACGAGCCGATCGACAGGTCATTCCGCCGCCAGTGCCAGTTGCGACGCTTCTTCGCGCATCCATACCGCAATGTCGTGGTAAACGGCGCCGCCCCAAGGCGGTCCCGGATCGTCGCTGGTCAGCGCGTTGATCCCGATACCACCCCCAAAGCACTCGCTCGGCCATACGCTTTCCGACACCAGAACGCCTGGCTGCTGGCCATCGGCGATACGTGCGTGCAGGACAACCTCGCCCCTTACATTGCCCAACCGCACCTTGGATCCATCGACAAGACCCAGGCGCCTGGCATCATCGGCGTGGATCAGCACGGTCGGGCGCCCTTCCCGCCGCCGGCCCGACGGCGTTTCCGTGAAGCTCGTGTTAAGGAAGCTGCGGGCGGGCGCGGTTACGAGGCGGAACGGCATTTCGGGTCCAGCCGCCTCTATATTGTTCATCTGATCGGGCAGCCTCGGCATGATCGAATGGTTGTCGCCCAGTCCCCGCCAATCCGGCGAAAAGTGAAACTTCCGGTCCTTGTTGGGAAAGCCATCAAGATAGTGGGCTTCGCGAAACGATGGCATCTCGTCGATCCAGCGCTGCTCCAGAACCGTTTTGGCATCGGGGTAACCGGACGCCAGCAGCGTCGCGTCGATCAGTTCCATCGAGGTCATTTCGAAACCCCGATGGACGGCGCCCAACCGCGATGCAAGGCCCTGGATGACCTGGTGGTTGGAGCGGCATTGGCCTGGCGGTTCGATCAGCTTCGGGCCGATCTGCAAGTGGCTGTGGCCACCGGCCTGGTAAAGGTCATCGTGTTCCATAAACATCGTTGCCGGTAATACGATGTCGGACCATCGCGCCGTTTCCGTCAGGAACTGTTCATGGGTTGCCACGAACAGGTCGTCGCGACTGAAACCACGGCGAACCCGGTTGCTGTCAGGACAGACGGTAAGTGGATTTTGGTTCTGTATCAGCATCGAATGCACCTGCGGCCCGTCGCCCAATTCACCGCGGTTACCGGTCAACACGCTGCCGATCCGGCTCATGTCCAGCACACGGGTCGAGGGATCGAGTGCATCCAGTCCCTCGATCAGGGTCTTGTTCCAATGATAGATGCTACGGTTCGACCAGAGAGCACCGCCACCCTCATATTGCCAGGCCCCGGTCACGGCAGGCAGGCAGGTCACCGCGTGCATAGCGGCACAGCCGTTGCGGCTGCGGGTAAACCCATATCCGCAACGAATAAAGCTGCGTTGTGTGCGTCCATACAGCGCGGCAAATGATTCGATCGTTTCCACCGGCAGGCCAGTCACCAAGGAGGCCCATTCGGGGTCACGATGCCGCAGATGCGCCTGCAAGGCGTCTGGGCAATCGGTATACTTCCGCATATACGCCCAATCGGCATAGCCATCGCGAAATGCGACATGCATCACCGCGCAGGCCAGCGCGGCATCGGTTCCCGGCCGGAGCGCCAGGTGCAGGTCCGCCACCGCGGCCGTCGGTGTCTTGTACGGGTCGATCACCACCAGTTTGGCGCCACGTGCTTTCCGGGCACGCGCGATATGGGTCATGGCGTTGACCTGCGTGGACACCGGGTTGCCGCCCCACACCACGATCAGGTCGGACTTCGCCAACTCCCGCGCATCGATGCCCCGGCTCGCCCCGATCCCGGCCCGCCAGCCAACATCCGGCAGCGACGTGCAGATCGTCAGCTTCTGACGGGAGTAGCGCATGACATGGCGCAGCCGGTTGATGCCGTCGCGCTGCACCAGCCCCATGGTCCCGGCGAAATAGAACGGCCAAACCGATTCCGATCCGTGCCGCGCCGTGTCGGCCGTGAACCGATCCGCGATCCGGTCCAGCGCCTCATCCCAGGAGATCGGGCTGAACTGGCCCGACCCCTTGGGGCCGGTGCGAAGCAGCGGATGGGTCAGCCGGTCCGGATGATGAATGCGTTCGCCATAACGCGACACCTTTGCGCAGATCACCCCTGCGGTGTAATTGTTGTCTTCGGCGCCGCGCACCGCGCCGATCCGGGCGCCATCCAGTACCTCCACGGCCAGGGCGCACGTCGACGGGCAGTCATGCGGGCAAACGGATGCCCTGATGGTACTGTTCATGGTTACAGCCTATCCAGACAGCACGCCGGCTTGCAATGGCGGGGCGTGAGATGGGTCCCCTGCGCAGCCGTCAGCCGGAGAATGTTCCGATTATGTCTTGATGAAGTGCGCCGATCTCACGCTGCACATAATCAAGAAACGGCGACAATTTCCGCTCCGCCAGTTCGGTGACGTTCTGATATGTCATCATGCCGTTCAACTGATCCAGCCGCTCCAGAGCCGCTGTCATGCGCAGAAGGTACCGCGCGCGCAACTGGGTCAGATGCCACTCGATCTGCGCCAGGTTCAGCCCGACCGACCGTGGGAATGCGGTGTTGGCCAGCAGGAAACAGGCGACCTCGGTGGCGTTGTAACCGCTGGGATGCTCGCGCCGATAGGCGTGGTAGCCGGCGGCCGCGCGCAGCAGGGCGTTCCATTGGCCGGCATCGATGTCCACATCCACTGAATCGGGCTGCGGTGCCAGCGAGTGGAAACGTGTGTCCAGCAGCCGCGTGGTCTGGTCGGCGCGCTCAAGATACCGGCCGATCATATAGAAGTGCCAGGCTTGGTCGCGGTACAGCGTGCCCTCAGTGACACCGGTATGAGCCTGTGCGCCGTCCTTCAGCATATTACATACAGAAGTAAAATGAACCGGCGTGATGTCGACGGGCTTTAGAGCGCAGATCTTGCCATAAAACACATTGATCTGGAGCCACATTTCGGTCGAGATCAGTGCCCGCAAGGTCCTCGCATTCTCCCGGCCGGCGGCAATGAACGACTGCACCGATGTCGGGTTGCCGCGATCCAGCAGGTAGAAATCGCCAACACTGCGCTGTGTGGCTTCCGTGTGCTTTTTGTAGAAGTCAGTCAGGTCGCCGTTGATGCGCGGGATCGACAGCCAGTTGCGCGTGTCATCGGCATCCCGGGCGAAGGTATTGGTTACGTCAAGGATGCGCGCCAGGTTCTCAATGCGCTCCATGTAGCGCGCCAGCCACAATGTGGCCTCGGCATGCCTCGCGATCAGATGCATCTTATGCTGTTTCGGGATCATATCCATTATACCCGCACCCTGGTCATGCCAGCACCCAGGTATCCTTGGAGCCTCCACCTTGGGAGGAATTGACCACCAATGTGCCGGCCCGAAGCGCCACCCGTGTGAGTCCGCCCGGCAATACCCATGTGTCCTTGCCGGTAACCGCAAACGGACGCAGATCGATGTGGCGCGGCCGCACGCCGTCCTCCGCCAACGTGGGCGAAACCGACAGTTTCAGTGTCGGCTGGCTGATGTAGTTCGCCGGGTCAGCCTTCAGCAGCGTCCGGAAATCCGCCAACTCCGCCTTGGTCGCATGTGGTCCGATAATCAGCCCGTAGCCGCCCGATTCTGCCACCGGCTTGACAACAAGTTTCTCCAGATGGTCCAGGGTGTAGGCCAGCGCGTCGGCCTCGGAACAGATCCGGGTCTCGACGTTCTGCAGGATCGGTTCTTCGGACAGGTAGTATTTAATGATGCGCGGCATATAGGCGTAGATCGCCTTGTCGTCCGCCACGCCGGTTCCGACCGCATTGGCGATTGCCACTGCGCCACGGCGCCATGCCTCGATCAGCCCGCGCACACCCAACATGCTGTCCGGGTGGAAGACGTCCGGGTCCAGGAAATCGTCGCCGATCCGCCGATAGATCGTATGCACCTGGGCCAGCCCGGACGTTGTGCGCATCCAAACCTTCCCGGCTTCCACGGTCAGGTCGCGCCCTTCGACAAGCGGCACGCCCATTTCACGCGCCAGGAAGACATGCTCGAAGTAAGCCGAATTGAAGATACCGGGCGACAGCACAACGACCTGTGGATCGTCGACGCCGGGCGGTGCGATTTCGGCCATCGCGTTGTGCAGGCGCAGTCCGTATTCGTCGACACTGCGCACGCGCAGGCCGCGCATCAGGTCCGACATCACCCGCAGGCTCATGTGCCGATTTTCGACGACATATGCGACGCCTGAGGGCGTACGAGCATTATCCTCCAGCACCCGGAAGGTGCCCGTTTCGTCGCGAACGATATCCGTGCCGCAGACATGGACATAAGTGTTGAACGGCACGTTGAAGCCGACCATCGCCTCACAGTATCCGGCGTTCTTCAATACCAGAGCTTCAGGAACGATCTTATCCGCCAGGATCTTCCGCTCATGGTAGATGTCGCGCAGGAACATGTTCAGCGCCCGCACGCGCTGGACCACGCCGGTCTCGATCTTGTTCCACTCGGGCGGGGTGATCACCCGCGGGATCAGATCGAACGGCAGGATGCGGTCGATCGCCGTGGCATCGGAATAAACCGTGAAGGTGATCCCACGCTCCAGCAGGTCGCGCTCGGCCTCCTGCGCCCGCTGCCGCAGGCTGTCGATCGGCAGCGCCGCCAGGCGGGACATCAGCAACGACAGGGTAGGATGCTGTGGCTGATCCGGCCGGACCATTTCGCAGAAAAACGCGCCAGGATCGTAGCCCTGCATCGTTCCCTGGGGCTGCAGTTGAGGCTGCAGCTGGCTTTGCACCTGTATCTGGCTTGCAGAACCCGCTGTCATCCGCGTCTCCGTTTTGCAATGCGGCATGATAAACGAAACGAGGGTGCTGGAAAGGCTTTTCCACAACGCAGCCGAATGTGCCGAATTGCGCTTTTTCCGCAGCGATGCAGGCTGTAAGGGCTGGATATTTACGGGAGGCGGTGCCTTGGCTGACGAATCGCACACACGGGAACAGGCTGCTGAAATCGCCGAGGCGCGCGCCCGCACGGCGCCGACCCTTCGCCCGACGGTTGCAGCGCTGGAAGCGATGTTGTTCCAGGCCATCCCGGTTCTGGATCACGGCTTCGTCCGTGTCATCGACTACATGGGTGACGATTCTGCCATCGTGCAGGCCGCTCGGGTTTCGTACGGGCGCGGCACCAAGCGGGTGCAGGAGGATGCCGGGCTGATCCGCTACTTGATGCGCCATCGCCACACGACGCCGTTCGAGATGTGTGAGATCAAGTTCCACGTCAAACTGCCGATCTTCGTGGCCCGGCAGTGGATCCGCCACCGTACCGCCAGCGTGAACGAGTACTCCGCCCGCTACTCGATCCTGGACAAGGAGTTCTACATCCCCTCGCCTGATTATCTGGCCGCACAATCCATCACCAACCGGCAGGGACGCGGCGAAATCCTGGGCGGCGAGGAGGCGGTTGATGTACTGAACATGCTGCGTGAAGACGCCGAGCGCTGCTACATGCATTACGCTTCGATGCTGAACGACGGCGAAGGAGCCGATCCCGGGCGGCAGGGCCTCGCGCGCGAGCTCGCGCGAATGAACCTGACGCTGAATACCTACACACAGTGGTACTGGAAGACCAACCTACACAATCTCTTCAACTTTCTCTCGCTCCGGGCGGATTCGCACGCACAGTATGAAATCCGCGTCTATGCCGACGAAATGCTGCGAATGACGGAGGCCTGGGTTCCGGTGGCCGCCGCCGCCTTTCGGGATTACCGGCTGGGCGCCGTGACGCTGTCAGCGCAAATGGTTTCGGTCGTCAAGCGCATTATTGCCGGTGAGGCGGTTACCCAGGAGATCAGCGGGCTCAACCGGCGCGAATGGAATGAGTTCGCCCAACAGATGCTGGATTGACCGCGCGCCGGTTCGTGATCCGCAGACCCTGGAGCATCGCGCAGATACCATCGTCATCAACGCCAGCAACCACGGCCAGCTACCCTGCCCCCGGCTCCCACAATGCTGTCCGGCCACGGATGACAGCTTCCTTGCTCCCGATCTGACAGCAGAGTAAGGAGCCGCCCCTGGGGCCGGGGCCCAATCTCGGGCCGACATTTGAACCCTGCCCGAAAACGCGCGTTCAGTGGCGCATCATGAGGTCATCCATTTGAGCCAAGACCCGGAGGACCCGCACCAGGGCACAACGAAGCCAAGCTTCGGGGTTTTGATGGCGGTGTTGGGCATAGTCTACGGCGACATCGGCACCAGCCCGCTCTACGCATTCAAGGCCAGCCTCCAGCTGTTCGATCCGACCGTCACCACACGGACCGAGATCATGGGCGTGCTGTCGTTAATCTTCTGGTCGCTGATCATCGTCGTCACGATTAAGTACGTCTTCCTGATCATGCGTGCCGACAACAGGGGGGAAGGCGGCGTCCTCGCGCTCATGGCACTGGCACAGCGGGTTTCCGTCGGCCGCGGCGTGAAAAGTGCCATCGCCCTGGTCGGCATAGCCGGCGCCTGCCTGTTCTTCGGCGATGGCGTGATCACCCCGGCAATCTCTGTCCTGTCGGCGGTGGAGGGACTGGAGGTCTCTGCCCCTGAACTCAGGTTCTACGTTCTGCCAATCAGTATTACCGTGATCGTGGCGCTCTTCGCCATGCAGTACAAGGGCACCGGCAAGGTTGGTCGGGTGTTCGGCCCGATCATGGTGACGTGGTTTCTCGTCATCGGCGTGACCGGTCTGGTGGAGATCATTGGGCACCCATTCGTGCTGCTGGCCGTCTCACCGACCTACGCAATCGGGCTGGTCATCCAGTACAAGGGCCTGGCGTTCTTCGTGCTTGGCGCGGTCGTGCTTTGCGTTACCGGCGCCGAGGCTCTGTATGCCGACATGGGACATTTCGGTGCGCGGCCAATCCGCCTTGCCTGGCTGGTTTTCGTGCTGCCCTCCCTGCTGCTGAACTATTTCGGGCAGGGCGCGTTGATGATCAGCGATCCTGCCGCGATCGTTAACCCATTCTTCCTGTTGGGACCTCAATGGTTGCGGCTGCCGATGGTCGCGCTGGCAACAGCCGCCACCGTCATTGCGAGCCAGGCCGGCATCGCGGGTGCCTTTTCCGTGGCCCGCATGTGTATGCAGCTCGGGTTTTTGCCTCGTATGACGGTCCGTCATACCTCGACCATTGAGGAGGGGCAGATCTATGTGCCGCAGGTGAACACCGCGCTCGCGATCGGCGTCGTGGTGCTTGTGCTTGCCTTCAAAACCTCGGACAGCCTGGCCTCCGCCTACGGGATCGCGGTTACCGGAACATTCATGTGCACCGCGCTGCTGGCGACGGTGGTGTTTCGCCGCCAGTTCCACTGGTCACGGTTTGCCGCGGTCGCGGTCTTCGGCACGTTGTTCCTGGTGGACACGCTGTTCTTCGCGGCCAACACGGTGAAGGTGGTAGAAGGCGGCTGGGTGCCGCTGGTCCTGGCCATCGCTCTAACCGCCATGATGACATCCTGGAAGCAGGGGCGCGACCTGCTGTTGTCCCGTTGGAAGCAGTCCAGCATGCCGCTGGCACCATTCCTTGCCCGCCTGCCGCAGTCGCGCATCATAAGGGTCCCGGGACTGGCGGTGTTCATGACCAGCAACCCCGATTATGTGCCGACATCGCTACTGCATAACCTCAAGCACAACAAGGTGCTGCACGAGAACGTCCTGTTCGTCACGGTTGAGAATGAGGACGTGCCCGAAGTCTCGCAGATGCGGAGAGCTGAGGTGGCCGTGCTGGCGCCGGGGATCCATCGGGTGATCCTGCGCTACGGCTTTATGGAAAGCCCTAATATTCCCCGGGCCCTGGAAGACCTAACCGACGAGTTAAAGGTCCGTGTGTCGCAGGCCAGCTACTTCCTTGGGCGCGAGGTTCTGGTGCCCGGCATGGCACCCAAGCTGTCATGGTGGCGGCGCGCGCTGTTCCTGGTAATGGCCCGCAACGCCGTGCCCGCGACCGAGTTCTTTCGGATTCCAAGCGATCGAGTGGTGGAACTAGGCGTTCGGATTACGATCTGACGCACCAGCATGTCAGCACCGCGTTATGACCGCTGAGCTGGCGATCCAGGCGAGAAGCAGATCACCCGCCAGCCCAAAGGCCTGTATTCGTACTGTCAACTTTCGTTCCGAGCATTCGGGGCTCGTGGGCCTTGTGGGCCAGATCCAGATAACCGGCGCTTAACAGGCGCCGTCGCCCCTAGCTGGAATTCAGTCTGCTGCGTCGGCATCGATCTTGCGCTCGAACCGCTTGCGCTCGTGCGGGTCGAGGTAGCGCTTGCGCAGCCGGATCGCAGTAGGGGTGACCTCGACGAACTCATCGTCCTCGACGTAGGCAATCGCCTGCTCCAAGCTCATTTTCCGCGGCGGGATGAGCAGCATGGCGTCGTCCTTGCCGGCGGCGCGGATGTTGGTCAGCTTCTTTTCCTTGATCGGATTCACTTCCAGGTCGGACTCCCGGGAGTGCTCGCCAAGGATCATGCCTTGATACACTTTCTCGCCGGGCGAGACGAACATCGTCCCGCGCTCCTGGATGTACCAGAGCGAGTAATGCACTGCCTCGCCGCTTTCGGTCGAGATCAGCGAACCAGCGCGCCGCCCTTCGATCGCGCCTTTCCATGGTCCATAGCCGGCGAACAGCCGGTTCATAATTCCGGTCCCGCGCGTGTCAGTCAGGAACTCGCCATGGTAACCGATCAGGCCGCGGGACGGAATGTTGAACGTCATCCGCACCTTGCCGCCCCCGGATGGCCGCATATCGCGCATATCGCCCTTGCGGCGGCTCATTTTCTCCACCACCACGCCGGTGTAGGGCTCGTCCACGTCAACGAGCACCTCTTCCATCGGCTCTTCCCGCTCCCCGGTTTCAGCGTTCTTGCCGGTCAGCACCCGCGGCCGACCGATGGTCAGCTCAAACCCTTCGCGGCGCATCTGTTCTATGAGCACGCCGAGCTGCAATTCGCCGCGACCGGCCACCTCGAAAGCGTCCGTTTCGTTCGAATCGGTCACCCGAATCGCCACGTTGCCCTCGGCCTCACGGAACAGCCGCTCACGGATCTGCCGCGAGGTCACCTTCTTGCCCTCGCGGCCCGCCAGCGGTGAGTCATTGATCCGAAACGTCATTGCAAGCGTCGGTGGATCAACCGGTATCGCCTCAAGCGGGCCGCCAAGCTCCGGCGCGCCGATCGTGTCCGGGATCGTGCCATCGGAAAGGCCGGCTACGGCAATGATATCGCCAGCCTGCACCTCGTCGACCGGCACCCGATCCAGCCCCCGAAAGGACAGCAGCTTGGTCAGCCGGCCGGTTTCCACCAGCGAGCCGTCGCGCCGCATCACCTTCACCGGCATATTCACCTTGGCAACACCCTGTTCGACCCGTCCGGTCAACACGCGGCCCAGGAAGTTGTCATACTCCAGAATGCTCGCCACCATTGCGAACGGCGCATCCGGCTTGACCGTCGGCGCCGGCACATGCCGCAGCACCAGATCGAACAGCGGTGACAGATCCTTGCGCGGCCCGTCCAGCGCTTCATCCGCCCAGCCATTACGGCCCGACGCATACAGCATCGGGAAATCCAACTGGCTATCGGAGGCCCCCAGAGCGGCGAAAAGGTCAAAAATCTCGGTATGCACCTCGTCCGGACGCGCATCCTGACGATCCACCTTGTTGACCACCACAATTGGATGGATGCCTCGCGCAAGCGCCTTGCCAACCACAAACTTGGTCTGCGGCAGCACACCTTCGGCAGCGTCGACCAGCACGATCGCCCCGTCCACCATGTTGAGAATGCGTTCAACCTCGCCGCCGAAATCCGCGTGGCCAGGCGTGTCGACGATGTTGATGCGCGTTTCCTTCCACACTACCGACGCGCACTTCGCCAGGATGGTGATCCCGCGTTCCTTTTCCAGATCATTGCGATCCAGCGCCCGCTCCGCCACCTGCTGATGTTCACGAAACGCCCCCGACTGGCTGAGCAACTTATCTACCAGTGTAGTCTTCCCGTGATCGACATGGGCAATAATAGCGACGTTGCGAATCTGCATGCGGTCCTGGCTTTGAAACGGAGCTTTGAGATGGTGCGGCGCACACTTAAGCGCTAATACTCCGGGATACGAGGGGAAAACGCCCCAACCTGCGCGTTTCTGCCATGCTTCCCCAAAGCGTCATGAACGGGATGCAGCAATACCGCGCACCGCGCTCTCCTCCTCCGCCTTGGTTTTTGGAGCATGCTCACCGGGGAAATCGGCTTGGCGGCTCAAGCGTATCCCAAGGCGACTGCGGCCCGAACCGACCTGTTCCTGTCGATCAACCATGAATTCACCCTGAAGCGATGCGGGACATTTGCGCCGAGTGGGGTAAGACCGCCATAATCCGCTCGCCCTGGTGGATGCGGCGCGGCTATGTGGAGGCGATTTTCCGACCGGACCTCTGGGCCCTTAGACTGTGCGAAGTCGCCGACAGAGGCAGCCAACCAGTATCTGATGCTAAAATCTAATTCGCGTTCGACACGGATCGTCAGAACTTTCTCGGATGGCACCACCGGACGTGGGACGAGCCTTCCGACCCTTATGCGTACAGCCGCCGCCCTTTTGGCTTCCGGGGTGCTGGCAATCGCCGCCACCTTCATGGCACACGCCGCCATCGCGCCGCCGGACAATGCGCTGCTTGCCCAATACCGCCCCCCGGCCACCGCACCCGGCGCGGAGACCGCCGACCAGCGCGCCAGGATCGCACTTGGGAAACGGCTGTTCTTCGATCCAATCCTGTCCGGATCGTCCACGCGCTCATGCGCCACGTGTCACGAACCGGCGCTGTCTTGGGGCGACGGCAAAGCCCGTGCGATCAATGACAAAAACGTCGCGATGACACTGCGCGCGCCCACCCTGATCGATATCTACCAGCTTCCTCGGCTCGGTTGGGACGGCAAGTTTCGCGATATCGAAGCTGTCACGTTCGCGGCTATCACTTCCCCCGGCAACATGGACTTGCCCGAGGACGAAGCACTGGCGCGCCTTAACCGCAGACCGTCCTATGTCGTTGCATTCGACAACATTTTTCCGCATGAGGGGGTGTCTCGCTCGACCGTCGAGCAAGTCATCGCAACATATGAGCGGACAATCAAATCGGGGCCGTCACCATTTGACCAATGGGTCGCCGGGCAAGCGAAAGCGATCAGTGAAAGCGCCCAGCGCGGCTTCGCGCTGTTCAATGGCAAGGCCGGTTGTTCAGGCTGCCATTCGGGCTGGTCCTTCACCGACGGATCGTTTCACGACATCGGCACCGCGCACGGCGACGACATCGGGCGCGGCGCCCTGTTTCCAACTTCACGCAAACTGCGTTACGCATTCAAAACGCCTACACTTCGCGACGTAGCGCGGCGCGCGCCATACATGCATGACGGGTCGATCCCAAGCCTGGCAGCAGTGATCGCGCTCTACAACAACGGCGGCATTGACCGCCCAAGCCGCTCAGAGCTCATCCATCCGCTCGGACTTTCCGAGGAAGACCAAATCGATTTGATCGCATTCCTTCATACTCTGACCGAAATATCACAGTCCGAGAAGCGTCCGACCTTGCCACATTGATCGGGATTTGTATTATTCCGGATCGTCAGTACGATAGCGGAATCGTAAATCCAAGCATAACGAGGCCGGTGACAAACAAGATACCACCGAAACTTTCCAGCAGTTTTCGCCTCCTGCGCGAAAACCGTGAGGAATACGCAACCGCCATGCCTGTGAGAATCATCAGGACGCTTAAGATTCCGGACATCTGCAACCATTTTCCAACGCAGGCGGCAACATGCCGACATACAGGATTTTATCATTATAGGAAGTTGGTGTCGGCGCCACTTCAACAACGCTGCTACGCAAGATGCTGAGCAATTTGGCATCATTGAGGCCTTGGCTGCGCACCCGGTCAGTCACATGCCTGATGAGGGTCCGTTGGCAGAGGTACGCCTTCGGCTTATCTACACTTCCCGCTGCGCTGACGGGGTTTCCGCAAACTGCCTCCGCACATATAAAATGGTTCTGCCCATTTAATGTCTCAGACACCCCCAAAAGCCTGATCTGGGCTCTCGATTCAGGGTTTCTTTGTCTTGTTATGGTGGCGGTCGCTGTCTTCACCATCGCCGGGCTGATCGGGAATACCATGTTGGGGCGCGTGATCATTTGGTCAATCGACCGAGTCACCGCCGGGGAGCGTCGCAATACCGAGTTTCTTATGCGCTCGGTGTACGGTGCTTTTTTTGTCTGCCTATGGACAACCGGCGGCATCATCATGACGCCCGAACTCAAGACCTCCGCTTCTTGGATCTCATGGCTGCAACTCGCGATTGCTGCATGTTTCATGTGGCGGAGCACCCTGATCGGGGCCGCGGCAGGCATCGTATTTCTTTATGCTTACGCCCTGGCCCATTACGGCATTTTTCACTTGATGGATTATCCGATTTTTCTTGGATCAGCTTGCTACTTCGCCATGATCAGCCTTGAGTGCACCCGGTGGCGCGTGACCCCGCTGGATGTGGTGCGTTATGCTGCGTCAGTGACCCTGATGTGGGCATCGGTCGAGAAATGGGGCTATCCGCAGTGGACCTACCCACTGTTCGTCACCCATCCCGAAATGGCAATGGGCTTCAGCCCTAATTTTTACATGAAAGCTGCCGGCGTTGTGGAATTCAGCCTTGCCTTTGCGCTAATTGGCACACCCCTGATGCGGCGGACTGCGGCAATTATTCTGGCAAGCATGTTCGTTGCCGCAGTGCTGGAGTTTGGCAAAATCGATGCAATTGGGCACTCGCCCATTATCATTGTGATGTTGGCGATTGCCGCCGACAACGCGCCGGGGTCGACGCGTTCAGCGTTATGGGCACCCGCGCTATATCTGGTCGCGCTCGTTGTCGTGGTGGCAACCTACTATGCCAGCCACGCCGCGCTGTTTCCCTCCGGCGCATGATGATCGGCGCCCGGTGCAATGGTCATCGTTCGACCGGAGAGTAACAAGGCAACGTTGCTCGCTGGGATCGGCTTACTGATCAGGTAGCCCTGGGCCTCGTCACAGCCCTCAACCCGCACGAGTTCCAACTGCTCCAGCGTCTCGACCCCCTCGGCAGTCACCGGAATCCGGAGGCTTTTGCCAAGGCCGACAATGGCGCGGATAATTGCGTCGGCATCATTTCTCAAACCCACATCCTTGACGAAGGAACGGTCGATCTTAATACGGTCGAACGGAAAGCTGCGTAAATAGCTCAGCGAGGAAAATCCGGTCCCGAAATCATCCAGCACGATCCTGACGCCGATCGCGTGCATGCTGCGGAGCGTGGCCAGGGTCGCCTCGTTTTCGTGCAACAGCGTCGTTTCGGTGATCTCAAGCTCAACTCGGGATGGCGCTATCCCTGTTTCGGTCAATGCCTCTTCCAGATACCGTATGAGGTGTCCTGACCGGAATTGCACCGGAGACACGTTGATTGCGACTTTTAGCTCCAGCGGCCAGCGCGCCGCGTATATGCAAGCCTGGCGCAGGATCCAGGCCCCCAGCCGGTCGATAAAGCCAATTTCTTCCGCCAGACTAATGAACGCATCCGGCATGATCCGTCCCCGCGTCGGATGGTTCCATCGCAGCAGTGCTTCAAATCCCTTGATCTGGCCGTTCGCCACCGCAACCATCGGCTGAAACAACAACTCCATCTGATCACTGACAAGCGACTGAAGCAGATCGTGTTCCAATGCCCTGCGGGCTTGCAGCGCGACGTCCATATCCGGCGTAAACAACGCAAAGGTGCCGCGTCCGTCCCGCTTTACTGAGTAGAGTGCAATGTCGGCGTCCCGCAGCATATCGTCTGCATCGTTGTTGGCAGCCGTGGCAACCGCAATTCCAACGCTGGCGCCGATTTCCAGCCGGTAGCCCTCGATCGAGAACGGTTCGGAGACTGTCTGAATGATGCGTTTGGCGAGATCTTGTACTTCCTGGACATCCTGCAGTTCCGTGCCGATGATCGCGAATTCGTCACCTCCCAGCCGCGCCACCGTATCGCTTTCGCGGGCGCAGCCGGACAAACGCTTGGCGACAGCACGCAACAAGGCGTCGCCAACCGGATGACCATGTGTGTCGTTCACTTCCTTGAACCGGTCGAGATCAATCAGAAGCAGGCCGAACCGGCCACCGCGGTTCAGCTCAGCCAGCGCCTGCTCCAGCCGCTCACCGAACAACGCTCGATTGGGCAGCCCTGTCAGCGAATCATGGCGCGCCATGAACGAGATTTTCGCCTCACTTCGATAACGCTCGGTGACATCTTCATACGTCAGAACCCAGCCGCCGTCCGAGATCGGCCGGTGTGAAGAAGCGATGACCCGCCCGTCCGTCAGTTCATGTTGCTGTTCAAATACGATCCGCTGGGCGATCTTCGTCCGTGTCGCCATACGTTCCTCGTGGGTGAGGTGAATGTTCTCCATTAATGAGTCGAGGATGGTCAGAACGGCATCGATCGACGTCCCGATCGGGATCTGATCCGGACGCAGATCGTAGATATCGTGAAACCGGGCGTTTGCGACCTTGAGCCTTGAGTCGCTGTCGTAAACGCAAAGGCCTTGCGACATATTGCTCAACGCAGCATCGAACCAAAGATTGGTCTGTTTGAGCTGCGCCTCACGCAGCCTGGATAGCGTAATATCGCTGAAGAATGCGACCAGGCCGCCCTCACGTGTTGGGCACCAGCTGATCCTGAGCCAACGCCCGTTCAGCAAGCCTAACTCCAGTGTTCCGGGGGCCTCGTGCCCCAGCGGCCATGGTAGCGCGGCAATTGCACGACGCGACTCATCGATAAGTTTCGTCTGACCCAAAGCCTGGATCAGCGCGAACAGGGATGCACCCGGCGCCAGTTGCTCGTCCAGATCATCGAAAAAGCCGGCCAGGGGCGCGTTGGCAACGACCACGCATCCACCCGGATCCACCAGCAACACACCTTCCCGCGAATTTTCAATGGCATCCATCAGCCGCGCCTGCGCCGAACGGCGTTGCGAGACTTCGGCTTGCATCATCGCTCTGATGCTGTCGCGCATGATTGCCATCGACCGCAGCAGGTCGCCCAGTTCGTCGCGCCGTCCCTCAGGAATGGCGACGTCCAGGTCACCGCTTGCGATCCGCGCTGCAATTGCAGACGCCGCGGACACTGGTCCGGAAATGCGTTTTGTTAAAAACAGCGTAACGGCCACGCATAGCAGCAGAGCCCCGGCTGTCAGACCAAAATCAAGTTCGGTTTCGGTCTGGATCGATCGCAGGGCCTGCTGGCGATACAGGAATCCGTCGCCGGCCGTCAGATTGATGAGCAGATCGATCTGGTGGTTGACGATCTCGGAATAGGCATCCAGCTTCGTTAGGATATCCGACAGCGGCAGATGCTGGTCAACATCGTTGCGGCTTCTCTGCCAGCCATCCACGGCGTTTTTCACAGTCTCCGCCGCCCGCCGCGCTCGGGCGGACTGTGACCGGGAAGCGCTGATTTCGAGGTCTTCGTAAAATGTCTTGGCCAGGACAGTCAGCTCATCTTCGCGTTGCTTCTGCTGCGCCGGATTGGTCGCCAGGCGCAACCGCAGGAACCCTGCCTGCATTGACGAGAAATCTGCCGCCGCGGCTCTGGCATAATCAATTGACATGAGTGAGCGGTCGAACGTTTCTACCACCAGCCCTGCCGACCGCTTGATCATCTGCGCGGCGGAATACCCCAACGCCCCGGTGAACAGACACATCGATGCGAAGGCAATAAAAATGCTTGCCCGGATCGTTAAGTGATTGGCTGCGATCTTGCGGCGGAGACCGAGGACAGACATTTGGCGAAGCGTTCCCGGCGATAGTGAGCGAGTTGAATTAGGTTCGGAAACAGTCTTTAATTCAACCCCGGTCCATTACGATACCGATGGTTGCCCAGTTACAACAGAGGATAAATGATAATTGCTCCCAATCGCAAGCCAGGTAGATCAGCCGACAGGCGCTTTGCCCGGATCGCGTCCAGCAGCGCGGCGAGAATCATCATTGTTGTAACCATTTTGTATATGGCGATGATCCATCTGTCGGCTTCTCTTCCCGGGCCAATTCCGGTCACACAGAAGGGCCAGAGGTTTAATCCCAATGCGCTGTCGATCCAGGTTGGGCAGACGGTTACGATTATCAATGATGACGGCGAACTGATTCACCACGCCTACATCGATTCGAAATCGTTCAGTTTCGATTCAGGCGATCAGGAACCCGGCACGACGACAAATATCAATTTTTCTGTGCCGGGCAACTTCGTGGTGCTGTGCGGCATCCACCCAAAGATGCGGCTCGACGTTGAGGTGAAATAGAAAATCGGTTTTATAATTGCCATTTGTTCAGAAATGCCTCCAGCACGGACAGAAACCCCGCAGGGTTGTCGGCATGCACCCAATGGCCGGCATCCTTGATTGAAACAAAACGGGCCGTGGGAAACCAGCGCCGAATAATCGGCCGGTGCTCCGGCAAAACATAGTCCGACCGGGCTCCGGTGACGAACACTGATGGACCGTCATAGGTCCCAGGCAGCGTGACCCAGCCTTCGAGGTCCGCAACTGCCGCGGCGATATCTGCGAGCCCGATCCTCCAGTGCGCATCCTTACCGAAACGCAGGTTCTGCAATAGAAATGCCCTGATGTCGCCACCTGGCACCGCATCTGCCAGAGCCGCATCCGCCGCCGGCCGGGTCAGCGACGCCGATAGCGGAATTGCCGCCAGCGCCTCAGCGATCGCAGCATTGCCGTGCTCATAAACCACTGGCGCGATGTCCAATATCAGCAGCCGTCCGACGGTTTCAGGCCATAACAGCGCCAGCGCCATCGCCGCCTTGCCACCCATCGAATGGCCCATCACCGCCGCGGTCTCGATCCCCAGCGAGCGAAGCGTCTCCCGCACGTCAGCGGCCTGGGTGGCATAGCGCATATCGGCGCCATGCGGACTGTCACCGTGATTGCGCATGTCGAGAGCAATCACCCGGAACCGTGATGCAAGCGCGCGCTGGATCGTGCCGAAATTCCGCGCCGCCCCAAAAAGCCCATGTAACAGCACAACCGGTGGCCCCTCCCCGGCCTGAATCGCGTTTAAAATCATGCCGCCCGCCTTCCGTGCCAGGCAGAGCACGCGGCACCGGCCACGATCAATGCCCAAACCGCCGGCGAACCGGGTTTGGACAGTTCATGCAGCGCTCGGCATCGTCGCTGCATCAACGGCAGAACCCACTTCGCAAGCCCGTCCCGCCCTGCGTGATCCTCGTCTGCCCCGCTCACAGAGCGTCAAGCGCCAGCCGCGCTTCGTCTTCCTCATCTATCTGCAGTGCGTCGTTGAACCGGTTAAAAAATCCGCACAGGGTGATCCGCAACGTCAGCTCAACGATTTGCGGTTCCGAGAAGTGCCGCCGCAGACGTCCGAACAGTTCGTCGCGAACCCGATTTGGCGTCTCCCACGCCACGTGGGCATACTCGACAACCAGCCGGTCCACCGCGTCCAATTCGGGATTGTCCGGGTCCAGCAGCCGGTCGATCCCCTCCGACGAGATCCCTTCAACCGCCAGGAATGGCGTGTGGTGTGCCACGCAATAGTGGCAGGCGTTCAGCTTCGACACGACGACAATGGCAATTTCCAGGTAGCGTTTCGGCAGCGTTGCGGCCGCCCGCAGCTCCATCAGCATCGGCATCAGATGTCGCAGCGCCGCCGGCACATGCGCGAACACCGCCACTTGGTTGCGGAACGGCCCATAATCCCCGGAAAAACGCTCGAAAATCTCAGCCAGATCGGGCGGTAGCTCGGCAGGTTCAAGACTGCGGACGCGGGCCATGCAGAACTCCTTGCGCGCGACAACGCTCGCCCTAATAGTGGATCTTGCGGCCCGACTTAGCGCGCTTGGTCGCCACTAAGCCAGGGCCAAATCCCGGGTGCGATTGGACCCGGCGCCGAGCCTATGCTACGCGCGCAGGCTGTCGCGTCATTGCGGCGCTAGACCGTAACGCGCGCCGTTGCCTCAACCACGAGGGGCGAAAGACTGGAGGACTGAAGTTGACCCGCATCCCCATCGACCCCGACACCATCCGCGCGCTCGCGGCCGTATTGGTGGAAACCGGCCTGACCGAGATTGAGATTGCCGACAAGGACAGCCGAATCCGCGTGGTGCGCGGGGGTGGCGTAGCAACGACGGTGCTTCCTGTTGCTGCGCCTGCCGCCGCCATGGCCACATCTGCCGCGCCGGCGACGCAGGAAGCCGCCGCCCACCCTGGCGCGGTTCTCAGCCCGATGGTTGGTGTTGCCTATCTCGCCCCGGAGCCCGGTGCCGCCCCGTTCGTCACCATCGGTCAGCAGATTGCTGCCGGTCAGACCCTGATGTTGATCGAGGCGATGAAGACATTCAACCAGATCAAGGCCCCCAAGCCCGGAACCGTGACTGCGATCCTGGTGCAGAGCGGCGCGCCGGTGGAATACGGCGAAGCGCTGATCGTCCTGGAATAGGCACTTGTTCCAGAAAATCCTCATCGCCAACCGCGGCGAGATCGCCTTGCGCATCCAACGTGCCTGTCGCGAGATGGGCATCGCAACGGTCGCAGTGCATTCCACGGCCGACGCCGAGGCGATGCATGTCCGTCTTGCCGATGAAAGCGTCTGCATCGGGCCACCGGCCGCCAAGGACAGCTATCTCAACATCCCGTCGATCCTGTCGGCAGCGGCGATAACGGGTGCCGATGCGATTCATCCTGGATACGGCTTCCTGTCGGAAAACGCTGCCTTTGCCGAAATGGTCGATGCGCACGGGCTGACGTTTATCGGCCCGTCGTCCGATCATATTGCCATGATGGGCGACAAGATCGCAGCGAAGGCCGCTATTCAGGCCGTTGGCGTCCCTCTCGTGCCGGGTTCCGACGGCGCACTCCCGGACTTCGAATCCGCCCGCGCCGTGGCCGACCGGATCGGTTATCCGGTTCTGATCAAAGCCGCCGCCGGTGGTGGCGGGCGCGGCATGAAAGTCGCCCGCGATCCTGCCGACCTTGAGGAAGCATTCGGCCTCGCACGCACCGAATCCCGCGCCGCCTTCGGCAACGACGCGGTCTATATGGAGAAATACCTCGACCGCCCGCGCCATATCGAATTGCAGATCATGGCGGACAATTACGGCAACGTAGTGCATTTCGGGGAACGCGACTGCAGCCTGCAACGCCGCCACCAGAAGCTGCTGGAAGAAGCCGGATCGCCTGCCATCAGCCCGACGCAGCGTGAAACCCTTGGTCAGACCGCAACCGCTGCATTGCGTAAGCTAGGCTACCGCAATGCCGGCACCCTGGAGTTCCTCTACCAGGACGGCCAGTTTTCCTTCATCGAGATGAACACGCGTCTGCAGGTCGAACACCCGGTTACTGAAATGCTGTGTGACGTCGACCTCGTTCGCGAACAGATCCGCGTCGCGGCGGGCGAACGTCTTGGTTACGAGCAGTCCGATATCAAGTTCCACGGCCATGCAATTGAATGCCGGATCACGGCCGAGGATCCTACGACCTTCATCCCGACACCTGGCCGCATCACGGCCTTCCACGCCCCTGGGGGCCTGGGCGTCCGCGTTGATTCAGCCCTGTATGCCGGCTATTTTGTGCCGCCCTTCTATGACAGTCTGGTCGCGAAGCTGATTGTCCACGCCCCGACGCGCGATCGGGCGATCGATCGCATGCGCCGCGCGCTGGACGAATTTGCCGTGCTTGGCATTCAGACCACAATCCCACTGCATCGGCGGATCGTCGACGATGCAGACTTCCTGGCCGGTGATTATACCATTCACTGGCTGGAAAACTTTGTTGCGGGATAACCCGCGCCGAGTTCTTCATGCGCTAGCACGCGATGCAACGGAGCAAGATCCATGAGCCATGATCACGATCATCCTCACGAGCCAATTGACTGGAAACTCAACGGCGTGCGGGTGATCAAAGGCGACCAGCTCGACACCAACACTGCCCAGACGCCTGGTATGAACCGAGCCGCCGCCATCAACCTGGCGCGCGTTGGTGCCCAAAAGATCTGGGCCGGGACGGTGAATATCCACGCCAACGCCAAGACCGGGGCGCACCATCACGGCGCCTTGGAAAGCGTAATCTATGTGGTGCGCGGCAAGGCCAGGATGCGCTGGGGTGAGACGCTGGAATACGTCGCCGAAGCCGAGGCCGGCGACTTCATCTTCGTCCCGCCTTACGTGCCGCACCAGGAGATCAACGCATCCACCGATGAAACGCTGGAATGTGTGCTGGTTCGCAGTGACAATGAGGCAGTGGTCGTCAATCTTGATATCGAACCGGTGGAAAAGCCCGAGGCAGTCTACTGGGTGGACCCGATCCACAAGCACCCGCACTAGGACGATCGCCTTAAAATCGAAGACGACGGCTCATCCGCCGCGGCGCAGTGCTCGGTGCTGCTCAGGCTTTTGGAGAGTGCCGGACTGTGCGACAAGGATCAGGTGCGAGGCGAGAGGGAGCAGGGTGAGGTCCTAGAAGCCAGCTGCGCCATCACATCAGCCGTCAATAGAGTATAGAACACGGCCACCATACGTTCGGTCTAATTGCCGGCTCAACGTGCGTGCCCTATCCTCCGACGGGGGGCCAATGCGCCGATCGCTCATAATCTTCCTGCTGATGACCATGCTTGAAGGCGGTCATGCCTTAGCAGGCATGTGTTCGTCTCGCGACGGCAAGCGATACTGCTCATGCGAATTCAACCAGACCTGTACCAGCAACGAAACCTCGTGCGCGTGCATGTTGGATCGTGACCGGCCACCAGCGTCCATCCTGAACCCGCTACCGCCCCGGTCGCCGCAACAACCGGCTATCCGCACACCGGATCTTCAGCCGCGCCATGAAATCGTCCCGGCCCCGGTCATACCAGCGGCGCCCAAGGGCACCGAAAATAACGAACGAACGCCGGCCGAGTACATCGATCTGGCGAAATCCGCAATCGAGGCCGGCAGGCTGGCCGCTGCGATCGACTTTATCGAGAAGGGACAAACCCGCCTTCTGGACCGCTCCGTTGCGCTGAACCGGACATTCGATCCGATCACCGATGAGCCCGTCAAACAGCTTGCGGCCGCGAAGCAGGCGCTGCAGAACAAGAATCGGGATAATGCCCTGAAGGCGCTCGACGTCGCCGCGGCGGCGCTGCACTGATTTCGATCACCGAGTTGATCCGCCGGACAGCCGGCGCCCAATTCGGACAGGACGGCCAAGCCCGAACCGATCGACAGGATCAAACCCCAGAACAGGCGCACCTCCTGTTGCCGATTGGCACCGCCGGTCAGCGTCCACCCGGGCGCGGGTTCCCCCTCCGACTGGCGTGCGTATATATGGGACTGAAGCGGGCCCTGGAACAGCGAGCAGTTTACAGACATGAAGCACTGGCGGATCGAAGATGTGGCGTGGGACAAATTCGATCCTCAGGCGGTTGACCCCGCGCTGGTGCCCCTGGTCAAAGCAGCGGCGATGGTTGAGCGCAATGGTCGCGACTACGCCCGGTATCTCGGCGGGGTGTTCCACGACGATCCGGATTTTCGGGCCGCCGCCGAGTATTGGGCCGAGGAAGAGGTCCAGCATGGCGACGTCCTTGCCAAATGGGCCACCCTTGCCGACCCCAGCTGGGATTTTGCCGCCGCCTTCAGTCGTTACAGAGCCGGCTACCAGATTAAAACCGACGCTGACGCCTCGATCCGCGGTTCCCGGACCGGCGAACTGATCTCCCGCTGCATGGTCGAGACCGGCACCTCCAGCTATTACACCGCCATGGCCGAAGCGACTTCGGAACCCGTCCTGAAGCAGGTTTGCAAACTGATCGCCGGGGACGAGTACCGCCATTTCAAGCTGTTCTACGATCACATGCGACGCTACCTCGGCCGGGAGAATCTTGGCGTCATGAAGCGGCTGCGCATCGCGCTGGGCCGCATTGGCGAATCGGAAGACGACGAGCTTGCCTACGCCTACCACTGCGGCAATGAGCCGGAGTCGGAGACGTTCCGGCACGGCCACTGCACCGCCGCCTATATGGCTGGGGCCATTGGGTTTTACCGCTACCACCACATCGAGCGTGGCACTGGGATGATCCTGAAAACGGTCGGCCTGCCGCCGCGCGGTCGCCTGTCCTTTGGTGCCACGAAGCTGGCGTGGCACCTGCTGCAATGGCGCCAGCGGCGGTTTGCCCAGCAACTGGCCGCCTGACCCTTATTCCAGCGTCGTTCGCAAAAACCCGGTGCGTGCCTGCGCCCCCGCCAGCATGAACGCCGAATCCTGCCCGGACAGAATAAACCGTGCGCCCATCCCGATATACCGCGGCATGATCTTCTCGTTGTAGATTCCGGCCATACCAGGAAACTTCCCTGCCTTGGCACACGCGGCAATCATCGTGCCGTAAGCCTCCGCCAGCCGGTCGCTGCCGAAATCTCCGGGTATCCCCATTTCGGCACAAAGATCGTTCGACCCGATCAACAGCACATCCACCCCTGGCACCGCCGCGATCTCCGCCGCATTGGCGATTGCCACCGGCGTTTCCAGCATCACCACGGTCAGGTTGGCGGCATTCAGCGCCTTCACCGCCTCACCGGTGCTGAGCTTCTGTAACTGGTAGTGCGGTCCCCAGCCGCCCACCGACCGATGGCCGATTGGCGGGTATTTCAGCTTTTCCACCACTTCCCTGGCTTCGGCGGCGGTATCGACATGCGGCATGACAATACCCAGCGCTCCGTTGTCCAGCGCCCGCGTGGCAATCGAATACTGCCCGTTCGGCACCCGCGCGATCGGCGCGATCCCCGCATCGAGCGCAGCGGCCGAGATCTGGGCGCAGGCGTCAAGCGACATGGTGCCATGCTCCATATCCAGGAACAGCCAGTCGAACCCGGCCGTTGCCATCATCTTGGCAACTTCCACGCTGCGGGTGGTCCGGATCCCGACCCCCAGCGACAATTGCCCCTGTTCGAGCTTCTCACGCGCAACATTTCGCACGGACATGACCGTTCCCCTCTATGCGTAACACGCGACAGCGGTGGCAACCAGCCGGTTCAATGCGGCCATATCCATCGCATGATCGGTTTCATTTGATACCGCGACAGTCAGCCGCTGCCGGCGCAGAATGAACACCTTCTGGTCCGACGCGCCCGCCGCCCAAGCTGTCTCCGGCGGCAGATCCGGAAACACCCTATCAAAATTCGTACGGAAGCAGGCGGCATAGGTCGTTCCGGTATGCGTCGGCGTCAACGCGTAATCGACCCACCCCTCCGGCAACAGTCGCTCGCCGTTCCATACCCCGTCGTTGAGATACAGCACGCCCAGCTTGGCGTAGTCTCGCAACCTGGCATAGCCGGCGCCGGAAGCGATCAGGTTGCCCTCGAGATCGGCAGAATGTTGATAGCCGCTCATCCCCAGGCGATCCACCAGCAGCCCATACGCCGTCTCGACGTATGGCAGGCCACGACGCTCGATCTGGTCGCGGATGATCGCCCCCAGCACATTCATCCCGCTGTTCACATAGCGGAACACCGCCCCCGGCACGGTCGCCACAATCGACCGCTGCGCCGCCTCAAACGCGTCACACGCGTCCTGGTAAACTGCACTGTTCTCGAACCCAATGGTCGTATGTCCGTCCTCATGACGCACCGGAAAGCCCAAGCCGGCGCGCATTCGCACCAAGTGGTCCATCGTAATTAACCGATGTATGCCCCGATCGTCGGACCAGAGCGGCGCCGGCGCAGGATCATGGACCGACCGTAGCCAGCCGTCGTGAACCAGCCGCCCGATCACTGTACAAGTGATCGCCTTGGTCATCGACCAGCTCGGTGTTGCCCGGTCCGCGCCGCCAAACAGGCTGTATCGTTCCGCCAGCACGCGATCCGGCGCCCCTACCAGAACCCCATACACACCCGTCGAACTGGCGAAGAAGGCATCCAACGCCTCGGCGAAGGATGCCGGCGGCGGCGCCACCGTTTCGACGGCATCACCCACCGGCCATGCCTTGCCGGCATTGGGACACTGCCGAACGACGGGCTGCGGATCGAAGGCGGGCGCCACGCCCGGCTGCAACAACGTGCTGCCGTAGTTCGGCCGCGATATCGCAAGACCCTGGGTGTCGCCCCAACGCACCATCACGCGCCGGTTGGCGACATCGGTGTCGATGACGATCTGACCGGCGGCGAACGCGGCATTCGCATCCGCCTGAATGCCCGGCCCGACCGACCGCGCATCCAGTCCAGCCGGAGCCGTCGCCGCACGCAACCGGAAGTGCCTGTCCGCGGTGGCCCGATCCAGCCCGGTGACCATCATCATGTCGGCGTACCTGCGCGCGGCAAAATTCACCGTTCGCTGTCGCAGCATCGCCAAGGAGGCATCGCACACGATCGGGTCGACCGGCGAGCCGCCAAACGAATGCGGCGAACGGTCGAAGATCGGCTCCTGCGGAACCGTCTGGCTCATTGTGCAGCCTGCATGGCGAAAAACCGCGTCTTCATCCCCTTCTGGTTCTCATACAGCGACCCCTGCTTGGCCGCCGGCGGCAGCGGCAACCGTATCGGCGCAGGGGCGAGCCGAGGCTGATGTGACTGGCCGGCCACCATCAGTGCTTCGAACGCCTCAATTCCGGCCGGGAAACCCAGAATCGGCCAGGCATCTGCCGCGCGGAACTGGAACAGCAGCAGGCGCCGATCATGATCGGACACATTTGGCGCAGAACCATGCACCGCCCGCACATGATGAACGGTGATCGAACCCGCCCGCCCGGTCAGCGGCACAGCCTTGCTGAAGTCGACGTCACGATTGGCCGGGTCCATTGCACCGCAGAACACGCCGTTGGCATGATGGTTGAACGTTGGCCCCTTGTGGCTGCCGGGAATGATCATCAGCGGCCCGTTCTCCATCGCCATGTCGTCGAACATCACCCCCACGGCAGCGAGGTCGTCGTTGGTATGGGGATAGAATGCCCAATCCTGGTGCCACTCCACCGGCGCACCGAACCCGGCACATTTCATGTTCAGCTTGGCGGTATCAAATCGAATGTCCGGCCCCCAAAGCGCCTGCAGCACGGCTATGATCTTCGGGTGCCGGCTGAGTGCGGCATAGGCAGGGTCGTGCAGATGCGCCTGCTTGATACGCCGGACCCGCGGAACATCCGGCGTATGGCTGTCCTCCAGGTCATAAATCGCAGTATGTTCGTTCAGCCCCCGAGCGCGCTCAACAAATCCGTTGGTTACGGCGCTCAGCGTTTGCACTTCATCCGGCGTCAGCACATCCGGAACAACGATGGCGCCGACTTCGTTGTATTCCTCGATCTGGGCCTTGGTGAGCATGGTTCCCTCCGCGCTTCAGGGAAACGCTACACCCGGCACGTGCAGGGGTCGAGGTTCGGAAAGTCTGCGTTGGCCAGAGCACGCAGGCCAGCCGGTTTGAACCAGTGCGTTTGCAAGACAGGAGAACTTTTGCAAGCAAAGCAGGACACGGCCCCCAGGCGCTTGTTTCACACCACTCGAAAATTTCCGAACTGCCACGGATCCGACGTGTCCACCGTCTCCGGAAACAGCCGCCCGCGATCCAGCAGCGGGTTCCAGTCGCTGTACTCTCCGACGATGTCGCCGAGATAGGGTCCCGCAACGTCCAGCACGCTCGCGTGATCCAGCCCATCCGCCTCAACCAGCCCGGAGCAGGGATTTTTTATCGCCCAAACCATCGCGCCCAGCACTGCCGCAGTCACCTGCAGGCTGGTCGCATTATTATGCGGCGCCAGTGCCCGGGCCTGCTCGATCGAAAGGCGCGACCCGTACCAGTAGGCGCCACGCGCATGTCCCATCAGCAGGACACCCAGCTCGTCTACCCCAGAGCGGATCTCATCCATCATAAGCCGCTGCCGAGACTGTTGCTGCCAGTTCCGTCCAGCCAGTTCATGCACCGAGAGCACCGCGTCATCACACGGGTGATAGGCGTAATGCACCGTCGGCCGGTAAGCCACCGCCCCATCATTCATAACGGTATAGTAATCGGCGATCGAGATCGCTTCGTTGTGGGTGATCAGGAATCCGTGCAGTGGCCCCGCCATCGGCGTCCAGGTGCGGACTCTCGTCGATGCCCCAGGCCGCATCAGATAGATTGCCGCACCGCAGCCGAAATCGTGCCGCAGACCATCCGCCGGCAGCACCTTTTCATGGGTCCCCCAACCAAGTTCGGCGGGCTGGCACCCTTCACCGACAAAGCCGTCGATCGACCAGGTGTTCACGAACTCACCCGGCTGCTTCACGACAGCCGCCGTTTGCGTATCCCGTTCGGCGATGTGGATCACCCTGACGCCCAGTCGGTGCGCCAAAGCCGCCCATCCGGCCCGGTCGGCCGGCACTGTCGTATCGACATCCGTGTCACGCGCGATGTTCAGCAACGCTTGCTTGACAAAATGCGACACCAGCCCGGGGTTGGCGCCATGCGTCAGCACGCCAGTGGGACCGGTGCCGCCCGCCAGCGCCAGCGCGCTCTCACGCAGCGCATAGTTCGAACGTTGTGAAGGCGACAACGCTGGATCGGTGTAGCCGCCCGCCCAGGGTTCTATACAGGTGTCCAGATACAGCGCACCACGCCCGTAGCAGAACCCGATCAATGCCACCGAAGACACGTCCACACTCAGGTTCAGCAGGAAATCGCCGACGCCGACCAGCGGCGCCAGCATTTCGCTGAAGTTTGCCCGCGTCAGCGGCTGCACCTCGAACCGCACCCCGTATGACCCGGCCAGATCACGACCACGTTCGTCACCCGATACAATCGTGATCCGGTCGACTGGCAGGTCGATATGACGCAGGATCAAAGGCAGTAGACCCTGGCCGATGCTGCCAAATCCAAGCATCACCAGCCGTCCGCTGAAGCCGACATGTTTCATCGGTGGTATCCTTTTGAGCGCTACCGTCAGGCAGCGACCCGAAGCTGTTCCACTGCCGGAGCCCCGTCCGAGACTTCGACGATCCGCGCTCGGTCGAAGCCGTTGAACGCGGTGCGCAGGCATCCGCCATAAGCGCCAAGCTGGCCGATCTCGATCCAGTCTCCTTCAGCGACATTAGCCGGCAGCATGAACGGACCCCGCATCACGTCCGCGCTGTCACAGGTTGGACCAAAAAGCACGAAGGCAGCCGTTTCGGCCAAGGCATCGTCGCCGGCACGGATCAACCGCACCGGATAGCGGAACCCCAGTTCGCCGGCGTCCGACAAGCTTCCATACACGCCGTCGTTGACATACAGCGCTTCGTCCCGCCGTGCCTGCACCTGTACCACCACCGATGTGCCGGCGGCCACCAAGGCTCGCCCCGGTTCCGCCCACAGCACAGCGTTCGGCAGACCCAGCCGATCGAAGCCAGCCTCGATTTCGGCAAAGAACGCGCCCATGTCCGGCGGATCCTGATCCGGGTAGGCCACAGGAAATCCGCCGCCGACATCGACAACATCGATCGCTACGCCGGCTGCACCAATGATCGAGCCCGCCAGCGCCAGCGCTTCCCGCCAGGCGAGCGGATCAAGACACTGCGAGCCGACATGGAAGCTGACCCCCACCTTGGCGGCGCACGTCCGTGCCGCGCGCAGCAGCGCCACCGCCTCGTTGGCCGGCGCACCGAACTTGCCGGACAGATCAAGCCGCGCCTCACCCTTGGGCAGCGCAATCCGAACGATCAGGCCCAGCGCCCCGCGCACACCCGTGGCCGTAACTTCGTCAAGGATCTTTGCCAGTTCAGCCGCAGAATCCAGCACGAAGTCCCGCACACCGTGCTGTATCCAGGCCTCCCGGATCGCACCGCGAGCCTTCACAGGGTGCATGAAGTGAATGGCAGCGTCGGGGAACATCGTGCGGATCAGGCGCACTTCCGGCATGGAAGCGCAGTCGAAATGCCGGACACCGCCATCCCACAGAGCACGCAGAACGGCCGGATCGGGATTACACTTCACCGCATACAGAACTTCGCCCGGGAAACCGGCCACGAAATCCTGCGCCGTGGCAACGACCACATCAGGACGGAAGCAATGCAACGGCTCCTCCGGACGATCGGCGGCCACCACCTCATCCACTGTGGGATGGCGGACCGGATAGGCGACGGACGTGCGGCGCAGCGGGGAAACGGCAGAACGGGAACGAGCAACAACAGACATCGCGGGAATCCTCGCGGAACAGGCCGGATCGCGCGGCTTCGCGTCCGGTGAAACGGGGGATGCCCAAAGCCGCGCGAAGTCGCTGCGGCTCTGGGGTCAGACGATGCTGGTGGTACTTCGCATCGCGTCGGTGCGGTCGGACATAGGCGTGTTCCTAAACGACCCCGGCCCACGGTTGGCCGAGACTATCGAAAAGGACGCGTTTACGTCGTTGCTGTGCCCGGGGATCCTTGGGAAGCCTCAGGCTCGCGGCACGTGCGGATGCGTCACCGCCCCATTCAGAGGCGAGGCGCGGGATATAGGGGCGATCGCGCGAAACAAGCAATGCGTATTTGGGAGGTGGCTAAACTTTCAGTGCATGGCTCCCCGCCAGTGCCAAATATTCCCAAACCACCGTCGCGGCGGCCAGCGCGGTAATCTCCGCAACATCATAGGCCGGCGCCACCTCAACCACGTCCATTCCGATGAAATGGACCTTTGCCAAGCGCCGCAGCACCGCCTGCACTTGCCATGATGCCAGTCCGCCCACCTCCGGCGTGCCGGTACCCGGCGCGAAGGCGGGGTCCAGCGCATCAATGTCGAAACTCAGATAGGCCGGCGCATCACCGACAACCTCGGCGATCTGCGCCGCCACCGCCGCCGGCCCGGCTGCATGCACATCCTGCGCGGACAGCACCGTGACGCCCTTGCCCAGCGTCCAGTCCATCACCTCCCGCTGAACCGGTGAGCGGATGCCGATCTGGATCATGCGACGCGGATCAACCAATTCCTCGTTGATCGCATGGTAGAACGGTGAGCCATGGGCAAACGCCTGACCGAAATTATCCGGCCAGGTATCGACATGGGCATCGAAATGCACCAGCCCGACCGGCCCACCCGATCGCCGGGCAACCGCCCGCAGCAGCGGCAGCGTGATACCATGTTCGCCGCCGAGCGCGACCAGATGCTCAATCGTTTCTGCCTGATACTGAATGGCCGCCAGTGAGCCGGCAATATCCCCGAGCGCAAGTTCAAAATCCCCGGTGTCGGACAGGCTCATCTGCGCCGGCTCCACCCAGTGCACGGGGTGGGCGCCATCCGTCAGCATCCGGCTTGCACGCCGGATGGCCGCAGGGCCATCGCGAGTGCCGGCCCGGTTCGTCGTCCCGATGTCCATCGGCACACCGGCGACGACGAAATCCGCATTCCGATCCGACCGCCGAAGCCCCAAAAAGCCCGGTGGAACGGCAAAGGTTGGGGTTCCAACCATTACGGCCTCGCCATCAGTGTCATCGTTTCACGCGCAATCACCCGTTCCTCGTCCGTTGGGATCACGAAGGCGGGTAGCCGACTTTCGTGCGTGGTAATCCGCCCGGGCCGGGCCGCCTCGTTCGCCGCTTCATCCAAGGTAAACCCGAACCATCCCAACCGCGCCAGCACGCGGGCCCGTATCGCGGCGCTGTGCTCGCCAATCCCGGCGGTAAACACCATCCCATCGATCCCACCCATGCTGACCGCCAGCGCACCCGCCGTACGAGCGGTGTGATAAACAAAATATTCGACCGCCAATCGGGCAAGCGGCGCATCACTCGCCAGCAATGTGCGGATGTCGTTCGACAGCCCGGACATGCCCTTCAATCCGCATTCGTGATAAAGAAAGAACTCGACCCGATCGACGTCCCAGCCTTTTTGCTGCTGTAGCCAAAGGATCACCCCGGCATCCAACGAGCCCGATCGGGTCCCCATCGGCAAGCCATCCAACGCGGTGAACCCCATCGAGGAGTCGACACTGTGCCCATCCACCATGCCGCACATCGACGCCCCGGACCCCAGATGGGCCACCACCACGCGTCCCCGAGCAATCTCCGATGCTGCCGTCTTCATCGCGCCTGCGATGTATTTGTACGACAACCCGTGGAACCCGTAGCGCCGCACGCCTTCCTGATACAGCGCATCCGGAATTGCAAACCGGTCTGCCACCGCCGGATGACCGCGATGAAATGCCGTGTCGAAGCACGCCACCTGTGGCACCTCCGGAAACCGCGCCCGCAGCCCCTTCAACACGTCCAGCGCCGGCGGATTGTGCAGCGGCGCCAACGGCGACACCGCCTCGATCTTCGCCAGGTTCGCATCGTCCACCAGCACCGCCCGATCCAGCGATGGCCCGCCGTGCACGATCCGATGCCCGAAGGCTGCGATCTCGCCGGCCAGCGGCCCGTCGGGCAACGCTGCCAAAGCCTCCATTGCCGCATGTGGATCCGCCGCCGTCACCGGCTGCGAACGATCGCCGATCTTCAACGAAGCGGATCCACCAATTCCCTCCACCTCGCCCGACAGCAGTGGCGGCGCCTCCGCCTCTATCGGGTAGACCGCGAATTTTAGGCTTGATGAGCCCGTGTTCAGCACAACCACGCGTCCTGTCATCAATTACCCCTTGGCAACCACCCGCCGGCGATCGCCCCTTGGCCTTTTCCATGCGTAGCGTACATGCTGTCATCAAACCGCGCCACCAGCCTCCGGGAGCACGCTCATGACCGCCACCAGCAAATTTGGTCTTGCCCAGCCCGTCCGCCGCGTGGAGGATCCCCGGCTGCTGAAAGGCGCTGGCCGCTACACCGACGACATCGCCCTGCCCGGCATGCTGTTCGGCGTCGTCCTGCGCAGCCCGCATGCAGCCGCCACCATCACCCGTCTTGATACCGCCGCGGCCGCAAAGCTTCCCGGCGTTGCCGGCATCTATACCGCCACCGACCTCAAGGCCGACGGTGTGGGTCCGCTGCCCTGCGCCGCACTGGTCGAGAACCGTGACGGCACCCCCCAAGCCGCCCCGCCGCACCCGGTCATGGCCGAAGGCATCGTCCGCCACGTCGGCGACCCAGTCGCCTTTATCGTCGCCAATACCATCAAACAGGCCCGCGACGCCGCCGAGGCAATCGAGGTTGACTATGACCCGCTGCCTTCGATCACCGCGCTTGCCAGCGCGATGGACACGGGCGCGACGCTGGTCTGGCCGGATGTCCCGCATAATCTGGCCTTCGACTGGGAGATCGGCGACAAGGCCGCCACCGAGGCGCAATTCGCCAAAGCCGCCCACGTCACCAAGCTGACCATCATCAACAACCGCATCGTGGTGAACTCGCTGGAGGCACGCGCCGCGCTTGCCGACTTCGACCCCAAGACTGATCGCTGGACTCTCTACGCCAACACCCAGGGCGGCTGGCTGCTGAAGAACCTGATCGGCCCGTTGTTTGGCACCGATCCGCAGAAATTCCGTATCGTCACCCCCGATGTCGGCGGCGGTTTTGGCATGAAGCTGTTTCTGTACGCCGAACACGTACTGACCTGCTACGCCGCGCGTAAACTGGGTCGTCCGGTCAAATGGGCGGCTGAACGCGGCGAAGCCTTCATGTGCGATACCCAGGGTCGCGACAACCTGACCACCGGTGAGCTTGCCATCGATGCCGATGGCAATTTCATCGCGTTACGGACAAGAAACATCTCCAACATGGGCGCCTACCTGTCGACATTCGCGCCCTACATTCCCACCTACGCCGGCACCAGCGTGCTTTCCAGCGTCTACGGCTTCAAGGCAATTTACGCCAACGTGCTGGGCGTCTTCACCAACACCGTCCCGGTCGATGCCTATCGCGGCGCCGGCCGACCCGAGGCCAACTACCTCGTGGAGCGCCTGGTCGACGCCGCCGCACGTGAGCTGAAAATCGACCGGGTCGAACTGCGTCGCCGCAACATGGTCCCGCCCGAGGCGATGCCACATTCCACCCCGGTCGGCAAAAGCTACGACAGCGGCGACTTCCGCATCGTGCTGGACGCCGCCACCACACACATGGACTACGCCGGCTTCGCGGCCCGCAAAACCGCCGCGGCAGCAAAGGGCAAGCGTCGCGGCCTTGGCCTGGCCTATTACCTGGAGGCCACAGGCGGCGATCCCACCGAACGCGCGGAAATCCGCTTCGCCGATGACGGCTTTGTCGATGTCTATGTCGGCACACAGTCCACCGGCCAGGGCCACGAAACCGCCTACGTCCAGCTCACCGCCAACAACCTCGGCATTGACGGCGACAAAATCCGTATCCGCCAGGGCGACACCGACACCATTCCGCTCGGTGGCGGCACCGGCGGTGCTCGCAGCCTCTATTCCGAGGGCCAGGCAATTCTGCTGACATCGCAATCCGTTATTGCCAAAGGCAAACAGGCTGCCGCCGAGGAACTGGAAGCCGCCGTCGCCGACATCACGTTCACAGATGGCGATTTCTCGATCGTCGGCACTGACCGCCGTATCGACATTCTTTATTTGGCCAAATCCCAGCGCAGGAAGGCCGCTGCCGGTCAGCCGGCAACCCTGCTGGACGCCGCCGAAATTGCCCCGATCGACGCCCACACATTCCCCAACGGCTGCCATGTTGCTGAGGTCGAGGTCGATCCCGAGACCGGCGTTGTCGAACTGATCCGCTACAGCGTGTCCGATGATGTCGGCAAGGCGATCAACCCGTTGATCGTTCGCGGCCAGGTCGCCGGCGGCGTCACACAGGGTTTCGGCCAGGCCGTGCTGGAGCACACGGTCTATGATCCGTCCTCCGGCCAGCTTCTGTCTGGCAGCTTCATGGACTACGCCTTGCCACGCGCCAACGAGATTCCCGACATCGAGGTCGAGTTGCTCGAAGTTCCCTGCCTGTCCAACCCGCTTGGCGTCAAAGGCGCGGGCGAGGCGGGCGCCGTCGGCAGCCCGCCAGCCGTGATCAACGCCATCATCGACGCCCTCAGCGGCGACGGCGTCACCCACATTGACATGCCCGCCACTCCGGAACGGGTTTGGCGCGCGATGGCGTTGGCTAAGGCGGCCTAGCGAAAGGCACATTGACGCACGATCGTCACCCTCCGTGCGGCCCAGCCCTCGACATCAGGGCTGAGCCGCACCGCGTGGTGTCATTTCAGGGAGCAGCCGGCAGCAGTTTTCCCGCGCGACCTGGCAATCAACCGCTGATACGCCTCCGCGCCTGCCCGGCCCAGCGCATCAGCATCGCGGCGCTAACCGATTGCTCGCTCAGACTGCCAAAAATCAGTCCTAGCGTCCCCAGCAGCACGAGGTGACCGCCCAGGGATACGATTCGGAATTGCCAAAGCAACGTCGCCGGAAAATCCTGCGGAACCTCATTGACCGGAGGCAGAACGCCCATGACCACGCCAACCGCAACGACATATAGGAAACCGCCGACCAGGGACGCGTTCCAGACCCCCAGCCGGCGCAGCAATCGTCCTGCGATGAGCAACGCGCCGACGGCAGCCATCACCGACCACGCAATCATCATGAAATACAGCGCCGTCCGCTCCCGGATCGTATCCGGCTCACCGATCGACGGCGGATTCGCCGGATACTTCAGTTGCGGAACCAGAAACAGCACGACAAAAGCCGCCGCCGCCAAGATTGCCGCGATGCCACGTGGCCCTGTCCGCCCCAGGCGTCCCTGCGCATAGGCGAAGACCAACGCGAAGATACCACCCAACGCGCAGCTGTACGTCATGACCCCGATCGCAAGGCCAATCGTGCTCTGCACGGCGCGGCTGACAAGTTCGGGTTCCGGCGCGCCACCCGCCATCTCATGCAGGTGCCCCTCGAACGCGATAGCACGATCAATCAGCGGTTCGCTGAACACCCGCGCAAACACGAACACCACGAGTCCGGCCAGCAGCCCGACCAGCAGGCCGCGGACCAACAGCCGCCCGACCAATTGCCTGAACCCTCAGTGGCAGGGAAATGCCATGAAGTGCCGGCCGTCATGCACCAGCTCGTGGATGTACGTTCCCGACACGATCGAAGTCGCGCCCTGTTCCGCGCCCACGAAATAGATCGCCAGCAGCGCCAGCAAGCCGCCGAAGATCGCCCACGGCAGAATTTCGCGCACCGGGATGACGACCTGTTCGGCGGCAACTTCAAGGTTAAGGGCTGTATCGGCGCTCATGACATCTCCCGGGGATGACGCGTCCCGTCTGAAATTCAACATACTCAGCGAGGTCTGGCTTCCGGCAGAGCATCGAATACCTGCCGATCACAGAGGCGCGACCGCGCCGGATTTCAACCGGCTTCCCGTTACTGAGCCGTTTGACCCTCGGCGTAATTCGCCGCAGTGTCAACGTTTCCGCAGCTGATCATCACAGTATGACGACGGTCGTGCAAAGGGCGGTCAGGCGCCCTGTGCCCAGCCGTCGAGCGCTTGCCGCACCACATCCGCCATCGGAATAGGCCCCACCGCGCCATAGCCGGTGCAGGCCAAAGCCGCCGCGACGCTGGCATACCGTGCCGCCACGGTCGCCTCATCACCCGCCAGGATGCGCGCCAGGAAAGCCCCACAAAACACGTCCCCGGCCCCGGTTGCATCGACCGCGACAACCGGGAACGCAGGGATGCGCAACCTTCGTTCCGTGGTCGCCACGTAGCAACCTTCCGCCCCTATCCGCAGCACCACCACCCTTGGGCCCAGCCGCAGGTAGAAATCCAGCATCGCATCCGGATCGGTCAGTCCGGTCAGAACCCGCACGTCATCGAACCCCGGCAGCGCGTAGGTCGTCGACCGCATCGCCGCATGCATCACCGCTTCCGCCCGCGCCGGCGGCCACAATCTGGGCCGGTAGTTCGTATCGTATGCCACCGACACCCCGTGGCTCGTCGCCACGTCAATTGCCGCAAACACCGCGTCGCAGGCGCTGTCTGAAATCCCCTGGCTGATCCCGGACACATACAGCATTCGCGCAGCCACGATCGCCGCCACCGGCACATCCGCCACTGAGTACATCGCCGCGGCCGACCCGGCGCGGTAATGCAGAAAATGATGCCCTGCCGCATCATGGGTTACGAAATACACGCCGGTCTGATAGCGTTCGGACCGCATGACGCAGGTTGTATCCACGCCCTCCCGCGCCCACAGCGCCATGAACCGCTCGCTTGGCATATCCATCCCCAGCCCTGTTACATAGCCAACCGACGCGCCTTGGCGCGCCGCCGCTACCGCAGCGTTGGAGGTGTCGCCACCGAAGCCTTCGAGATAATGCTGGGAACCGTCGGCGTTGGCCGGAAGCTGGGAGAACTCCAGCATCGGCTCACCCATGCACAACAGGTCGACACTCACAGCACAGCCTGTGCTGCCGCCTCTATCGCCGCGCGGTCGCCGGCGGCAACGCGTGCCTCATCGACCAGTGCACCGCCCATGCCGACGAACGCTGCGCCGGCCGCCAGGTAGGCGGCGACACTTCCTGGCTCCACCCCGCCGGTCGGGCAGAACGCTATGCCGGGAAACACGCTGGCCAGGGCTTTAACGTGACTTGGCCCGCCCGCGGATGACGCTGGGAACACCTTTACCACATCAGCCCCGGCCGCCAGCGCCGCCCGCACTTCCGTCGGCGTCAGCGCACCCAACATCAGCAGCGCCCCCGCCCGCCGACACGGTTCCGCCAGCGCCGGATCGACCCATGGTGCAACCACAAACCTTGCCCCGGCGTCGAGGCAGGCTGAGGCTGTCGCTGCATCCGGCACTGTTCCCGCACCGATCAGCAGGTCGGGCTCCGCTGCCAGCCGCCGGATCAGCGCTACCGCGCCGGGGATCGTCATTGTAATCTCGAAGATCCGGAGTCCCGACGCGCGCAGCCACGCCACCACCGTTTCAGCGTGAACCGCCGACCGCGTCCGCACCACCGGGACGACTCGCGCCGCGCGCAACCTATCCATCATTGTCCGGGCTCCTCCGCCTGCAAACGAAGCAAGCCGAGAAGATGGTGGCAAGCCTTACTTCGACAAAACGCCGTCCGCCCAGCGTTCCATGGTGATGGCCTGATCGCGCAATGCCGCGACCTGGCCGCCCAGGCTTCCAAGATTATGCTGATAACGCTTCAGGCTGTCGCCCAATCCGTTGGTGCTCGCCTGCAGCGCCCCGAGCGCTCCGCGCCAGGCCGCCAGCGCGGTCTTCTGTTCCGCCATCGCAGCATTCAGCGATTCCACCGCCCGCGCCAAACGGTCCTCCGGTTTTGCCGCCGGCGATTGCGCACGGCCGGGGAACGGAATGATCTCCGCCGTCGGCAGCGTATCCTGAGCCGGCTTGGCGTCAGGCGAAAAAGAACCACTCATGCGAGGCACTCCGCTCATTTATCGGGCAATAGTTAATCAATCATGAATCCCCGATTGCTGCCAGATATTATTAGAATACAATGGTCTGGCCGGTCCCACGAAGGACCAGCACCATGACCATCATGACAATCGCCACGATGGAGAACCCCCAGCGCATCCACATATAGCGCGGTGGCACCTGCAGCCTCTGCGCCGCGCGATGTTCCGTCAACACAGTTGCGAGATAGCCCAGGATGAGCACCGCGAGCGCCATCCATGGCGACAACATCTGCGCCAACACCAAGCCGATCCAGGCGATGATCAGCGGCAGCACGCCGGCACCGAACCGAAGCCCAGGTCGAACTGCTGCGGGTAAAAGCGCCAGCCCCCAATGCACGCCGCCAGCAAACGCCAGGATCAGCGCCGCGTAGTCAATCAGTGCGATAAGCATCCGTTCAGCGAGTTCGGGAATATGTCCGACCGCCCCCAATCCAAAAGCCACGAATGGCACCAACCCCAGCAGGCTGAGAAACACGACTATCGCCGGCATAACGTCTCCTTGTTGCAGCACACCCTCAAGCTCTCATGACGGTGGCTCAGTTGTGATAGAACGCCTCAATTCGCGTTGTACATCCGTCGCGTCGATCCGGAACTCCCATGACCATTGGCTTTGAAATTACCGTCATCCTGCTGCTGATCGTGCTTAACGGGCTGTTTTCGCTTAGCGAACTCGCGCTGGTCTCGGTCCGCCGAGCCCGGCTGTCGGTGCTGGAGCGCAAGGGCGTCAAGGGTGCCGCCGCCGCCAGAGCCCTGTCCGATGACCCGCAACGCTTCCTGCCCACCGTCCAGGTCGGCATCACGCTGGTCAGCGTGGTCACAGGCGTCTTCGGCGGCGCCCGCATCACCGCCCATCTGCAGACCTGGCTCGAGCAATTTCCGCTGATCGCCCCGTTCGCAGCAAGCCTGGCGCTGGCGGCCGTGGTCATCATCACCACTTACCTGACCCTGGTTTTTGGCGAATTGGTGCCCAAGCAGCTCGCGCTGCGTGGGCCTGAGGTAATGGCGATCCGGGTCGCCCGCCCCATTGCCATCCTCTCGAAAATAGTCGCGCCCGCGGTCTGGCTGCTCGGCAAGTCCTCCAACGCCATCCTGCGGCTGTTTGCGCTCAATCGGCCGTCGCGCCAGTCCGTAACGGAGGAAGAATTGAAGGCGCTGCTGCTGGAGGGCGCCCAGACCGGCGTGTTGGAGATGGAGGAACGCGACATGATCGAACGCGTCCTGCGCCTTGCCGACAAGCCGGTGCGCGCAATCATGACGCCGCGCACGGAGCTCGCCTGGATCGATCGCACCCATCCCGCCAAGTCGATCATCGCCGCGCTGAAAGCCGCACCGCACTCCCGCTTCGTGGTGTGCGACCGCTCGATTGACAACGTTGTCGGGGTCGTTCAGGCCAAGGACCTGCTCGACCGCATCCTCAGCGGCGGCGAATTGTCCCTCAGCGCCAGCCTGCGCCAGCCGATGATCGTGCCCGACGCGATCAGCGCGCTCGACGCCCTGGAACGGCTGAAATCCGATACCTTGGGCCTCGCCCTGGTGATGGACGAATACGGCAGCTTCGAAGGCGTGGTCACCGCCGCCGACGTGCTGCAGGCGATCGTCGGTGATGCCTCCGGCCCCGAACACCAGGAAGGCGTCCCCGGCCCGGAAGGGGAGACAACGATGACACTCGACGGCATGACCCCCGTCGATGAGTTGAAAGCCCGCCTGAACCTTCCGGACCTGCCTGCCGAAGGCAGCTACCATACCCTCGCCGGCTTGCTGCTCGCGCTTCTGCGCCGGGTCCCAAGGGTTGGTGACCGTATCGTGTTCGGCGGCTGGCGCTTTGAAGTGCTCGACATGGATGGCCGTCGCGTCGACAAGGTGCTCGCCGGGCGGGAACCCGCAGCCGAGAGCAATGAGGCCGCAGCGCAGTGAAAGCCGCGACTGTCACCCAATGCGCCATCCTGGTCGGCGGTCTCGGCACCCGACTTGGCGCCCTGACCGCCAGCACGCCCAAGCCGATCCTACCCTGTGGCGGCCGTCCCTTCCTGTACTGGCTGATGCGCGAATTCGTCCGCTTCGGCGTTACGGATTTCCTGCTGCTCACCGGCCATCTGTCGCGCGAGATCGAGTGCGTCGCGGCTGAAATCGAGGCCGCACTTCCTTGCCCGGTTCGGATTACGCTGTCTGAGGAACCGATCCGCGCCGGCACCGGCGGCGCCGTCTACCATGCCCGTGACCAGCTCCAGGACCGCTTCCTGCTGTGCAACGGCGACTCCCTGTTCGACTGCAACTTGGCCAATCTACTCGCCAACGCTGCGAACGACCCGCCCGATACGGTCGGCCGGCTGGTCCTGCGCCAGCTCGACGATGCCTCCCGCTACGGCATCGTCGAAACCGACCACGACCGTGTTACCGCTTTCCGCGAACGCCCGCCCCCCGGCGCGGGCGGCACGATCAACGGCGGTGTCTACCTGTTCAACCGGACCCTGATCCCACACCTCAAGGCCGCCTGCTCCCTGGAAGCCGACATCCTGCCCGCTCTGGCATCCGCCGGTCGGCTGCGCGGCACCATTGCCACCGGCTACTTTCGCGACATCGGCATCCCTGATGACTTCGCCCGAGCCCAAACCGAGATACCCGCCCTGCTGCACCGCAAGGCGCTGTTTCTCGACCGCGACGGCGTGCTCAATGTCGACCATGGCCATGTCGGTTCCCGCGATCGCTTCGAGTGGGTCGACGGCGCCCTTGATGCCGTACGCCACGCCACGCAGGCCGGCTGGCACGTCTTCATTGTCACCAACCAATCCGGTGTCGCCCGCGGCCACTACGACGAGGCCGCCGTCCACACGCTGCTGGACTGGATCGCCGACCAGGCCCGCCAAGCCGGCGGCACCATCGACGATGCCCGCTACTGCCCCTATCACCCCGCAGCCAGCGTTGAAGCCTACCGGCAGGTGCATCCCTGGCGCAAACCGCTGCCCGGCATGCTGCTCGATTTGATGGCACAATGGGACATTGACCCGGCCGCCGCGATCATGATCGGCGACCAGGAAACCGACATGCAGGCTGCCGCGGCCGCTGACGTTGCCGGGTTTTTGTTCCGTAATGGGAATTTACTTTCCTTCCTGCGGCCTATCCTGGATAACCGCACCTGATCACGAAATCAGGAGCGACCTTTGCGGTCCCGGCCAAGTACGATACGCGCCCGTGTACCGCTTCGCCTCGGCCTGGCCGGCGGCGGCACTGATCTCAGCCCCTACTGCGACCAGTTCGGCGGCGCCGTGTTGAACACCACGATCGATCGCTACGCCTACGCCTTCATCGAACCCTGTGATGACGACAAGCTGCATTTTGTCGCCCCTGACCTCGAGATCGAGGAAACCCTTGCTGCCTCGCATGACGGTCTTGCGCAGGCTCGGCTTGGCCTCCACGCCGGCGTCGCCAGCCGCATGCTCACGCAGTTCGGCGGCGGCACCATCCCGCCGATGCGCCTCACCTCCTACGTGGACGCCCCGCCCGGCTCCGGACTTGGCTCCTCCTCCGCGCTCGTGGTTGCGCTGGTGGAGGCGTTCAGCGCCCTGCTTGCGGCTCCCCTTGGCCCCTACGACGTCGCCCACATCGCCTTCGAGATCGAGCGCATCGACCTTGGCCTCGCCGGCGGCAAGCAGGACCAGTATGCCGCGACCTTCGGCGGCACCAACTTTATCGAGTTCCATGCCGGCGACCGCGTCATCGTCAACCCGCTGCGCGTTGCGCCGTCGGTATTGAACGAGCTGGAAACCTCCATGGTCGTCTGCTTTACCGGCGTCAGCCGCCGTTCCGAGGCAATCATCGTCGAACAGCAGCGCGGCATGACCGAACTGACTGGCGGTGAACAACACGGCGAGGTCCTCGACAGCCTCCATCAGCTCAAGCGCGAAGCGCAGGAGATGAAGGACGCATTGCTGCGTGGCGAGATCCCGCGCATGGCCGCGATCCTCAACCGCTCCTGGGCAGCGAAGAAACGAACCGCGACCGGCATCAGCACTGGCCGCATTGAGACACTGTACGACCTCGCGTTCGCCAACGGCGCGATCGGCGGCAAGGTCTCCGGTGCAGGCGGCGGCGGCTTCATGATGTTCATCGTCCCACCGTGCCGGCGAATTGCCGTCGTGCGGGCACTGAACATCGCTGGCGGCACTGCAAGCGGGGTGCATCTTACAGGCCAAGGCGCGCAATCCTGGACCATTTGACCGCAAACGGGCTAGGGATCGCCGCTGCGGCTCCCGCAGCCCTGGACAGAAGGACATCACGATGCATGCTTTGAAACTATTCGCCGGCGTCCTGGCGCCGGTCCTGCTGCTGAGCGCTTGTGCCAGCGAACCACTGGGTCCGACCGTCGCCGTGATGCCCGCGCCGGGCAAGCCATTTGACGTGTTCCAGGGCGATCAGGCGCTGTGCAAGGACTTCGCATCAGGCCAGGTCGGCGGCGGTGCGCAGCAGGCCAACAACCGCCAGGTCGGCACCGCCGTCATTGGGACCCTGCTCGGAGCCGGGCTGGGTGCTGCGATCGGCGGCGGAAGCGGCGCGGCGATCGGCGCCGGCGCCGGCGCGCTGGGGGGCACCGCGGTCGGTGCCGGGCCTGCGCAAGGCGCCCAGTACAGCCTGCAGCAGCGCTATGACCTTGCCTATTCCCAGTGCATGTATTCACGCGGGAACCAGGTCCCCGGCTACCAGCCCGCGGGCTATGCCCCACCGCCGCCGCCGCCAGGATACGCGCCAGGCTATCCGCCGCCTCCGCCGCCCGGCTACCGTTGAGGCCGAGCCGGCATCAGCCGGACAATGTCATTTCATCACGATTCCGTTTAGTGTGGACGGAACGGTAGCCAGTTCCGCCACCGTTCCGGCACCGTCGCGTTGGGGTAGCGTTCCTTACCCAAGGGAGAAGAAATCCATGCGAAGTTCAGTGGCGATCGCCGCCATATTATCCATGAGCATGCTGGCAGCCTGCGGCACCCGCCAGCCAGAGCGGGCCGAAGGGGGCGCTGCGGCCGGCGCGGCCACCGGGGCCACAGTCGGCCTGGTTGGCGGACCGGTTGGGGTGGCCGCGGGCGCTGCCATCGGCGGTGTTGCCGGCGGTGTGACCGGGGCCGCGACCAAACCCAAGAACGTCAACATCGGCGCCCCGCCCTGGCACGATAATACCTCGACTGGCCAGAAAGCCGCGGACCATATGACGAAGTAAATATCCGGCGGGATCATGGTTCAATATTTGGCGGATCGTGATCCCGCCGCAGCCACGCTGAAAACGGGCGCAACACGGCCCTGCCTCTCCGCTGCCAGCTAATCATCTGCAGCCTGGACCGGGAGCCTCAGCCAGCCGATTGAACGGCTTGTTTATCTCGCTACCGTCCTTCAGTCCAACCCAAAGCATTCCTCGCGATGCCACTGCATCCGAACGCGGCCTTGTTTTGCAGCTGCCAATTTCATTGCCTCCGCCCAGCATGATGCATACCCTTGCCGGCACCACCGCAGGACAAGCTGTTTAACATGCGCCTCGCCGCCTGGGCGCTCGCCCTCACCCTGGCCTCCCATCTTGCGACGATCCCCTTTGCCTCCGCCCAGGGACCGTCGGATGCGGTTCTTCGCACCACCCTTCCCAATGGTCTGCAGATCGTGGTCGTCCCCAATCACCTCGCGCCCGTTGTCACGACCGAATTGAACTATCTCGTCGGTTCCAATGACAGTCCCGCCGGTTTCCCCGGCACGGCCCACGCCCTGGAACACATGATGTTCCGAGGCAGTGACGGCCTGGACAAGGATCAACTCTCTCAACTCGGGGCCTTGCTTGGCGGCCAATACAATGCTGCTACGACGGAGACCGTTACTCAATATACTTATACGATCCCCGCTGATAATCTGGACATTGCCCTGAAGATCGAAGCGCTGCGCATGCGTGGTCTGTCACTCAACCAGGCAGACTGGGAGAAGGAACGCGGCGCGATCGAGCAGGAAGTCTCCCGCGACCTGTCCAGCCCGTTCTATAATTTCATGGCCCAGGCACAAGCGATCCTGTTCAACCACACACCCTACGAACATGATGCGCTCGGCGACCGCCCATCCTTCGATCAAACCGATGCTGCGCTGCTGCGGCGCTTTTACGAAACCTGGTACGCCCCCAACAACGCCATCCTGGTCATCGCCGGCGACGTCCGCCCCGGTGACGCCCTGGCCCAGGCCGAGGCAGCGTTTGGCGCCATTCCAAGGCGGGATCTGCCCCCCCACGCGGCCATCAACCCAGAACCGGTCGAGCCGAAAACCCTGACGCTGCCAACCAACCTTTCCGTTGGCCTGATCGCCTTGGCTTACCGGATGCCGGGCCTGAAAAGTGGTGACTTCGCCGCCGCCGATGTCCTGGGCGATGTGCTGGCCAGTGAACGCGGCGCGCTCTACGGCCTTGTGCCGGCCGGCAAGGCGCTGCTGTCGCGCTTCGCCTACCGCGCAAAACCCGATGTCGGCTTCGGCCTCGCCATGGTTGGCTTCCCGACCGGAGACGACCCAACGGCGCTTTTGGCCGAGACCCGGAGCATCCTGGCCGACGCCGCTCAGCACGGTGTTCCCGCCGACCTGATTGCAGCCGCCAAACGTCAGGAATTGGCCCAGTTGGCTTTTCACGCCAACAGCATCAGCGGCTTGGCAGCGAACTGGTCGCAGGCACTCGCATTCGCCGGCGCCAACTCGCCGGAGGAGGTAGCCCGCGCCTACGCGGCCGTCACCGACGACGACGTCAATCGCCTGGCGCGGCAAATACTTGACCCGGAGCATCAGGTCACCGCCATTCTGACCCCACATGATGCCGCCAAGCCGGTTGTGAGCCAGGGCTTCGGTGGATCGGAATCTTTCGGCACGCCGCCTGATCGTCCGGTCACCCTACCCACCTGGGCGGCTTCGGCGTTGGCTACGCCGCACCTGCCCGACCCAGGCACCGCACCCGACGTCAGCGTGTTGCCGAACGGGCTGCGCCTGATCGTTCAGCCGGAACACATCACGCATACCGTCTCCGTCTTCGGCCGTGTTCGCCAGGTTCCCGCCTCACAGGAGCCGCCGGGCAAGGAAGGCATCGCCTCGTTGATGCGCGGGCTGTTTGAATACGGGACCGAATCACATGATCGGCTCGCCTACCAAAAGGAGGCTGATTCCCTCGCAGCCCAGATCAGCACGGGCCCCAACTTCTCCCTCCGTGTGTTGACCTCGGCCTTTGAGGACGGCATGCGCTTGCTGGCCGAAAACGAACTGCATCCTGCATTTCCGCCTGAGGCCTTCACCATCGTTCGCGGCCAGCTTGCCCGCAGTGTCGCCGGCCAGATGCGAACCCCTGATTACCTAACGCGAAACGCCCTTCGCGCCGCCATCTTGCCGCAGAACGACCCGAGCCTGCGCCAGCCCACCCCCGCGTCGATAGTGGCCTTGGACCAGGACGACCTGCGGACCTATTACAAGACCACCTTCCGGCCAGATCTGACCACGATCGTTATTGTGGGCGATGTCTCACCCCAGCAGGCACGACGCGTGGTTGCCGAGACTTTCGGCGCATGGCACGCGGACGGCCCGACGCCGGTTATCGACCTGCCTCCGGTCGCACCCAGCAAACCATCGAGCGTCCGCATCGCGGATGCCAATGCGCTACAGGACAGCGTGATCCTGGCCGAGACCCTGACCGTGCCGGTCACGAGC